>JAGCYQ010000059.1 GCA_017960765.1 Treponema sp.
CGTGTCCATCGGAATCAAAAGCTCAGTTTTTTTGTACCATGTCCACAATCCCAAATCCACAGGAGAATTGTCACGAACCATCCATCGCAGGAACATGTTCAGCCGTTTGTTTGCGCTGTCCTTTCCATGTGGAATTATCGAACATTCCTTACAGAATTCATTTGCAATAAGAGTAGACAAGTGGATTCCGGAATCAGCATTCAATTTGTAAACCGAATGAAAATAATCCCCTAGTGTGTTTTCCTTTCTCAACATCTCACTCATGCGGTCACACAAAAGCCTCATCGTGTTGAACGAAAACATGCGGTAAAATGATTTTTCGGATTGGGCAAAAAACGATTTGTATTTTCCGTCCCTTATCCATTGTGCGGGGCTTCCGTCGGTCTGCTCAAGGATCAGTTCAACATGCTTTAAAATCTGGTCCCTTCTTCCAAACGAAAGGCTTGCGGCAATGAAAGCGGCAGTTTCCACATCGTCTGTTTGTTTATATCGGTGCATGAATTGCGAGGGGTCGCTTTTGATAAAGTTTTTTGTCTCGTATTTTTCTGCAAGCGCCTGTAATGTTCCGCGCAGTTTTGAATCCATGTCCAAATACTAAAAGAATTTTTGTTTTTTGTCATCACCATTTCATATTTTAAAAATGTGATATAAGTGATAATTGTGTAGACAAGATAATTCATTTTTGCTATTGTTTAATCAATATATACAAGTAATTTCTTTAGGTGTAAAAAGTATGAAAAAAAATGTATTGTTTTGTTGGCTAGTTATTCCTTTCGTTTTATTAAGTTGTAATAACCACATATCAGTGTACGGCAATAAGGTTCATGGTTCATGTTGCTGATGGTGAAGTGTCTTTCAGGCCGTACGGCTGCAAATAATGAAAATGTAGACATGGGAAATACAGACATATACTGCCACATCAAATGTTGAACAGGAGTACCACCAGTGAAAAATCATCTTTTAAAGATATTCCTGTTTATGATCTTTCCATTTTCATTCATGGTTACAGGATGTCCCTCTGACTGGGATCCTATACCGGATGCAGAGCTTTATGAAGATTTTGAGCCATTGGAGTGGAAGGATTCTTATGTCTTTGCCCCTTCTAATTTTCCCTGTCAGATACACGTATGGGATTCGGAGACAGGATGTCTTGTAAGGACTTATGATTTAAGGAAACAGACATCATACAGGGGACAGCCAGAAACAAGAGCCTTATTTATGAATAATATGGTTGTTTTTGGAAAGAGTATCTGGTTTGACGGAAGTGGACGGCAAAACCATCTTGTACGAATTGATATACAGACTGGTAAAATATCATTTCTTGCTCCGAATATCCATACAGTAGGTATTGTATATAATGCAGATGGTTCAGAGGATTCGCTTTGGGCCGCAACGTATTCGGATTATCATGTTGGGTTTGCTGCATACAAATATTTACCAGACGGTTCTTTTGCAGAGGAAATAGATGTTCCTGGAACTGACATAGATCTAGGTTGTATAAAAGGAGTTTATAGATGCAATGATGACTATTATGTCATAGCTTCTAAACTTCAAGACTTTTCCTTTACCGAAGAAGGTAGGAAGGGCTTCAAGTTAATTCACTTAAGTTCGTCAGATAAAAACAAAATAAGTGAAATTCCTTTTGAGTCTTTTTTCCCAGAAGATCAATTTTTAAAGGATAATACAATATCAACTTTAGGTAGTAACGGAAAATATAGTGAAACATTTGGAATAGGGGCTTCTGATTACTACGGTGATAATCCAAACGAACAAAACCGTTTCATATCATTGAATGTTGTCTTCAGGGACGAGGAATGCAATTGTAAGGTGACAAGATTTTTGTACAAGAACAATAAGACCGTTCCTGCTTCTTTTGAATATACGGGTGTTAAGTCAGACAACGAAGATGGCAGATCCATGTTTTTTGCTGCAGAGTCCAGCAATTGTTATTTTATTGGTGGGCGATCAACAATGGCCATAGAAGGGGATGACTGGGATGGAATAGAGATAGGGGTTTATTCCAAAGAGAGCTGCGAGCAGATTAAACGTTTTCGGTTTATAAGTGGAAATCAGTTATATGCCTGTAGACAAAAGGATTGTGCATGGTTTCCGCGTGATCAAAAATATCAGGTGAATCCCCCCTATTATGAAGAGTATACAGACGGTCCCGTTCTTTACAAGCTAGACTATAAGACTGCCAGAGCATATATTTATCATGCAGATGGTTCTTATGAAGAATTGGAACCTGAGTTGTAATTATTCGTATTTTATTACCCTTACCCACTTGAACAAATTTTTTTATTGTGATAATTTGACGATATACTACAGGTCGCCAAAATGGCAAGGAGGTTCAGACCCATGGTTAACAGTGTGAATAATATGAAATCGGGAATGAGTCTCCTGGACTTTTCTTTCTGAAACATTCCCAATTTCATTTTTAATCCTCACAATTTAATCTTTTAAGGACGTATTTTATTGCGCCCTGAGTCTTGATGTACAAAAGGTATTTTTTTATGGAAACGAAGTTAAATTTAGGAAAATATGTGCGGCGGTATGCCGTGCTTTATTCAATCGCAGTCATTGCTATGGGCTTTAGCACTTGGCTTGATATGATAGCTCCGATTATTGTCCAGCATATTGTTGATGATGTCCTGATTGACCGTCAGATGGATTTGCTCAAGATGCTCCTGCTTGGAATTCTGGGCATTGGTGTCGGACGCTGTGTATTTCAGTATGCGAAGGAATTCATCTGCGACTGGTGCGGTTCAAAGATTGCATCGGAAGTTAGGATTGATTTGTTCCGCAAGATTCAAAGCCTGTCTGCCAATTTCTTTGACGGAATAAATTCCGGCGAGTTGATGTCGCGTGTAAAAGATGATGTTGACCGTATCTGGGACATTGCGGCGTTCATGGGAATATTGATTGCAGAGGTCATGCTGCGTGTAATCATTACGACATTCTACATGATGCGGATGAACTGGAAGCTCTCTCTGTTCCCGCTTGCGTTGATGGTATCGGCGGCATTCATTGCGATTCGCATGGAAAAGAAACTGGATGTTGTGTTTGGTGATATTGCTCAGGAGAATTCCGAGTTGAACAATACAGCGGCAGAAAACCTTGCTGGTGTGAGGACGGTTAAGGCGTTTGCCCGTGAGGATTTTGAGAAGAAAAAATTCCACAAGCACAACCAGAAATATTATGAGTTGAATATAACGCAGTCAAAGATTTTCGTGCATTATAATCCTATGGTGCAGTTGATAACAAGGCTGCTTCCTGCCATAGTGCTTTTCTTTGGAGGTCTTGCGGTTATTGCAGGTCGTGTGGAGAATGTATCTGAAAGCAGTGGCATTGTGGGTGCGGCTTATTCAATAGGAAAGGCGTTTACTGTCGGACATGACATGACCGTGGGTGAGCTTCTTGCATTCCTGCAGTATGTGGGAAACATCGTGTGGCCAATGGAAATGTTGGGCTGGCTTACAAACGGATTCTCCAGTGCCAAGGCAAGTGTAAAGAGGCTGAACAAAATCTACGAGCAGACTCCAAACATTCTTGATGAGTCGGGAATTGACGAAGAGCTGTTCAATCAGTTTGATGTGAACGGTCAGATTGCATTTGACAAGGTGACATACGAGGCCAACGGAAGAAAGATTCTGGATGATGTGAGCTTTAATCTGGAAGCGGGACAGACACTCGGAATAATGGGTGCGACCGGTTCAGGAAAGACCACGATAATCAACCTGTTAAAGCGTATGTATGATGTGAGCTCGGGAAAGATTCTTTTGGACGGAGTTGACATACGCGACATTCCTTTGGCGGCGCTCAGGCGGAGCATTGCATGTGTAATGCAGGACATCTTTTTGTTCAGCGACACGATAGAAGGAAACATTCGTCTGGGTGAAAAGGAAACCATGCCCCATTCCCTTGTAATAAAGTCATTGCAGAGGGCTAAAGCCTGGCCATTCGTTTCCAAGATGAAGGAAGGTGAACAGACCGTAATCGGTGAGCGTGGCATAGGTTTGAGCGGTGGACAGAAGCAGAGGATAACAATTGCTCGTGCGCTTGCAAGAAAGACTCCTGTGCTCGTTCTGGATGATTCAACTTCGGCACTGGACACGGAGACGGAGCAGGAGATTCAGGAAGTGCTGAATGAGCTTACAGGCATGACGAAAATCATTATCGGCCACAGGATAAGCAGTGTTCGCAAGGCGGATAAGATTATCGTTATGGACAAGGGTAAGATTGTAGAGGAAGGAACTCACGACGAGCTTTTGAAACTTGGGGGTCTATATAAAGAGACCTATGACTCTCAACATTAACAAGAGTTGTCATTCTGGACCTGATCCGGAATCCAACGGAAAGATGCTGAATCAAGTTCAGCATGACGGGAATTCGGTTCAGCATGGCAATTATTGTCATTCCGGACCTGATCCGGAATCTAACGGAAGATGTTGAATCACCTGTCTGCCGACAGGCGTTCAGCATTACATATAAAGAGGTTATTATGGAAATGAACAGTTATAAAACGGATGAGGCACTTGCAAAGAAAAGCAAATTTTCTACGATGCCCAGGCTCTTTTCATATCTAATGAAATACAAGGGGCGGGTAGCCGTTGTGCTTTTGCTGATGGGAATTGGCACTACAATTGATTTGATTAATCCGCTGATGATTGAACATGCGGTTGACAATTATATTGTGCCGTCCGACATTGCGGGCCTGTTGAAGATGGTTGCCATATTTGTGGCGCTCAACATAGTGATGGTGGTGGCCATTAAACTCCGCATGCTTGTGATGGCACGTACAAGTAACCGTGTTATCCTGGATATAAGGCAACAATTGTACGAGCATATTCAAAAACTCGACTTGAAGTTTTTTGATTCAAGGCCATCAGGAAAGATTCTTGCACGTATCATCGGTGACACAAACTCGCTCAAGGATATAATCGAAAATGCCGTAACGACCTTGATCCCGAACCTGATTACGGTTATTGCGGTAATGGCGATAATGTTTGCAAAGAACTGGAAGCTGGCACTTGCCGCACTATGCTCAATGCCGGTAATGGTGATCGGCATCTTCTTGATTTCGATTAAGGCAGAGAAATACTGGAGGGCAAAAAGACAGAAGTCCTCCAACATGAATGCCTTCATCAACGAAGATTTGTCTGGAATAAAAATCATTCAGAGCTTTAGGGCGGAGGATGAGACGGACAAAACTTTTCAGGAGCTTGTTTGGGCAGACCGCAAGGAATTCCTGAATGCAGTCCGCTGGTGTGACGGTTTTGGCTCGTGGATTGACTTGTGCTGGAGCGTCGGAACAATGGCACTCTATCTTGTTGGCATCATGGTGCTTGGTGTTGATTCAGTTTCAATCGGAAC
>JAGCYQ010000060.1 GCA_017960765.1 Treponema sp.
ATGAATCAACTCAACCATTTCTGCTGTAAGGAACCAACCTTCTCCAGTGATGTTTCCAAGCTGAACGATGTCGTCCACCCCCTTCATCAAATCGTATATGATTGTCGGGGATTCAAAACGGTGGCTCTTATTCAGAGCTTTCTTCATATATTTTCGGTAAAGTTCAAGGAACCATACAAATATTTTTGCATTTCTTTCGGTTTTTTTGGGGAAAGCAAGCTCCTTGTGACGGAAAATGCCCGTACTGAAGGTATAGAAGAGGAAGTCCGCCAGATCCGGCATGACACACTCAGCACCTTCGCGTTCAATTACGTCAACTATCTGGTTATTGGCCGTAGGATGGAATTTTACAAGGATTTCTCCTACAACACCCACACGAGGCTTTTTAATCGGAACCAGAGGAAGATTGTCAAAGTCACGCACGATTCCCTTTATGAGCTTGTGATATTTATGGATTGAAAGGGATTTAAGGACTATCTGGGCCTTACCGTTCCATTTCTCATACAGGGCATTGGCACTTCCCGGAACCTTCTCGTAAGGACGCACACGGTAAAGTATGCGCATGAAAAGGTCGCCTATCATGACAGAACGCAGGGCACGGTGCAGAAGCGGGAATGAGATTGTGAATCCCGGGTTGACCTCGAACCCCTGAGCACTGAGGGAAATAACCGGTACCTGTGACATTCCAGCGTCATTCAAGGCACGTCGGATAAATCCAATGTAGTTTGTGGCACGGCATCCACCTCCTGTCTGGGTAATCATCAGGCTTACGTTGTTCAGGTCGTATTTTCCGCTCTGTAATGCGGCTATCAGCTGACCTGCAACAAGGATAGAAGGATAACATGCGTCATTGTTTACGTATTTTAGTCCGGTCTCAACTGCGGCCGGGTCAACTGCATCAAGGATAACAAAATTGTAGCCCGAATACTGGAACGCCTTTTGCAGAAGCCTGAAGTGAATAGGACTCATCTGCGGTGCAAGAATCGTGTGCTTTGCCTTCATCTCCTTGGTGAAGACCTGTCTCTGATATGCGGCGCTCTTTATCTGGACCTTTACATGATTTCTCTGGCGTGCCTTTACTGCGGCGATAAGAGAACGAATACGGATACGGACTGCCCCGAGGTTTGAGCCCTCGTCAATCTTGATGAGCGTATACATGCGGCTCTTGGCCTTTAATATCTCATCAACCTGATCTGCTGTAACTGCATCCAGACCGCATCCAAATGATGTAAGCTGAACAAGCTCCAGGTTAGGCATCTCTGAGACAAAAGCGGCGGCCCTGTACAGGCGGTTATGGTATGTCCACTGGTCGATTATGCGCAACGGCCTTTCGATTGCACCCAGATGTGCCACAGAGTCCTCGGTGAACACTGCAAGCCCCAGTCCGTGGATCATCTCTGGAATACCGTGGTTTATCTCAGGGTCAAGGTGATACGGACGTCCCGCAAGAACAATACCGTTTGCACCCCTTGTTATTATCTGCTCAAGTGCATCTTCTCCTGCCTGCTGAACATCCTTCTTGAATTTTTCCTGCTCTGCCCATGCCGCATCAACCGCAGACTTGATTTTTTCGGCGGTAAGTGCCTTGAAATGAGGCAAAAGCTCCTCTGCAAGACGTTCTGCAAGTCTTTCCTTGTCGTAAATCGGGAGGAATGGATTCATGAACAAAAGGTTTGAATCCTGGCGCACACGGTCAACATTGTTGCGCAAAACCTCAGGATAGCTTGTGACGATCGGGCAGTTGTAGTGGTTTCCGGCACCCGGGTCCTCCTGCTTCTCGTATGGGGCACAAGGATAGAATATAAAATGGCAGCCGGAATTCAACAGGCTTTCCAGATGGCCATGGCTTATTTTTCCAGGATAGCACACTGACTCAGACGGAATTGTCTCAAGGCCTTTCTCGTAAATGCCTCTGCTTGAACGTGGAGAAAGACGCACGCGGAATCCAAGCTTTGTAAAGAAAGTGAACCACAGCGGGTAATTCTCGTACATGTTAAGTACACGCGGAATACCAACATCACCCATGGTAGCTTCCTCAGTCTTTAGAGGGGTATAATAGCTGAAAAGCCTCTTGTACTTCCATTCAAACAGGTTGGGAAGATTCTTTGGATCCTCACTGTCATCCAGCTGACTTGCCTCTTTATTGCTTGCATCAACTACAAGGTCCTCTTTTCCAAGCTCAGCACCACGCTCACAACGGTTTCCTGTGACAAATTTGCGTGAGATACCGCCGGTGGTAAAGGTATTTATCGTAAGAAGACAGTTGTTGGAGCACTTTCCGCATCTCCTCAAATCCAGCTCAACATTGAATGACTCAAGCTGATCAAGGGTTGCAATCTTTGACTTTACGAATTTCGGGGTCTGGTCGGGATCATCGGGCTTTGGACGCCTCAGGTCCTCCCACTGGTCCTTTGCAATCAGGGCTGAACCGTATGCACCCATGAGGCCTGCAACATCGGGACGGAATACGTTTACACCCGCGATTTTCTCAAATGCACGCAAAACCGCATCGTTAAAGAAAGTTCCACCCTGAACAACGACCTTGCTTCCGATCTCTGATGCCTTTCTAAGCTTAATTACCTTGAAAAGGGCATTCTTAATTACAGAATATGAAAGACCGGCAGATATATCAGCTACAGTTGCACCCTCTTTCTGGGCCTGCTTTACACGGCTGTTCATGAATACTGTACAGCGGGTTCCAAGGTCAACAGGTTTCGGGGCCATAAGCGCGATCTTAGAGAATTCCTGAACACTCATTCCCATGGTACGGGCAAAATTGTCAAGGAAGCTTCCACAACCGGATGAGCATGCCTCGTTCAGCTGAATGGAGGTAATTGCACCGTCCTTCATCCTAAGGCACTTCATGTCCTGTCCGCCGATGTCCAGAAGGAATTCAACTCCGGGAACAAAGAAATCAGCGGCACGGTAATGTGTGATTGTCTCAACTTCTCCCGCATCAACACCAAGGGCTGCCTGGAAAAGAGCCTCTCCATATCCTGTTGATACAGCGCGGGCAATATAGCAGTCCTTTGGCAAAATTGAATACAGCTGCTTTAACACGCGGACGGCAAGATCCACAGGATTTCCTGCGTTCACGTCATAGAAACTCCACAAGATTGCACCGTTTACGTCGGTAAGAACGGCCTTTGTCGTGGTTGAGCCTGCATCCATACCAAGGAAAACAGGTCCGCTTGCAGATTTCAGGTCGGCAGAAAGGGCTTTTTCACTTGAATGGCGTACATTGAATTCATCCAGCTCCTCCTGATTCTTGAACAATGGCTCAAGACGCTGGACTTCCTGCATCTCGGCACCCACAAGGTTCTTAAGGTTTTCCCTGAATGAAGCTATTGTCGGGAATGTAAGGGCAGAATCTTCCTGGGTAATGCACCTTACCTCACGCTCTGCAGAATAGGCCGCACCGGTTGCAACAAAAAGCTGGCTGTTCTCCGGAATAAGGGTCTCTTCCTCCGTAAGTTTAAGCGTAACGACAAAGCGATGACGCAGCTGATCCAAGAAGTGAAGAGGGCCTCCCAAGAATGCAACATGACCGCGGATAGGCTTTCCACAGGCAAGTCCAGAGATAGTCTGTGATACAACCGCCTGGAAAATTGACGCAGCTATATCCTCACGGCGAGCACCCTCGTTAATCAAGGGCTGGACATCTGTCTTTGCAAATACACCGCAACGGGCCGCAATAGGATAGATAGTTGAGGCACCCTTGGCAAGCTCGTTCAATCCAGCGGCATCAGTCTCCAAAAGGGCCGCCATCTGGTCAATGAATGCACCAGTACCACCGGCACAGGTACCGTTCATCCTCTGCTCTACACCACCCTTAAAATAGGTGATCTTTGCATCCTCTCCACCAAGCTCAATTACGACATCAGTCTGAGGAATAATCTTGCGTACAGAAGTGGTTGCCGCCACAACTTCCTGAATAAAAGGAATGTTAAGCCATTGAGACACAGAGAATCCGCCGGAACCAGTTACCTTTACGCTGATAGTCTGCTCTGCACCCAGCGGAAGTGTCTTCTCCAGCTCGTCAAAGCATTTTGTTACGACAGCAATAATCGTGTTGCGGATGTCGGCACGGTGACGCTCATAGGCACCATACAAAAGCTCGTTATTGTCGCCCAGAGCCACAACTTTTACAGTTGTTGAGCCTACGTCAATACCGATGCGTATAGGCCGGACAGAAGAATCAGAAGCCTTGGTAAGCTTCATCGAAGAAAGTGTATTTTCATTTAAATTATCAGCCATAAAAACCTTCCTAAAGGAATGTTAGGACCCGCGTCAATCAATCAGAGTACACTAAGCCCATTATTACACTATGATATACGTTTTTTAATTTTAATTCAAGGGAAACTGTTATAAGCCGCAGGCTTTATGATAAGAGGATTTTTTGAATATCATCAAACTGATTAACACATCATTCCCCAAGGAACAATGGTGTGCCGATTACAATGCTTTGGCCTGATCTTATCTTAGAGAATGATGCATCTGCTGATACCGGCAGGCCTTCTGTTGCAGTGAGCCACTCGTTTACGGCGGACTGGTTTTCTACCTTTACCGGAACCATATACCAGGAACCGCTTTGCTTTGAGATTTTTCCACATGCAATAATCTTTCCGTCGCTTACAACACCAACCGGAATCTCGTTGCTTCCACCGTACTGGCTTGACAAGGATGAATTCTTGGACTTACTGATAAACAGCTGTACCTTGCTTGTGCTTATGACGCTTGCCACAAATCCATGTGAAGAACTCTGGGATACCAGGGTCTCAAGAAGCTGTGAATAGGCATCGTTTTGTGATGTCAGATCCTTTGTCCTTGAATCCAGAGTCTTGACCCTGGTTGATAATATTTCCTGTTCCGCAGTAGCATTCTTAAGCTGACCTGAGAGTGTCGTTACCTGAGTTGAAAGGCTTTCCTTTTCTCCTGCCAGTTTCTGTTTTTCAGTTGCAAGGGCATCACGCTCTGCACTGAGGCTGTCCCTTTCCTTTGAAAGATTCCTGTTTTCCAGGGTAAGCTCGTTGTTCTGGGTCTTAAGGCTCTGAGTCTCGGCGGTAAGCTCTTCTTTTTGTGCAACAAGAGTTTCCTTTTCCTGTGCGAGCGTATCTTTCTCCTGTGTCACAGTGTTCAGGTTTTGGGTCAGCTCCTCACTCTTTGTAACAAGCTCCTGGTTTTCTCCCTCAAGGGTCTCGTTACGCTCCGTGAGTTTTGTATTCTTATCAAGAAGATTGTTGACTTCGCTGACGGCAGCCTTTGCCATGTCATTACCCGCAGAATTCGCTATGCGTTCAAGTGCAAGTGCAAATGACGGTATTGCGTTTTTCTGTGGAAGACGGTTGAACCTTGTCCTTAGCTTTTCAAGTTCAGCATAATACTCTGACTGTCCTGCCAGCGCATCAAGGAATTCCTGGGAAGCCCCCGCGGTAACAGTGGTCTTTGAGCCGCTGTATTTTGCATCATACTGCGAGCGTGCTTTTCTGGAAATTGAAAGTGCCGTCTGGTCATCTTCAAACGTCGGGTCATACTGGGCAACGACAAAGCTTACCATCTCTTCCTGACGTGCCAAGTCCGACTGCTGTACCTCTGACAGAGATGAGCGCAATTCATTCAGCTTGTTCTCGTACTCGCTTGCAATCTTGCTTTTTTCTATCTCGTGAAGCTGCTTCTCACTGTCAAGGAGTGCCTGCTGCTCTCGTGCCTGCTCTACCGCATTGGAGTCGAATTCCATCAGCTGCTTTTGGTATTCATCGATGTTCTTCTGGGCCTGCTGGATTTTTCTTTCTATCTCCGGTATTCCCTGAATGTCTGCCTGATACTTGTCTTCTATTTCTTTTATCCGCTGGTTTCTCTCGGTCGCATCCTTTATGTTGAGTGACTGAACTGTTGCCAGGGATGAATCACGTGCGGCCTGGGCCTGTGTCATGATTCTTTCCTTTTCTGACTCAAGATTGAGCTTTGTGCTTGTCTCCTCATCAAGTTTGGCCTGTGTGCTTCCTACAAGATCCAGAAGATTCCTAAGATTCAGGTCATCAAAATTCTCAACTTTGACTGCAATCTGACTGTTCTTCTTATTTACGATCATTACGATTACGCTGGATAGAACCGTGACAAAAAGAACTGCGGCGAGCATCAGGAGAACAATAGGCTTATTATTCTTCCAGCTGTTTTTCCGTGTGGCCTCATAAGCATGCTCAAGATCGTATCTGGTTCCTGCATTTTCCGACGGTAAATTCCTGGATTCCTGCTCAAGAAAATCCTGAATTCCGGAGTGTATGCGGGATTTTATTTCGAAGTCATTGTCCATATTCCATTCCATCCTGCCGGGGCACTCTTTAATCCTATGCGCTCAAGAAATACATGAGCTACATCAAGGTCACTCTTTTTAAAAGCTGCTCTTGCTGTTTTCCAGTCACCCTTATAATATGCCTTGAGGCCTTCCTCAAAGTCCGTGAATTTCTGCTCGGTATACAGGCTTGCATAATCTTCATCAACCATCCACCGGTCAAGAGGAAAGTAAATCTTCTTTCCTTCGATTTTGCCCTTAACCTGAACCGTGTCAATCTCAAAGAATTCATATCGCTCCTTTGCTTCGGGCAATGAATTCACTTCATTTTTTACATATTCACTTACAAGAACCGGCAGCCTGTACATGCGCGTAAGGCCTTCTATTCTGGATGCTGAGTTTACATTGTCACCGATAACGGTATTTGCCATGTACCTGTTGCTTCCTATGTTGCCGTAGAAGACTTCTCCACCGTCGATTCCTACACCGATATCAAGCCGGACTGCCTCGTAAACTTTCTTTGCCTCACTGTTAAAGCGACCGAGCCTCTCAAGCTCCTTCTTTTTCTCGTCCATCTTCTGGCGGAATTTTTTTGTCTGCAAGGTCATGTTCCAGGCACAATTGACGGCATCAACCGATTTCTGCGGATTGCTGGCTGTTTTCTCGCTGTTGATTCCAAACACACCGAGAACTGCATCACCGATAAGAGAACCGATGAATGCCTTTGACTGATTCGCATCCGATGAGCCGCCCGGCTGGATTATTCCGATTATCGAGTTGTAGTGTATGTTCAAAAGACGGATGATGTCGTTTCCAAGAACTTCCGTACGCGATGTAAAGCCCTTGATGTCAGTGAACAGGATTGTAAGCTGCCTCTGCTCACCCTTAAGCTCAACCTTGTGGTCATGATAGGCCGTGTCAACCACGTTCTTGGAGACGAATTTCTGGAAAATATTGCGCAAATTGGCCGTATTGACGTAGAGGTCGTTGAAATTGGCCGCAAGATAGGTAATGTCGTCGTTGGGTGCCCCGCTCAAGTCGATTGGTGCCCTTGTTACCTGTGCAGGCTCTGCATTCTCATTGGCCTGACTCTGCTGAAGCTCATATACCTCCGAGGTGAATTTCCCGATATTGCTCAGGAGCTTGTTCAACACGGATATACCGACAAAAACAAAGCCTATTGTCAAAATCAATATGATGAGGGAGATCTTTACATAAATGCTGAACATCTCGGATTTTCTGTCAGCGGTTTCCTCTGCACGTATAAGATAGCACTTCCAGTCCGGGTGATACTTGAATACCCCGCGGAATTCTGCCCCGTATGGAGACACAAACGTAACGGAGCCTTCCACACGGTCCCTGTTGCCGGCATTGTCTGCAGTAAGCTTAGTCACATTCAGGAATTCAAGGGCTGTATCATCCGTGAATTTATCCCAGGTTCTCGATTGGTCCGCCTGAATCAGGAAAAGAAACTCTCCGTCAGGAAAGACACCCATCGCAACCGAGTGTTTTTTTGTAAAGTCACGGGCAGCGGTTTCCTTTATCGTATTGATTGAATCATCCTGCTTCTGGGAATAAAGGCTTATCTGGAACTGGCTGCTTGCCGTTGAATACATGTCCGAGAGCTGATAGACCAGAATGTCATCGGTAAGTGCAATTGTCTGCCTCTGCGTAAAAATCAGGGTAATGAAATTGGTAAAAAGGGTTGAAATCAATATCAAAAGGACAAAAACAGTCAGAATCTTGACTGAAAGAGGCACTATCGGTGTTTTTCCAACTTTTTGAAACCCAAATAACCTAAAACCCTTGCTATTATCTTCGCTCACGATTACAACCCAACAGATAAAAAATCTAACTATATAATTATATACCGATTGATTTATTTTCGCAACTCTTTTATTCTATAGTTACTATGAATTCCGAAATTGAAAAAAATGACAGTTCCAATAACAAAGAAAGTAAAAGGAGCGGAATAAAGAGCCTTCTTAAAAGCGGGCTTTCACTTTCTGTTCTTACATTGATTTCCCGGGTGTTCGGCCTTGTACGGCAGATGACCCTTGCCAAGTTTCTGGGAACATCATCCCTGGCAGACGCATATCAGGTGGCTTTTAATGTCCCTAACCTGTTCCGACGCCTTTTTGCCGAGAATTCCATCTCAGTGGCATTTATTCCCACGTTCAAGGGATATCTTGAGGACTCAGACAGCCCCGACGGTAAAAAAGCAGCCCAGAATTTCGTAAGCGCAACACTTACCCTCCTGACTTTCGTGACAGTCTCCTTTGTCGTAATATGCATCATCTTCACACCGCTTTTGATGAGGATTTTCTATAAAGAGGGTGATACGGCATCCATAACGGAAGCGACATTGCTTACCCGCATAATGTTCCCCTATCTGGCACTGATCTCCATAGCGGCATTATTCCAGGGCATCTTGAACGCATTAAAGATTTTCTCTCCCTCTGGATTTACACCGATTCTGTTTAACGGCATAGTAATCGCATCGGCATATATTCTTTCCCCGCACATGGCAAATCCGGCAAGGGCCATGGCAATCGGAGTCGTTGCAGGTGGAGCGGTCCAGGCTTTCTTCCAGCTTCCCTTTGTCCTGAAGAACAACTGGAAAGTTACGTTCACATCGCTTAAAAACGCATTCACAAACCCGGGAACACGCAGGGTACTAGCACTTATAGGTCCTACAATCATCGGAATGGCGGCATATCAGGTCAATGATATCGTATCATCAGCACTGGCAACCCGTACAGGCGAAGGTGTATTCTCAAGCCTTTCCTATTCCCTCAGAATGCAGGAATTGATTCTTGGTATCTGTGCCGTTACGATTGGAACTGTTATTCTTCCTGATTTGACCGCTTTTGCAAACAAGAAACAATGGGCGGAATTCAGCTCCATGCTCTCCTATTCACTTAAGATCATGGCATTCATCTCCATCCCGATAACCTTTTATTCTCTCCTTATGGATAAAAGCCTGATTTCCCTGCTTTTCCAGACAGGCCAGTTCGACTCAGAATCCACCGAGATGACAGCCAAGGTTTTCCGATGCCACATAATCGGACTATATTTCATCGCGTTAAACCGTATTCTTGCCCCCGCCTTCTATGCACAGCAGGACACCGTAAAACCGACGGTCGCAGGAATAGTCAACTTTGCGGTAAACATCATACTTGCAAGCATTTTCTGCAAGATCTGGGGAGGTCCAGGAATCGCAATCGCATTGACCATCGCATCCTTTGTAAACACTGTTGTGCTGTTCATTTTCCTTGCCAAAAACCAGAACATATCCAATAAAGTCGTCCTGACATCATCCATACTCTATTCACTCAGGATGATTTTGTTCTCCGTAATCGCGTCTGTTCCGGTTTATTTCCTTAGGTGGAAAATAATTGAACTGTTCCAGGGACATCACCGTTTTATCTCACAGGGTGTTCCGGTTGTAATAACAGGATTGATTTTTGCTTCTATAGGCATCGGACTTATGGTCATTACCCGTGATCCGCTCATCAAGACCCTTATAAAGAAACTCAAGAGGTAAAGTATGTCTGTGGATTTTGAGCAAATATATTCAGCCAGAATAAAGAAAGTCAGTGAGTATCTTGAAAAAAACAATATCGCCATCGCGGTGTTCCATGACAGCGAGGACTTCAGGGATCTAAACCTGCGTTACCTTTCAGGCCACCCGAGCGATGCAGTTTTATTCGTTACCAAAAGCGGAAAGGCAATCCTAAGCCCGTGGGATGAGAACCTTGCAAGACAAAAGGCCCATTGCTCAGAGATGATTCCATTTACAGAATTCAAGCGTGATTATGTTGAATGTGTAAAATCAATTGCGGAAAAAATCGCTCCATCAGAAAAAATCATAGAGCTTCCACCATCAACTTCCTTTATTGAATACGGCCAGTTCAGGGATGCCCTAGATTCATGGAAAGTTGAATGCAGGGAAAACTCCGTTCACGAATATGTGTCAAGCCTGAGGGCTCAGAAAGATGCGTATGAGATTGAATGCACAAGAAAGGCATGCGACATTACAAGCGCAATGACGGATAAAATCGAAGGCCTTTTACGCGGCGGTGAGCTTAAGACAGAAAGCGATGTTGCATTGTTCATAGAAAAAGAACTCAGGATTCAAGGATGCGAGAGGACAAGCTTTGACACACTGGCGGCAGGTCCTTCAAGAAGTTTCGGAATACATGCATTTCCAGGCTATACTTCAGGCTCATGGGGAACTCAGGGGCTTTCAATTCTTGATTACGGTGTATGCTACGAGGGCTATGCAAGTGACTGCACGATTACTGTCGCACGCGGACCTTTAAGCAAGGAGCAGGAACTTATCCTATCTCTTGTTCAGAAAGCGGCTGACTCCTGCATCAACTTCTACAAGGCGGGAACACCGATACACGATGCAGTTAAATGCGCGGATGATATATTTGCTGAATACGGAAAATCTATGCCACACGGTCTTGGACACGGCACAGGCCTTGCAATACACGAGAACCCTTTTATAAGCACAAGGGCAAAACCTGATGAAGTTTTTAAGGCTGGAAATATAGTTACGCTGGAACCCGGATTATATGATCCAGAGTGGGGAGGCTGTCGTCTGGAGAACGATGTGCTCATCACGGAGACAGGCAACATCGTCCTCACAAACTCAAGGATTATTCGTCTTTAAGAATCTTTATTGCACCATCCATCTGATCCTGCAGTGAATGTGCAAGCTTTCTGTCTGGCAGTGATGCAAGATATGACTTCATGTCATTCAAGACATCTGCTGTCTGGCTCAGGCTTACGTTATCCAGAGGCTCATCCTGAAGATTCAGGCTGTCACGGACGTTCTGTGCTGTCTGCAATAATCCCGGCTCTCCTGAAAGCTTACGTATAATGTAGTCAAGCAAGAGGCTCTCACGGCTGTCCTGGAATTCCTGCTTCTTGTCAACAGGAAGATATTCGCTCAAGGCACGCAGCTTAATGAACAGGTCAGCAGATAGTTTTGACTCTTCTTCTGTTTCTTCTGTCTCTGCAACCGTATCAGCAACTGATACAGTTTCTTCTGCGGTTTCTATCTCATCGTTTGCGGCAAATCCCTCAGCCTGTGAAATCTCATCGATCTCATCAATAACTGTAGTTTCTGCGGCAAGTGCATCATCAAGCTCGCTGGACTCTACCTCAGGAACATCCTCGTCTATTACAGTCTCTACGGAAGGAACTTCTTCCTCTACTTCGACTGACTCATTCTCAAAGTCAGGCATGTCATCATCAAGACCTGGCTCCTCTGAAGATTCAGTAAGATCTTCTGCAGATTCCTCTGTTTCCTCATATTCAAGCTGCTCAACATCTTCTGAATCAGATTCAACTGTCTCGGGTACAAATTCAACATCATCTTCCTGTGACTCATCCTCATCAAGCAGGCCCTCGTCCTCAATCTGAATGTCATCCAGATCAGTGGATCCTGCCTCATCCTGAATGCCCTCAGAGACAAAGTCAAAATCATCCTCTTTGCTTTCCTCGCTGATACTGTCACCGAAAATATCCGCATCATCATCGCTAAGGCTTTCCCTAAGATCCTGATCCTGTCCAAGGTCAAGGTCATCAAGGCCATCCTCAAATGAAGGAGTTGCATCGCTAAACTCAGGTTCCTGTGATTCAAGTTCCTCAGGAGCTGCCTCGGTCATAACCGGCTCGCCTGAAACAGGTCTTGCACTTCCTTGAGCTGGAGCCGGACTGTCAAAATCAGAAGCCGGAGCAAAATCAGATGCCAAAGCATCGGAAGGCATATCACCAAACGCTGGTGAATCTGAAGATGCAGGTGTACCAGAAGACGCAACAGGTTCATCGGAGAAAGGAGAAATGTCAGAAGCTGGTCCGTATCCACCGGCAGGATAGTCCGCTGGTTTTGAAGCAGGTGCATTTGCTGGTGAAGGATTCTGTGGAACAGGAACTGTTCCGTCGGTAACTGGAGTTACTGCATCATTCTTGTTTTTCTTTGTTCCCTCAATATCTTCATCAAGGAAATTGTCTTCCATCAGGTCTTCTACAGTAGCATTGCGCGGTGCCTGTTTACCGAAGGGATTTCCGTCAAAGAAATTATCTTCCAGGTCCTCGTCTTCTTTTTCTGAGCGTGGAACAAGGTTGTCAAGCTCACCGTTCTTGCTCTTGCTTGCAAAAATATCATCATCAAGATGGCGGTCAAACGGAGATCCACCAGAGCTGTCCTCGTGCGTAAGTTTCTCGAATGTATATCCGCGGTCTCCCCAGTTCATCTTGTTCTTTGCATCAGAGATGTGTTCCTGATCCATCGGCTCAAATTCAATTACCGGCTCAATGTTGTCGTCAATCTCCGGTGCCTCGGTGACATCTTCCTCAACAAGACTTCTTTCAAGACCAAGCTCTTCCTGCATTGAAGTCTCAAGGGCATCAAAGTCAATGTCCTGATCCCTCTTCTCTATTCCGTCAAGCTCCATCTGTTTCTGCAGACGTTCCTGGGCCTTGTCATAGATTGATTCCATGCCGAAGAAGTCAGATATTTTCTTGTACTGATACAGGGCCTTCTCATACTGCTTTGTCTCCTCATAGCACTTTGCAAGAAGATAAAGAGTCTCTGAATCGAATTCCTTTTCTTTAAGATAAACTTCCAGATTCTTGATTGCCCTGTCGTATTTCTTAAGCTGAAGATAGCGTTTTGCGTAATCCTTGAAATAATCAATGTATTCGGCATCAAGTCTGCGGCTTTTCTTCAAGCATCCCTCTGCCTTGCTTTCTTCTCCACGCAGGATATAATATTGTGCAAGAAGACTGAGCATCTGTACGTCATCGCTGTCCCTGTCCCAGAGTTCCTTTACAGGACCTGCAGCCTCATGAAGCTTGCCTGATCCCATCATTACCGATGCCCTTACCTTGAGCATGTCGGAATCATCATGTTTTACTTCGCTGTAACGAGCAAGGATTTTCAATGCCTCAGCATGATTTCCGTGCAGGTCATATACACATGAAAGAGCAGACAAGGCATGAACGCTTGCGGGGTTGCACTTCAAGGCGGAGTTGTATTCCATCTCAGCGCTGTCAAAATCAGTAATCAGGGCATAGATGTCTCCGAGCTTGGCATGCATTTCTGCATCCTGTGGATTAAGCCTCAATGCCTGATTGATAAGCTCAAGTGCTGCGGTGATGTCATTCTTGCGGACAAGAAGATCTACATAACCGTCTGTTGCATCACGCCAACCCGGTTTTGAACGCAAAGCGGCCTCGTACTCGTTTACTGCAAGATCAAGGCTTCCTACTTTCTCGTAGCACTGTGCAAGATTCAAGTGAAGGATAGGATGGTTCGGGTCTACCTTGAGTCCCCTCTGATATGAGGAGATTGATTTATCGTATTCACGCTCGGCGGCATAGATGGCCCCAAGGTGGTTATATGCAAGAACGTCGTTTGGGTTTTCTTCAACAACTGTGTTGAAGCACTGGATTGCGCTCTCGTTTTTTCCCATCAGCTTGTATGTAAAGCCAAGGTTATAGAATGTCTGGACGTTTGATTCGTCAACAATTACGGCCTTCTCAAGAACTGCGATTGACTCGTCATACCTTTTGAGGCGGCGGTAGATTGAGCCAAGGTTGTTCAGGGCCACAACATCATTCGGGTTTGCCTGTACAATCTGATTGTAAAGCGGAATGGCCTGAGAGTCGTTTCCTGAACGCTGATACAGATCGCCCAAAGCTGAAAGAAGCTCCTTGTTGGTAGGATCCTCCTTGAGCAGGTTTTTGTAAAGTCGTGCTGCTAAAGTAAAATCACGGGACAACACTGCCGACCTTGCCCTGTCCATCATTAACCTGTTTGCTGTACTCATTGCTTCGTTCATATCATCCTCTCTTACTGTCTGCTGCTCTATTTTTTATTTGCGGAGCGGCCTTGCGTAAACTTCTTTTGAAAGACTTCCGACAATCCGTTCATCTTGATTTGAATACGTTGCCACTGCAAAATAATATATTTTTCCGTTCTTTAATCCGCTAATCGTAACCTTTGCCGTATTACCAACATTCACAGGAGAGGTCCCCTGCACTGCCTCACGGCCAAGATATTCACCTGGACGCTCACCGTAATACACGTAATATCCGCCTGCGCTGTCATCCACGGAATAGCTCCATGTAAGCGTAACCTGACCGTTTCCCGGCTCTGCAATCAATGTAAACGGCGGTAATGGAGCTGATGCCGCTGTGTAATGCAGGTCCAGCTGGGTCACTGAAGGAGTCTTGGAACCGTTTCCGTCCGTGTACAGGTCAACTGCCACCTGGAAATACTTGCCCTTTACGTTCTCGATCTGCTGGTGGTTTGCAACAGGAACCCATGCCGGCTCCGTATCTGTCCAGTTAAAGTAATTGTCTCCCGCACGTGCATAAAGAACAACATCAGTCTGTGCTGGCTCTGTCGTGATTGCGTCAATTTTCTGGAGAACTGAGCTGAGGCCTACAAGAATAGGCTCCGTGACAAAACGTCCTCCGTCCTTCTTGTATGAATCGTAGCGGAGTGCCGTACTTGAAGCGCTTTCTGCCTTTCTCTGGATGTGGAAGTCATCGATGCGTCCCGTATATGAAGGGCAAATCTCTATGTCAGCAGGAACTCCGAGAATGGGGGAATAAATGTAGCCTCCCATCTCCTTGCCGTTTGTAGTCACGTATTTCATGTCCTCAAGCTTACCGTCTATGCGGTATTCAAGGAGACCTGAATCCTGGTCATAGCTGATTGAGTGATGAGTCCATACGTTAGGAATCATTGTTTTATAGCTTGCAAGCTCTATAAGCCCGCCGTTCTGCCTGTAATCCTGGAATACGTTGGTAAAGCGCCACTGAAGGTGATTGTTGTAGAAACCTGCGGAAATCATCTGGTAGAGCGGATAATTGTCCTCTGTTCTTGAGGATCTCCATGAGAAAACCATCTCACCGTTCTCTGCAATCGAAGGACAAAGCCAGAATTCAATAAGGAAAGACCCCGTGCTTCCTGTAGAGCCGAAAAGAGAACCGTTTGCACCGGACAGCCTTATTCCACCCTTGCCACGGCTTAATCCCGCACCCTTACCCATCTTTGAGGAAGTTGAGTTAAGGAGCTTGTTTTCCTCGACTGTGTAGTTTCCGGTCTGATCGATTACAAGCTTTTCCTCAAAATCAAGAAGAAGATCAGAAGTATCCTCTGCTACCCTCTTGTTGGTATCGAGCACAATGCTTTCGTAGCCATAACGCCCCGTACCGTATACGACCCCGTCCATTTTTTGGATTTTTGACCAGCCTTTTTTTCCGCCTAAAGTAATGACAGATTCCTCGGCAAAAATCATGCCTGCTGTCAGTAGACAAAATGTCGCAAAAAAAAGTATTCTTTTAGTATGCATGTATCAGACCACCCGTTCGATTCATCTATACAAATTTCTCGTTCACAGCCTGAGCAAGAAACGCCCCCGCTAAGCCGCAGGGAAATTCTGCATCAGACAGCCCTAAAAGCACCCGGTCAAAGCGGAGTTTACCTCTGGCGCAATGAAGCCGGAACCATAATCTATGTAGGCAAGGCAAAAAACCTCAAGAACCGCCTTACGTCCTATTTTAGTGGAAAGAAGGACATAAAGACAAGGCTTCTGGTTGGCAATGCCCACAGCATAGAATATATTACAACAAATAACGAATACGAAGCTTTCCTCTTGGAAAACAACCTGATAAAACAGCACACGCCGAAATACAACATAGACCTGAAGGACGGCAAATCTTATCCTGTCCTTAGAATCACAAAAGAAGAATACCCCAGGCTTTTTAAGACCAGACGCATAGTTCAGGATGGCTCCAGGTATTTCGGTCCCTTTCCAGATGCCACCGCGCTTGATACATTCATAGAGACGCTCTACGAGATATATCCCATACGGCATTGCAAGCAATTCAGGAAAAAGGCTACTCCCTGCATGTATTATCATATAGGAAGATGTCTGGCACCCTGCTGCAAAGAGGTCGCCCAATCCACCTATACTGAATTTATCGAAGAAATCTCCAGCTTACTTGAGAATAAAGGAGAGGAAACCGCCAAAAAACTGGAATCCGACATGAAGAAAGCCGCCGCTGCCCTGAATTTCGAGAAAGCCGCAAGACTAAGGGACGGACTCAAGGCCCTGACTGTACTGCAGAACCAGAACAGCGTAGAAGGTTTTGACGGAGACGACAGGGATTATATCGCAAGCTGGAGCGAGGGTGAGCTGATCAGTTTTACAGTCCTCAAGATCCGTGGAGGAAAGCTTCTGGGACGTGACAATTACCAGGCCGTTACGCTTAACGAGGAGGATGAGGTCCTTGGTGAGTTCATGGCATCATATTACACCGAGAAGGAAGACCTGCCACCGCATATCTATGTCCAGACACAGGAAAGCATGGAAATCATGCAACGATGGCTCAACGAAAGCTATGGCCCTGTATGTGACATCGTAAGCATCAGTCAGGACATGCAGAAGTTTCCGCTGCACAATGCCGCAATCACAATGGCACGACAGAACGCACACGAGGACATAATCCGCCGCACAAGGGAAAGGGGTGACTTCCCTGCTATGGAGGAATTAAAGAGGGTTCTTGGACTTCCTGCCCTGCCCGCCAGAATCGAAGGCTTTGACATCGCCCATATCGGTGGAAAATTCCCTGTGGCATCTCTCATCAGCTTTTACAACGGCAACCCGGACAAAAAGAATTACCGCTATTTCCGCCTGAAGACTACGGACGGCTACATAGATGATTTCCAGTCAATGAGGGAAGCGGTCTCAAGGCGCTATTCCAGACTGTTGAACGAGGAAAAGCCTCTGCCTGACCTGCTTTTGATAGACGGTGGTATCGGACAGGTAAATGCAGTTGACGGAGTGCTGAAGGCCCTTGGAATTGACATACCTATAGCGGGACTTGCCAAGAGAGACGAGGAGATATGGAGGCCCCATGCCTCAAAGCCGATATGCCTTCCAAAAAGAAGCGAGGGACTCAGGCTGTTGCAGAGGGTACGTGATGAGACCCACCGTTTTGCGACAAAGAACAACCAGAACCTGCGCACAAAGGAAAACACAGTATCACCGTTCATAAAGCTGCCTGGAGTAGGAAAGGAAAAGGACAAGCTCCTGATGAAAAAATACGGAACCCTGAAGGCACTTGTTGAAGCACCGGAATCCGAGATTGCACAATTGCTCCACATGAGGGCAGACATGGCCACATCCCTGATTCTTGCCGCAAGAGTTGAGCTTGAGAAACAGGAAGAGAGAAAAGAGAAGCAGATGGACTCACTTGTAGAGGCTGGAACCACATGGCAGAAGGCCGCACGCTCAAAGCAGACAGCAAACCTGGCCGCCCTTGCACTCCAGGACGATGATGACGACGGAACACTCATGGTTGCATCCCCGGACGATCTTGGTAAATAATTGAGCAGAAAAAAACAACCGGACCTGTGACACAGATCCGGTTATAAAAAAGGAGTTTCTATGAAATTTCACGCAACGATTTGCTTAATCATTCATCTATAAACTAAACTCTCCTACTCCCAAAAGGTTACAAAGTTTTTCTAAAATAACTATTTATCCAGCTTGTAATGACCGGTGCTGATTGTGTGGCCTCCGGAATGTACGTCAAACCAGACTTCCTTCTTTGAGTTAGTGTTAAGAGCCGCATAGAACTCCTCAACTGTGGAGACCGGTGTATCGTTTACAGCCGTAATTACATCTCCGTTCTGAAGCCTCAATGCAGCCGCAGGAGATTTTTCCTGAACATTTGTCACAACCACACCCTTTACCTTGTCTGAGATCTTCTGCTGCTTGCGGATATTGTCACTCAGAGGAACTGCCATGAATCCAGGCCACAGCTTGCTTCCGTCAGAGGCAATCTCGTCAGATCTCTCATCCATCTTTATCTTAAGGTCAACCTTTGAGGAACCGCGCATTACAGTGATTGTAGTGGTCTGACCTGCTGGAATGTTTCCTACATCGCGGACAAGCTGGTTAACATCCTTTACGTCCTTTCCGTTTAGGGCAACAATAAAGTCACCGGCCTGGAGTCCACCCTTCATTGCAGGAGAATCAAGGAACACCTCAGATGCAAGGGCACCGTTTGCCTTTCCTACACCAAGGGCATCCTTGTATTCCTGGGTTACGTCAGACAGGCTTACACCGAGCCAACCGTATGAGACCTTTCCCTTGGTGAGGAACTGGTCGATATCGGTCTTGATGTTGTTGATCGGGATAGAGAAACCAAGTCCCTGGCTTCCACCTGACTGTGATGCGATCCATGTGTTGATTCCGATGACCTCACCGTAGATGTTTACAAGAGGACCACCTGAGTTACCCTGGTTGATTGCGGCATCTGTCTGGATAAAGTCGCTGATAGAGCCTATCTCACCGCCGCTGCGTCCTGTTGCAGAGACAATTCCCTGGGTCACGGATGCAAAATATCCAAGAGGGCTTCCAAGTGCAAGAACAATGTCACCCTGCTGGACCTCATCGCTGTCACCAAGGGCTGCCACGGTAATTGTGGTGTCATCGCTCTTGAATGAGACAAGGGCAATGTCGATTCTGGAATCTGCACCAACAAGAGTACCTTCAAATTCACGCTCGTCGTTCAGCTTTATCTTGATTGAGGAAGAGTTCTCGGTTACATGGTTGTTTGTAAGGACATAGATTGTGTCACCTGTACGGCGGACAATTACACCGCTACCAAGGGCAGATGACTCATACTCACGTGTACCGTCCTCATCTCCAAAGCCCGGCATGTTAAAGAAGAAAGGCAGATCCTTGAAAGGATTATAGCTCTGAGTTTTTGTCTTTGTGGTAACATCCACCTCAACAACCGCAGGAAGCACCTGGGAGCTTATTGAGCGGAATGACTGCTGCAAAGCCTGGGTAATCTCAAGACCGTCACTCGGCAGGGATTTAGCAGGATTTGTCTGTGCATAGACGACATTGGCTGAACCATTGCTTGCACGGCAGGAAAGGGCCAGAACACCCACAGACACAGCGGCAACGGCTGCCACTGCAATAATTGTTTTACCTATAGTTTTCATAATCTAAACCTCCATAGATACAATTTATACGTTTAAGAAAACATTCAAATCGAATTGTAAAACACACGGCAACAATACCGTGGTATTTACATCTAAGAATATACTGAATTTTTCAAAAAATGTGAAATCTTTTTGGCTTGAAAAAACTGTTATAAGCCATAAAAACTTGTTATATAAAAAAATATGGTCATAAAATACGGTAATCCGGGCCTTCCGGGGTTAAAAATATCCTTGTCCGGGAGTTTTCCATGGGTACGCTGTCACAAAAACGCTGTATTTCAAAGGCTGAATGTGAAAAAACGTCATCCGGGCTGTATGAGGTCTCAACAATGCATTCCTGACCGTCAGAAAGTGCCCTGCTCATGGCACCGTTAAGCCTTACGATGTCAGACACGGCAGCAAAAAGCTCCTTTTTCCTTTTTTCCTCGAATTTCTCCTGAAGGAACAGAAGCTGCATCTTTTCTATCTCCTCGTGTCCCGTCTCATCCATGTTAAAGGAAGAATCCACCGAACAGTTGTTGCACCTCTGCCATTCTGCAAAATCAGCAAAAAAAGCGGAGGGGGAAATCTTCAGGGCCTTGAGAACGGAATTGAACCATGGTACCGCCCTACCCTCCGAGTAAAACACAGAGCACGCAAATGCAATATCCCTGGAATGCTCAATGTCACGTGAAGAATACAACGCGGTTGAAGAAGGAAGTTTCCTGGGATTTTCCAGCTGCTCAAAGTCAATGTGGTTGGGGTAAAGTGACACGGCAAAATCAAGCCTGTCCCTGAACGACTTGTAAGTGTCAGCACTGCATGCCGCATAATCCATGTCAAAACCAAATACCAGCTCGGCATGGTTAAGTTTTTCTGCCTTTGAGGAGAACAGTTTCTTGTCAAACAGAAGCACAGATCCCTTTACATCCGGCTTCAGGGGAATCTCAAGCGAGCAATAGATATCCTGCAGAACCTGAATCAGATTATTGTCTATAACACGCGCCTCAACAGGAATCGATACAAAAAGCTCCGAGGCACGTTCTGCGATTGTCCTGCACAGCTTTATCAGTGCTTCCCTGTCTGATGCGATTTTCTTATCATGCACCACAAGCTCGGTAATACCGCGGGATGAAAATGAGTCAATCTGTTCTGTCAATTCTTCGCTTGAAAACTGAATCTCGTTTCGTGACATAATGGGTCCTGTTCTTGTCAGGGCCGTTTTGAATTACAAAATCGGAACCCCAGCTGCCTCACATTCCTTGAGCATCTCATCCTGCCATGTGCTTACCTGGATTTCTCCGATGTGGCATTTCCTTAGGAAGTACATGCAGAGCCTTGACTGACCTATACCGCCGCCAACTGTCTGTGTAAGTGAGCCTGAAAGCAGTTTCTTGTGGAAGCTGAGGTTTGCTCTTTCCGGGCATCCCCTTTCCTCCAGCTGAAGCTTGAGTGTCTCCGGTGAAACACGTATTCCCATTGAAGAAAGCTCCATTGCAATTCCAAGGACATTGTTCCATACCATAAGGTCGCCGTTAAGTCCGCGGTGTCCGTTTTCCTCTGTAATCCAGTCATCGTAATCAGGTGCACGTCCGTCATGTATTGAGCCGTCAGGAAGCTTTCCTCCGATACCGATGATGAAAACCGCTCCGTATTTCTTGCACACGAGAGTCTCCCTTTCCTTTGGTGTCTTGTCCGGGAATTCCTTCTGCAGGTCATCAGCATACAGGAATGTGATTTTCTCCGGCAGCTCCGGCTTGATGTTCTCGTAGCGGTCATATACGTAGAATTCTGTGCGTTTAAGTGTGCGGTAGATTTTCTCTACAACGGACTTAAGGAACTCAATATTTCTGTCCTCAGGCCTCATAGCCATTTCCCAGTCCCACTGGTCAACATAAAGTGAGTGCAGGTTGTCCAGCTCCTCGTCAGCACGAATAGCATTCATGTCGGTATAGATTCCGAAACCAGGCTGAAGCTTCATCTCGGTGACCTTCATCCTCTTCCATTTTGCAAGTGAATGAACAATCTCCAGCTCGCATTCATTCATGTCCTTTACGGGGAAATGAACCGGGCGCTCGACTCCGTTCAAGTCATCATTTATTCCCGTGCCTGCCTTTACGAACAAAGGTGCGGTAACACGGGTTAAGTTCAATTCAGTGGAAAGTGAAAGCTGAAAGAAATTCTTAATCATTACGATAGCGGCTTCTGTTTCCTTCACGTTCAAAAGCGGCTTATAGTTCTTTGGTATGTACAGCTGTGGCATTTTATTCTCCTGTTTCCTATGCAAAGGTCTTTATAAATTTCATGAAGGCTTCTTTTCCTTCCGGTGTGCGCTTGAATACAGCAGAATTCTCCAGTATTTCAACAAACACCTTACCTACTTCCGTCTTAATCACAGAGTCGATGTTCTTTGCAGATATTTTTCCATACTGTGCGATTATCTTGTCTGCCCAGTCCGCATGTTTTGATATATTGCGGTCGTTCCTGTAATCGCGTCCCTGAATGATGGCATTGCCAAGATCGGACAGTTCCTTCTTTAAGTGTCCCGGAAGAACAGCAAGTCCCAGAACTTCAATTATACCGATGTTTTCCTTTTTGATGTGACGGTGCTCCTCATGAGTATGGAAAAGCCCGAACGGATATTCAGCGGTAGTGATGTTGTTCCTCAGAACCAGGTCAATCTCATAGAAGCCATCACGCATTCTTGCAATAGGCGTGACGGTATTGTGAGGTTCCCCGTTTGTCTGTGAATAGATGTTTACTGCCGGGTCATTGTAAATCCTCCAGTTGCGGAGAATCTTGTCTGACAGGGAAATAAGGCTCTCGGTGTTGTGTGTCCTGAGCCTGATTACAGAAACAGGCCACTTTACGATTCCTGCGCTTACATCCTCATATCCGTGAACAGTAAAACGTGTCTCAACAGGAGCAAGGGAAAGCGGGAAATTAAAGCGTCCGCCCTGATAGTGGCTGTGATTGAGTATTGATCCTCCCACGATAGGAAGGTCAGCGTTACCACCGATTGTATAATGCGGGAAGAGCCTGATGAACTCAAGAAGGTTTCCGAAAGTCTCGCGTGAAATCTTCATCGGAACATGGTCATAGGAGAATACGACACAGTGCTCGTTGTAATATGCAAAGGGAGAATACTGGAAGCCCCATACTTTTCCTGAAAGCCTGAGGGGAATTATCCTTAAATTCTGTCCAGCCTGAAAATCGTCACGTCCTGCGTAACCGACGTTCTCCTTGCAAAGCACGCACTCCGGATAATGTGACACACCGGGTCTTGATGCCACAAGAACATCCTCAGACAGGTTGATTCCCGGGGTACCTTTGTCCGGCTTGGATAAGTTGATTGTGATAGCCATGTCACCGTATTCGGTTTTTGCAATCCAGCGTATGTCACGGTTTACCCTGTAGCGGCGGATATAATTTGAATCCTTTGTGAATTTATAGAACCAGTCGCTTGCCTCTTTTGGAGATATATTATACAGCTCCATGAATTTCTGCTGAACGTACGACGGTCTAGGCAAAAGGCAGCCCATGATTTTCGTGTCATAAAGGTTACGGCTTTGAATGCCTGTATCCTGAAAAAGATTCTTAGCGGCAGCGTAATCAAGCATTTCATTAAGAATCTGCTCCAAATCCTGCTCAGGTGTCTGCGGAATCTGAGTTGCCAGAGTCTTGTCAAATCCATCAAGTGCAAAAAGCTCCAGCAAACGGTTCTGCGTATAGATCACGTCATCTTCTTCAATAAGACCCTGCCCCAAGGCATATCCAACCAGGGCATTAATGTTTTTATAAATATCCATAAACTATAATATAGAGAGAATTTAAGCGACTGTCAATTGTGGAAAGGATTAAAACCCATCACACGGACTCAATTGTCCTTGAACGAGGATTTCTCCTTAGATGCGGCGAACATCGACTTTCCGGCGGTATTCTGGGCCTTGACTTCCTGAACCGTCTTGCTTGCCGGGCACAGGGCTCCTGCTTTGTTCAGATGAACGGCACACTGATCGGCCTGCTTGTTTTCAAACAGATACTGAGAATAAAAGATTTCTGCAAAATACTTTTCAGCATCGTTTCTTGCAACGCTCACGGCCCGTTCAAAATACTGACCTGCCTTCTTCTTGCTTCCACCGTTGATTCCGGGTGCCCAGTAATACCACTGTGCCGCATTTGTAAGCCCGTATGAGAAGGTGGGGTCGTCCTTTATCACGCTGTCATAGCAGTCCTTTACCGTAAGACCGCATGAAAGCACGTCACCCACGGAAAAAGCCATAAAGCATGAAAGCACGTCCCCGTATGTGCACACAAGCCATTTGTTAGCCTGCTTCCTCGGGGATTTCTTGAAATATGCCTCCAGGGTTTCCTTCTGGGTTTTCATCATCTCGCGAAGGGTTTTACTTGAGGTCCCCATTTTTGAAAGGCAGTTGTATTTTTCCAGTAAGATGAAATTGTCAATTATAAGATTTTCTTCCTGATTGAAAGAAGCCTTTTGTCCGGCAAACTGTTTTTCAAATGACTCCACTTTTGCAAGTGCTTCCTGCTGTGTTGAGCATGCAGTGATGTCCATACGGAGCTTCATGAATTCGTCAATCTTGTTTTGAGCGGCGCTGGAGATTGGGGCGGCAAAAAGACCGCTGGCAAAAAATACTCCCAAAAGGAGAATCAAATATTTCTTTACTTTAATCATGAGCTAATAATATTGTTTATTTCCAAAAACATCAATACTCTATGATTCATAATCGGCAGTCAGCCATTCCCGTGCCTTACAATCCCCGTATGGATTTTTTTTCAATCAAATGTTAAACTGAAGGACAACAAATTGAGAGGAAAGCATGTTTGGATCTGGCAGAAGCATTGAAAAGGCACAGAAGGAATTTTACGAGGAATTTGAGAGGAAATACGGCCGGGCGGTTCAAAAGCTTGAATTTGCACAGCTCAGGGGAAGCAACAAGGCATTTTCCGACCTGAATCTTGTTCCCTACATGGGCGAGCTTACTCTTTCGGGTGTGCTTGTTTTCTGCAGCGACTCGCTTTATTTCTATTCATTTCCCAAGGAAAGCTATATGGGCATTGTAAAGAAGGACCTCTACGACAATCCTGACAATGTAAGCCAATGCATCTGCCTTTCAGAGCTGAGGAACATCAAGGCTGAATTCCCCAAGCAGGGCAGATTCTCATTCCTGTTTCCTGAAAAAAGCCGCAACATTTCATTTTCCGCACAGGGGCCTTCATCCACAATATACTTTACCCTTGCATTCCTGAAAAAAGCAGACATGATTTATCAGGAAATCACCGGGCTTCTTAAGGCATGAGGACAGTAAAATAATTATTGACTAAAACTGCATAAATATACATAATCTAGCATAACTGAATTTTTCGAGGACTACCGTGAAAGAAAGGCTTACCCGTTTAAAGACTATACGCAAACTGATAAAGAATTACAGGATTGAAAGCCAGGAAGAACTGCTTAAATATCTGCTCAAAGAGGGATTTGAAGTAACCCAGGCCACTTTGTCCAGAGACTTGAAGCTCCTGAAGGTGGGAAAAATAAGCGACGGACATTCAGGCTATGTCTATACGATTCAGGAAGAAGAAGAAAGGCAGGAAAGCGAGGAAATCTACAATCAGGATTTTTTACGCGGTTATGTAAGCATTGATTTCAGCGGCAACATTGTCGTCATAAAAACATTCGGCGGTCATGCAGATGCGGTGTCCAATGCACTGGATGCCCTGAACATGGACGAGATCCTTGGAACAGTAGCCGGCGACAACTGCATTTTCGCTTGCCTCAAGGAAGGCGTAAGGGGTGAAGATTTCATGAAGTCACTTAAAAAGCGTATCCCGGATCTGGAGGAAGAATAAATTCCTGCGTGACGAAATCCGGGAGGCAACAGGTACTTTATCAACTTCCCAGGAACAGCTGTTTTTTAGAGAACAAAGCTGTATCAATATTCACCTGGATGTTCTCTCCATCCCAGATTACGTTTCCTGTATTGTACTCATAACGGATATCATGAATGCTCTGCAGGATGGACTTTCCCTTTCCCTGCATTGAGATAGTCAGAAGCTCGGCCTTTATCTCTATCGGGTTTTTCTTCATCCACTGTGTCTTGGACTCCTCATTCTGATCGAGTTCCTCAACCTTGCCAAGCCAGTCGACAATGGACGATGCCGACTTCTCAAGAACCACAAGCACAACAGAACCGTTGCTGTCCTCAATAAAGAAACCCGGAAAATACGGAATGTCATCCACAATTTCCAAGCTTGCAGAGACACCATCCTCTCCGCCATCCTGAATGCACATGGAAGGTATTCCCGCCGCCTCATAGAATTCAGGATATGAGTCAAGCAGCGAAGAATCCAGCTGACCGATAAACGTCTTTGAGGTAACTTCATCAAGCAGTTCCCTGTATTTCTTTACACGCAGGGAAACAAGGTCATCGATATTCTTGCACGACCATGCCATGTAGTTTGCCATGTCAACCAGAGATGTCTCTGTTGTAGCAAGAAGGTCACCGCCAAAAGAAGTAACCTGCTTGATCTTCGGGAAATTGATTTTGTTGAGCATCGTGACCCGTGTAAGAAGCTCGATAATCGAATAGCCCCATCTTGAGAAACCTGAAGACCTGCGAGCCTTGTTGATTTCCTTCTGGGCCTGCTTCAATTCCTTTATGTACTCCTCATTGGCCTGAATGACCTTCTCTATCTCTGCCCTGTCACGGACTGTATAGATCACATCCTTGCTAAGAAGCAATTCAGGAGAAATAGATTTCCTCAGGGTCTGCTGGGTCAGCATGTTAAGATATTTGAATGTTGTAGGAGAATAATCCGTGTAATCCCTGGAGGATGCAAAAACCGTATATTCATTTAACTCTGTGAGCTGACTCAGGAATGACTGATCGCCGCCACCGACAAGCTCAATATGAAAATACGCATCCGTTGCCTCGCCGGAAATTGCAAACAGGGCATGATTTTTCCCTGCGAACATATCGGTAATCAGGGACTTGAACTCAGGACTGTATCTGTCCAAACCAGAAAGATCACATTCAGCGGTAACGAAATAATTTCTCGGGTTACCGTCATAGCCTGGTTTGTCACGGGTTATGTATGTCCACTTCTCCACAAGGAAGAGAGTACAGTTGAACACCTCATCTGCACAGGAAATCTCCAGCTCGCATTTTCCAGTTGAATGAAGGTCAACGTTCTTTATCTCACAGATGACGTCCTCAAGGTTCTCGCCGTTTTTTGCAAGATAGCCGGTGTAATCCAGCAGTCTGCTTTCCGCAAGCTCTGATTTTGTCCCGTCAAGGAATGTCTGAGGATCAAGATGAATGTCTGCCCTGGTAAAAGCCCAGTCACTGTCGTTAATCATCTTGTGGTAATAGCCGACCTCACCGTTCTCGTTGGTTCCGCCCACACGCAATTCCCTTGCACTGTTGCCCTGTCCGTTCTGTGCAATGGTAATCATCTTTGTGAGCCTGGCCTTGCCCTTGAGCTTGATGTCCGGCTGCTTTTTCCAATCCTCTGCAGGAAGGGCCCATGGAGCATAGTTAGAAAGATAACTGTTTCCCGCGTATTTCTAATCCAGCTTATCGTATGTATATTGAAAGAACATCCGGTCACAACCCATCGTGTCAAAGTCAATCAGGCGTGTATACATTGAGCCCTTATTTCCGATGACAAAAAGAGTACTTGCCGATGCACTTATATTCTCGCAGATAAAACGTCCCTGTTCAGGAACTTGAATTGAATGGCTTAAATCCTGTGGCAGACCGCTGTCAGAAAAACGGATGGTTCTTCCGTCCTCGCCAAGGAAATAGAATGTCTCTATGCCCATCGTGCCCCAGTGATGAGGGTTTCCGTAAATGTCCTCGTGGTAAAGGACCTCAACACGACGTGCTCCCATTGACCATGCCCTTTTGCGCAAGGCTTCCTCAGTCTGCTGGAACTGACGGTCCTTGGGAAAGCCGTAACGCCTGTGCCATTTGAACGGTTTCTCAGGAGCGGTCTTTGCAAGATAGCAGTAATAAAGATATCCCTGGTCGTCAAAGGCATAAAGGGAATCTGCATCCGCCGCGATTTCCCTGACCATCGAGGGACTGTCTTTTCCTACACGGGGCAAACCAGTCTTTAGGAACAGCTCCCAGTCCTTGCTTCCACGGGCTTTTGAATAAATCCTGCCGTTAATCAGCTCAAATTCATAATACTGGCAGTAAGACTGTGTCATCGTCCTCAATGTGACTTCATCAGGAAAAATAGGACTTACATCCTGTACCTCGTCGCATTCCGGAAGACGTATATAAGGATCACCAGTTTGAGTAGAACATGATAAAAAAACAAAAAGAAGCGGAAGGACAAAAAGCCCTATCCGCTGTTTAAACAGGCTCATAGCTCAGTTTACCACTTTTTTCCCATGATCAGGCGGACTACCGCAATCACGATTACTGTGCCAAGTATTCCGAGCAGGAGGGAAACAACCCAGCCACCGCCTACTTTAAGGAAACTGCCGATTGCAGAACCTACCGCACCACCGATGATACCAAGAAGACAGTTCATCCAGAAACCGTGCTTGCTCTTCATCAGGATACCGGCCAGCCAGCCGATAAGTGCACCAACAAGAATTGAGATAAGAATGCTCCAAAGGACACTACTCATAAAAATCCTCCTTAAAAAGTTTGAATATATTATAGCATATTTTCAATAATTCTGATACACTAAATTATAAAAAAATCAGGGAATTCATCAAAAAGAATAACCTGAACATTCAGTTATATAAAGAGGCGTTTATGGCTACAATTACCTGGAAAAACTTGAACACACTCAGCAGTTTCAAAGAGTTGAAAGAGTTAAAAGATTCAGTTTCACTTGCAAAGGCACTTTCGGGACAGGCAGGTGTAAAGCGTGTGGAAGAATTTTCAATTCCTATGAGCAGTTCTCTCACCTACAATTATGCTGCAAAAAAAATCAACAGGCAGATAATTGCTGTATTCAAGAAAATCACAAAGGAAGCTCAGCTGCTGGAAAAATTCCAGGCTCTGTACAACGGAGAAGTCATCAACACTGGCGAAAAACGCATGGTACTTCATCACCTGGCCCGCGGACAGCTTGGAAACAATGTCATGGCGGACGGAAAGAACAAGCGTGATTTCTATGTCGAGCAGCAGAAGGCAATCGCGGCATTTGCAGACAAGGTTCATTCAGGAAGAATCACCAATGAGAACGGACAGAAATATACCACCGTATGTCAGATCGGTATCGGCGGCTCAGACCTTGGACCACGTGCAATGTACCTGGCTCTTGAGAACTGGGCAAAGGCAAACGGCAAATTCAAGATGGACGCACACTTCATCTCAAACGTAGACCCGGACGATGCCGCAAGCGTACTTGCTTCAATTGACATCTCAAAGACAATCTTTATCCTTGTGTCAAAAAGCGGAACCACACTTGAAACACTTACAAACGAGTCTTTTGTAAAAGCCGCCATAAAGAAAGCAGGCCTTGACGTTTCAAAGCACATGATTGCAGTTACAAGCGAGACATCACCTCTTGCAAAGAACCCTGATTACATGGCAGCATTCTTCATGGATGACTACATTGGAGGACGCTACTCCTCAACATCAGCAGTTGGCGGAGCAATCCTTTCACTTGCATTTGGTCCTGATGTATTTGCATCTTTCCTTAAGGGTGCCGCAGAGGAAGACAAGCTTGCAACAGAAAAAGACATAAACAAGAACCCTGCCCTCATGGATGCATTGATCGGCGTATATGAGCGCAACATCCTTGGACTTCCATCAACAGCAGTACTTCCATATTCACAGGCACTCAGCCGTTTCCCAGCACATCTTCAGCAGCTGGACATGGAATCAAACGGAAAGAGCGTTAACCGCTTCGGAAAAAAGATTTCCTATGTCACAGGCCCTGTAATCTTTGGTGAGCCAGGAACAAACGGACAGCATTCATTCTACCAGCTCCTGCATCAGGGAACAAACATCATTCCGCTTCAGTTCATCGCATTCCAGAAGAACCAGTGCGGAAAGGACATTACAATCCAGGGAAGCACAAGCCAGAAAAAACTTGCCGCAAACGTAACCGCACAGATCATTGCCTTTGCATGCGGAAAGGATGACTCAAACCCGAACAAGTTCTTTGCAGGTGAGCGTCCATCAAGCCTGATCTACGGAAAGGAAGTCAATCCACAGTCACTCGGAGCACTTCTTGCACATTACGAGAACAAGGTTATGTTCCAGGGATTCCTGTGGAATGTAAACAGCTTTGACCAGGAAGGCGTTCAGCTTGGAAAGGTCCTTGCCAAGACAGTTCTTTCAGGAGAGATGAAGGGCGCACTTGAGGCCTATGCTTCTTTGCTGATTAAATAAGCCTGAACAGGCGGCGGACATTCTCATCAACGTTCGCAGCCAGTTCTTCTACTGACACCCCGCGGTGCGATGCTATGAACTCATAGGTATGGCATATGTTCAGCGGGGTATTTTTTTGTCCGCGCAATGGAACAGGAGAAAGATACGGTGCATCGGTCTCAAGCAGTATACGGTCATCAGGAATGAAATTCAAAAGCTGATGCATCCCTTCCATCTTGCTTTTCTTTGTATATGTCACGGCCCCGCCAAGAGCGATATACCAGCCTCTGTCCAGGAACTGACGTGCCTCATCAATGCCGTAAGAATAACAGTGGATGATTCCGTTGTGATATCCTGCCTCATCAATGCAGGACAGCGTATCGGCAAAAGCATCACGGGAATGGATTATGACAGGAAGGTTCAGGCTGCGTGCCAGGTCAATCTGCATCAAAAACATTTCCCTTTCACCCTTGAACAGGTCTTCCGTAAAATCCGCCTCATCACGTGCATCGGGACCGTTTACGTTCCAGTGGTGGTCAAGGCCGCATTCACCCACAGCAACAAGACGTCCCTTAAAATAATTCTCTTTCTGGAAACGCTCGATTTCTTCCTTAAGCTTCTGGACACATGCGGATCTATCACGTATCTCCTCCGGGTTAGGCCATATACCGGCAGAGAAATAAATATAGGACATCACTTTTTTCTGCTCATCCTCAGTAAGCTTTTCCATGCATTCCTTTATGAATGAAGTCCTCTCCACAAGGTCGTCCGGCTTTGTACCTATATCCAACTCGAACACAGGAGAATATTCATTCAGTTTTTTCAGGATCTGGCTTCCTTCCTCAACACTGTCCTCGCATAGTTTCATAAAATGAAAATGTGTATCGCTGTACATAATGAACTCCATCAAAACAAAGTAACATAGGTCTTGCCTGAACCGCCATCCTCAGGACGTGCAAACTCAAAGCTCTTTATTCCCGGATAATGACTCAGGTAATCCTGAACAGACTGCTGAAGAATACCCTGCCCTTTTCCGTGGATTATGCTGAACTGCCTCAGGTTATAGATGGCACAAAGATCAAGCTGCCTTTCCAGTGCCTTTACCGCTTCCTCCTGACGCATGCCAAGAAGCCTCAGCTCAAACACAGGACGGTCATTTCCGTTCTCACCGCTAAGAGTCTCCACGACAACTAACGGTTTACGCTGAACAGTTATCTTGTGAACCGGCTCAATCATTTTCTCATCGACATCCATTTTCAGGGAACCGAACAGAACAGTCCATGTACCATTTTTATTTTTCTGGACAAGCGTGCCCTGTCTCCTGTTTTTACCTGCAAAAATCTCAACACCCGGCTCAAGCACAGTCTGAACGATTTCTGTCCTCTGCTTTTTTTCTTTTGGCGGAGTAATATTCTGAACAGTCGCAAACTCCAGGGCCTCGGTATTTGACATGCGTTTCTTTGTCTTTTTACCGCTTGCCTTTCCCCTCTCCCTTGCCTGCGAAATCCTCATTCCGTTTTCCGCGAATTTTTCCTTTTCCTTATCAAGGGATTCTTTTTCCTGCTCTATAAGTTTCTCTTCTTCCTGAATGTGAATGTCCTGCTCATCAATTTTCTGTCCAAGCTCAGAGATGAATGATTTTACCGCAAGAGTTTTCTCACGGTTGATTTCTCCTTCCCTCAACTCGCGCACAAGGTTTTCAAGCTGACTTCTTGTCTGCACAAGGAATTCAGAACTCTGTGAATGTTCCCTCTGCAAAAGCTCAATCTCTTTCTCCTTGTTCTTTATTTCCTTTTGATGAAGCCTTATCTCTTTTTCCTCAAGCTCACGCAGCCTTGACCTTTCCTGCTTTTGAATCTCATCAAGCTCCATGTGCTTTTGGTTCAATCCCTTTATCAGAACCGTTACATCAGCCTGCTCACCGTCAATGTAATTTCTTGCCGCCTGAACGACAGATTCAGGAAGGCCTGAACGGCTTGCTATGTCAAGTGCATGTGACTGTCCCGGAACTCCCATCAAAAGATGATATGTCGGACTCATGGTCTGTGAGTCAAATTCAACAGATGCATTTACACAGCTTGGATTTGTATATCCGTAATTCTTGAGTATTCCATGATGAGTCGTAACAACCACAAACGATTTTTTTTCGATAAGTGTATCAAGTGCGGCCATTGCGATTGCACCACCTTCCTGAGGATCAGTACCACTTGCAAGCTCATCCAACAGCACAAGTGACCTGTCATCTGCATTTGTGAGCATCTGCGCCATACGCTTCATGTGGCCGGAGAATGTACTCAACGAGTCATCAATCGACTGCTCATCTCCTATGTCAGCGAATACAGACGAAAAATACGGAAGCCTTGTTCCCTCCAGTGCAGGAACAGGAAACCCCGCCTGGTTCAACAAAGCAAACAATGCAATAGTCTTGAGTGTCACGGTTTTACCACCGGTGTTCGGACCAGTGATTATCATGACACGCTTACCGTCCATAAAACGGATGTCAACAGGAACTGCCTTTTCACCAAGCAATGGATGCCTTGCCCCAAGAATCACGGGAGGTTCTTTCTCAAGGTCACATGTCTCGCAGAATATTCCACGGACTGTCTGCTGCCATTTTGAAGAAGCCATTGTCATGTCAAGCTCAATCATGATGCTCCATGCTTCCTCAAAGAACTCACGGCTTTCCCCCAGGCTTGTGGTCAACTCGCGGAAGAGACGCCGTAGCTCAGCATTCAGCTCAAACTCCGCCTGAACAAGATCATTGTTTGCACGAACGATTTCATCCGGCTCAATGTAGACTGTCTGACCAGAAGCAGAAACCTCATGGACAATTCCCTTTATCTCACTTCTGTGGTCTGCACGTACGGCAAGAAGCTCGCGGTCCTGCCTGTATGCCGGAACTGTTGACTGCAATGCCGACGACAAAGTTGAATCCGATGTATAGCGCCTTACTGCATTCTCGATTTCCCTGTGCAAGGCCTGAATACGCTCCCTGTATGCCCTGAGAGAAGGAATATCCTTAACCTGACCTGAATCATCAAGAAGATAAAAAATCTGTTTCTCAGCGGATGACAGATCAGGAAGTTTTTCCGCACATTCAAGCAAAAGCGGAATCTCCATCTCATTTGACGCAGAAACCAGCGATGCCTTTACCTTTGAGACCGAACGGCAGAAGATTCCCAGCGCGAATATCTGGTCCTGCTCTAGCTGTGAACCTTCAACTCCAAGCAGCTTGAAAAGAGGCTTTATCTCAGGCCATCCGTTAAGGCTTGCGGCGTATGATGAATGTAAAAAAACATTCCACTCACGTCCAAGATTTTTCTGTCGTTCTATGAATTTCTCGTCTGATGAGCTTTCACGTCTGGACAAAAGTACATGGCCTTCCTCACTTACACAAAAGCCTGCTATTTTATCCCGTATGCGGTAGAAATCTAGCTCACGTGCAACATCTCCGCGCAAGTACTCATCAGCTTTCTCTGTATTCTCTATTGTTTCCTCTGTCTCTTCCATCATTTCTCCATCACAAGGGCGGCAACTTCATCCGGGGTGTCCACGAAAATGCCTGCACCATGCTCCTTCAGGAACTCCCTTGACCTGAATCCCCATGTCGCTGAAATACATTTTATTCCAGCATTATTCGCTGTGGCTATGTCAACATCAGAATCCCCTACATAAACCACATGATCTTTTTGAATCTTCCATTTATCAAGAATCGCAAGAACTGAATCAGGGGCAGGTTTCCTTCTTATTCCTGCTGACTCCTTTTCCCCGATTGAGACATCCACATTTATATACTGTGCAAAAAACATCTTTGACAGTTCCTTTACCTGTTCATCAGGCTTGTTCGACACTATGGCACATTTTATTCCAGACGAGGATATTTTCTCCAGCATGGGAAGAACGCCGTCGTACGGGCCAGTTTTTACAAGGCAGTTCTCCGCATAGATTTTTTTCATTGTATCAAGCACAGCCTCAAAATCATCTGTCCTTTTACTGTCAGGAAGGGCCTTTTCTACAAGCACTCCAAGGCCGTTTCCCACAAAAGCGCGTATTTCATCTATTGTCCTTTCAGGATAACCGAATTCCACAAGGGCACGATTGCAGCTGTCCGCAATATCATCCAGTGTATTTAGCAATGTTCCATCCAAATCAAAAACGACACCTTCTATTCTGTTCAACTTGAGCCTTCCTTTCGTTTGTTTCCGGGATTATATCATATTATAAATAGTTTGTCAGAATTATTTTACATAGACATTCAGTTCATTTATGTTTTGTACTAGACCTGAAGGACAAGTTTTTTTTGTCTACCATATTGACGAAAAGCCTTAAACGAAGTATAACATAGTAGAACAAAGGCGATCATTCGATTTGACTGTATTATCGGTAAATGGAGTGGGCGCCTTTTCTCTTTTAGGGAATATAGTATGGGTAAAGCATTTTTGATTTTAGCAGACGGAACTGTTTTTGAAGGTGAGGCCATTGGTGCTACCGGGTCCACTATCGGGGAGACTGTCTTTACAACCGGAATGACCGGATACCTGGAAACGCTCACTGACCCAAGCTACTACGGACAGATTGTTACGCAGACTTTTCCGCTTATCGGTAACTATGGCGTGATTCCCGAGGATTTTGAGAGCACACGCTCATGGGTAAAGGGCTACATAGTACGGGAGCTTTGCGACATTCCATCTAATTTCCGCTGTGACTATACACTGGACGGTTTCCTAAAAAAGCAGAACATCATCGCAATATGCGGCATTGACACACGGGCTCTTACCAAACGGCTCAGGGAAAGCGGTGTCATGAACGGAATGATTGTCTCTGGAAGTGAGGTTGATGAAGGTACTATTAATCCTGAGAAATATCTCCAGGAAATCAGATCTTATAAAATTGAAAATGCCGTAAAAAGCGTACAGGTTCATTCCGGGGTTTTAGGGGCTGGTCCCCTAGGCGAAGGGATAGCGGAAGACGCATCGGCGGCTGGAGCGAGGGGAAGGCTTTCCCCTTCAATATGCCTTTGGGATTTTGGTGCAAAAGCCAACATTCAGCGTGAACTGGAGAAGCGTGGATGCCATGTCACGGTTGTATCATCGGATGCGACGGCACAAGACATTCTTGCCCTGAACCCTGACGGAATAATGCTGAGCAACGGCCCCGGAGACCCTGCGGAAAATGTCGGAATCATAAGTGAGATAAAAAAAATATGCGACATGGGTTCCATCCCTGTTTTCGGTATCTGCCTTGGCCATCAGATGCTTGCTCTTGCGCGTGGATGCAAAACCAGTAAGCTCAAGTACGGTCATCGCGGAGGAAACCACCCGTGCAAGGACACTCAGAACGGAAGGGTTTACATCACTAGCCAGAACCACGGATATGCTGTGGAAAAAGACTCTCTTCCATCTTTTGCAAAAATGAGTTTCTTCAATGTAAACGACGAGACTGTTGAGGGAATCACTTACACTGACATTCCGGCATTCAGCGTGCAGTTTCACCCTGAGGCCTGCGGCGGCCCGCATGACACGAACTTTCTATTTGATGACTTTATAAAGATGATTGCTTCTTCAAAAGGAGGAAAGTCAAATGCCTCTGAATAAAAACATACACAAAGTAATGATTATCGGCTCAGGTCCTATCGTAATCGGACAGGCGGCGGAATTTGACTATGCGGGAAACCAGGCATGCAAGGCTTTGAAGCAGCTTGGGCTTGAAGTATGTCTTGTAAACTCAAACCCTGCCACTCTCATGACGGATCATTCCATGGCGGACGAGATTTACCTGGAACCGCTTACACTTACGACCTTGCAGAGAATAATTGAAAAGGAAAAACCGGACTCACTTCTTTCTACGCTTGGAGGACAGACAGGACTTACACTGAGCATGGAGCTTGCAAAATCAGGATTTCTTGAGTCACACAACGTGCAGCTTCTTGGTGCCAGACCTGAGACTATAGACAAGGCGGAAGACCGTCAGATGTTCAAGGATACGATGGAGGCCATAGGTGAGCCATGCATTCCTTCCAAGGTTGTGACGACTTTTGAGGATGCGGCTGATTTTGTTCATAACGAGATAGGCTTTCCTGCAATCATACGTCCTGCATTTACGCTTGGTGGAACTGGAGGCGGTATTGTCAATAACGACCGTGAGCTTGATGAGATTGCACACAACGGACTTCACCGCTCACCCATCCATCAGATTCTTGTTGAGAAATGTATTTCCGGCTGGAAGGAAGTTGAATTTGAGGTAATGAGGGACAGCACTGGAAACGTGATTACGGTTTGTTCCATGGAAAACTTTGATCCTGTTGGAGTACACACCGGAGACTCCATCGTAATTGCACCGACTGTGACCCTTGCGGACAAAGAGTATCAGATGCTTCGTTCTGCCGCTTTAAACATCATAAGTGCCCTTGAGATTGAAGGCGGATGCAACTGTCAGTTTGCACTCAATCCAGAGAGTTTTGAATATGCAGTCATTGAGGTGAACCCTCGTGTATCGCGCTCATCTGCACTTGCAAGTAAGGCGACAGGTTATCCTATTGCAAAAGTTGCCGCACTCATTGCTGTTGGTTTTACTCTTGATGAGATTCCGAATTTTGTTACAAAGAAGACCAAGGCATGCTTTGAGCCTGTGCTGGATTATGTTGTCGTAAAGATGCCGAAATTCCCGTTTGACAAATTTGTTTATGCCGCAAGAAAGCTCGGTACACAGATGAAGGCAACCGGAGAGGTCATGGCAATAGGTCAGAACTTTGAGGAAGCGATATTAAAGGCGGCCCGTGGACTTGAAGTTGGAGTCAAGGACCTGAACCTTCCTGCCTTTGTAAAAGAGGGTGACGAGAAGATACGCGAGCGTGTACGTCAGTGTACGGACCAGAGGATATTTGCAATCTATCAGGCACTTAAAAGAAAACTTATGAGCGTGGAAGAGATTCATGAGATAACAAAGATTGACAAGTGGTTCCTGAACAAGCTTGAGAATATTGCAGAGGAGAATTGCCAGTATATTCCACAGTCATTCAAGATGGTTGATACATGTGCCGGTGAATTTGATGCGGAGACTCCGTACTTCTACTCTACCACAGGCGGGGAAAATGAGGCGGAATTATTCCTTCAGAATTATTCTTGAAGAACCAATAACTAAATTGATATAATGACAAAGACAAACAATAAAGGAGTTTTTTATGTGTGGTTTCGTTGGAGCTTTTGATTTGAACAGTGGCAGCCAGCCGATTTCGGAGGGCTTAAAGGAAGAGCTTCGATCTCAGGTTCTTGAGATGAGCAAGAAAATACGTCACCGTGGACCGGACTGGAGTGGTGTCTATACCGGCAGCAATGCCATCCTGAGCCATGAAAGGCTTGCAATTGTTGACCCGTTAAGCGGAAAGCAGCCTCTGGTAAGTGATGATGAGAAAATCATTCTTGCAGTAAACGGCGAGATCTATAATCATAAAAAACTTCGTGAGGAATTCAGCGGAAAATATAATTTCAGGACACAAAGCGACTGTGAGGTAATCATCCCTCTTTACAAGCAGTACCGTGAAATACTTGCAGCAGACGGTAAGCCTGATTTTGCCGCAATGATAGAAAAACTTTCCGGCATTTTTGCCTTTGCACTTTATGACAGCGAGAACGATGTATATCTCGTTGGACGTGATGAGATAGGCGTTATCCCACTCTATCAGGGCTGGGACAAGGCCGGACGCTATTATGTTGCAAGCGAGCTTAAGGCACTTGAGGGCAACTGCCAGACAATCGAGGAATTCCCGAACGGATGCTATTTCTACTCTGGTTCTTCTGAAGGTTCTGAGCCTGTTCGTTGGTATCACCGCGACTGGGAGACTTATGATTCCGTAAAGAATGCACCAAAGGCTACAGATGACAAGGGAGACGTAATCAACCCGAGCGTAATCGAAAAAGTACGCAACGGTCTTGAGGCAGCGGTTAAAGCCCAGCTTATGAGTGACGTTCCTTATGGTGTGCTTTTGAGCGGTGGCCTGGATTCATCAATCATAGCGGCAGTTACACAGAAATACTCGAAGAAACGTGTTGAGTCAGACAGCAAGGAAAGCGCATGGTGGCCTCAGCTGCACTCTTTTGCAGTTGGACTTGAAGGAAGCCCTGATCTTGTTGCCGCAAAAAAAGCCGCGGACTACATCGGAACCGTTCATCACGAGGTCCACTTTACGATTCAGGAGGCACTGGATGCACTGCCTGACGTAATCTATCACATCGAGACCTATGACATCACTACTGTAAGAGCAAGCACCCCGATGTACCTTCTTGCCCGCGTAATAAAATCAATGGGCATCAAGATGGTACTTTCAGGAGAAGGAAGTGACGAGCTTTTTGGCGGTTACCTTTATTCCCACAAGGCACCAAATCCACAGGAATTCCACGAGGAGCTGGTACGCAAAATGAGCAAGCTTCATCTCTATGACTGTCTGAGAGCTAACAAGTCCCTCATGGCATGGGGTGTTGAAGGACGTGTACCATTCCTTGATAAGGACTTTATTGATATTGCAATGTCGCTCAATCCAAGTGACAAGATGAACATCAAGCTGCCAGACGGAAAACAGCGCATTGAGAAATGGATATTGCGCAAGGCATTTGAGGACCTGCTTCCTGATTCAATCTGCTGGAGACAGAAGGAGCAGTTCAGTGACGGTGTAGGTTACAACTGGATCGACACACTCAAGAAGACGACCGAGGAAAAAGTAAGTGACGCAGAATTCGCACGCCGAGAAAACCGTTTCCCGGTAAATCCTCCAAAAACAAAAGAGGAATACTACTATCGCGAGATCTACAGCCGCCTTTTCCCGAGCGACAGCGCCGCAAGATGTGTCCCGCACGAGGCAGGAGTAGCATGCTCAACCGCCAAAGCCCTCGAATGGGATGCCTCATGGGGTAAAATGGATGAACCCAGTGGAAGAGCAATAGCCGGTGTTCATAATGATGCGTATTAAACCTTGAGCGAGTTTTGCGAATGCAAAACTCGGTAGTGAGCGTAGCGAACGTAATGAACCAAGTGGAAGAGCAATTGGTGGCGTTCATAATGAGGCATATAAGAATTAAGCATCATTTAATTTTGCCAGAGTCGTGAATTTTACTTTGAAGAAAAAGCGTTGATCTCTCCGTCTTTGGAAATGGTGAGGCATTCCGCCGTGGCATCTTTATCGATGTCCAGAAAAAGCGGTGTGCCATAACCCTTGATCGGATAACCGGGAACCAGATTCAGATCACTGTCAAAGGCATAGATGATATTGGCGTTGACAGTCGCATACAGGGTAAACTCATCTTTTTCCATGCCGGTAGAGAGCGTTCCACCCTGCACTGTTGCATCCGGGATTTTCTTCCAGTCAATCTTTCCGCTGTATGAAATCCGGTAGACCCTTGCGTCTTCAGAAACTGCATAAAGATTTTTCGCATCAGTCTTTACATCACCGTAGAATATTCCTTCGATGGAAAGAGGGAATGCAGGAAGAGTGTTTCCGTCTGCCCACCATGACTGAACCTTTCCATCCTGAGTGATGAATGAAACAGCTAGCTTTCCGCCTATCTCAACAAGTGAAGGCCTTCCAAATCCGGTTCCTTCTACTTTGATTGGATTGTCAACATTTATGCATTCTCCGTCCTGAATGATGTAAATTGCACCGGGAAAAGTCCTGTCATAAATTGCAATTGATTTTCCAAGAACTGCAGGCTTTGATTGAATTCCACCCTTGAACGGAAGCTTTATTTTGTTTATCGTGGCATCTTTTTTTACAGTTACAAAATTGCCGTCTTCAAGCGAAACAAATACCGACTCTCCGCTACATTCAACATCAAAAAATGCTGATGAACCAAGTGACACAGGAAATCCTTTCTGCACTTCAAGTTTGCCATTTAATAGATATACATTTCCAAGACTTGTGACACACCACAAAAGCGCGTCATTTTTCTTTGAGTTCTCACCCACGCAAATTGATACGGTTTCATCTTCAGCAAGCTCAATGGGAGCAGTTTTCTGAACCATTTTCTTTATATCAAGTGAATGAACTGAATGCCTGTCTTCCGTCCAGAAAATCTTTGACGGTTTCTTTGTTTTTTCGATGAACAGATCACTGGATGGTGTTCCTTCTGTTTTGACTGGGAAACCTGATACAGAACGCACAGCATTTGCCCTGTCCGAAAAGGCCGAGAGAGACAAGTCTATTGAATCATCATTGAAGCATATGTCACAGCGGCCGATGGAATACAACGAGAGGGCCTTTACAAAATCTGAATCCCCCTGCAAGAAGAAAGGTGTTTTTTCAGAGAGATTATAATACACGGAAACAGAAGAAGGTGAATCAGAATATTCAGAGATCTGATCCCAGAATATATTTTTCTCAAGTACATACTCGGATTCAGCGAAATTATACAGACTGGAAAGTGCTTCCGTAGATTGTGAAAAATAAGCGAACCCGTCCTGAACAAAAAAATATGGAGATGAAAGTGAGCTCTTATACGTCAAAAGAAGCTTTTCAATAAACGAAGGCAGCTTTATCTGCTGTAACTTTACACCATTTTTCCCTCTTGTGAATTCACTTTTTACCAGAGGAGAGGAAGCAAGTTTTTTAAACACATTAAGCATCTGCTCCTCATCACTTACCTCAAGCGCAAAAACAGGTTTGTCAGAGTCCTTGATTCCTATAACAGCCATTTCCTTGCCGGACCAGGAGAACAAGATGTCATCAAGCTTAAGCCCGAACAGAATCTTTCCAAGTGATTGTGCACCTGACCAGATTTCATCAAGCTTCATTTCTTCAGGGAAAAGCGGGAATATTGCTTCCTTTAATTCATACAAGGATGCAAAATTCAAAAGGGTATATCCTGTCACACTGTCATTTAAGTTTGAGCCGAATCTGGGCACATTGGAATTCCCGGACAGAAATGTTGCGGCAGGTTCCTTCGCCTTTGACAAATCAACCGGAAGGCTCATGTTGATTTTTATGTTTGAGTCTGCGATATCAAGGGAAATCGAGGCAGGTAATTTTTCAGAAAGTATCCTGTCAATCTCACGTGTGATGATATTGCTTTCGGTCATGGCACGCAGCAACACCCTTGGCTTTACTATCAGGCTAAGGGATCCGTCATCCTTGGAAAAAGCTAGCTCCTCTTCCTCCGTGTATGTATCGCTGAACGGACTGTTGAGCAATGCACGAGTAAAGAGCTTCATGCTGCTGGATGCGATTATCAGGTTCTTGTACGGCTTGAAATAAATATATGCCCCGTCGTTTTTTATCTGATAGTATGGAAGAAAAGAATCATCCTTTACATATTCAACATCTTTTAATGGACCGCTCTTGACGAACTTGAGCAATAAAGGTGTCATACGGCTAAGGCATGCATAAGGCCCCATATCGACTGCCGCAACAAAATTCAACAAACCTTTTTCATCGGAATAGAATGCAATGTCGGTTTTCCGCGATGTAATTTTCCTGAATGACTTCTTGTCGCGTACACTTGAATTCTTGAGTTCCCTTACCGTTTCCCTTGCACCCCTCAGTTCAGGAGCAGAAAGAAACAAATCAGTTACCTGCAGATCCAAAAGAGGATCAAAAGTATCGTAGGCAGAATCAGTATGTAAAAAAATTGAATAATCAGACGGAATTACAGAACGTGTCGGTACTTTCTGAAGCCAGCAGATTCCAATCCACAGAACAAGCAGAAGAATGCAGAACAACAAAAAAGAAATCAGGATGCGGAAAAATAGACGGACTCTTTTTTTAGGCTTGAAGACAGAGACTGCTTTTTCTTCTGGAATTGCAATTTCATTTTCAATCATTTTTTATTCATGCGGTCCTTTATGCGGCCAACAAAAGAACGCGGTGACAGGAGGACAAAACTTGCATAGCTTATAAAAATCCTCATTATCACAACCAAAAGCATAAGTGTCGTTACGAATGACCACTGCAGGTTAAGCTCATAAGGAAGCTCACGAGATTTCATCTTAAAGTATATGGAGAACTGTCCCCACAAAGGAGACACAAAGGAAATGATCTCAAATATACAGAGTATCAGCGCCGCAACAAGAGTCAAGAAACGGCATAAATCAGAATTGAACGCCTGCTTAAAAAGAGAGATTGATAAAAATGTAGAGATGACGATTACTACGACCCAATAGATCACACGCTCTGCATTGGGTTTCAGGAACAGAACTGAAAGTCCTTCCGTGGCATTTTCCTTTAACACCTTGAAACTTATATGGCTGAACATCAAAAATAAAACACAGACATAAAGTATGGTTATCACCACGTTAATAATTCCAGCTGCTTTAATAACTTTGTTTTTATCTTTCATTATCATGGCCCCTTTTTCACACAGGTTTAAAATCTACTGTAAGCTCAGGCAAGTTTATTGAGGAAACTTTTACGTCTATTTCCTGATTGATACTCACTTCTCCATTAACGGCAATATTCACTTCCAACGCAAGAGAAGGAATAGAAAACAAGGGAAGTTTCTGGCTTGTATCGAGACATACCGCCTTACCCGTCCATTCAGGATTCTGAAGGAGATATACCAGGGTCCAGTGCATGTTGCTCTTACGCTCAGCCTTGTGTGCGGCCTGGGCAGATTCTTCTCCCATTGCAACACGCATGAGCATTGTGTCCTTGTCCAGCATCTGGCGTTTATCGAGGAATGCCCTTAGCTGCATGTGTGCAATCAAATCACCGTAACGTCTTAGCGGGCTTGTTACCTGACTGTACATTGCAAGTCCCAGTCCGCAGTGCATCGATGGAGTCACACCCACAGAACGCCTGTGCATGCATCGTCTTAGCCTGTACTGTCCCGCCAATCCTTCAGGAACTGATTCAATTCTGTCAGGCTCTTCCTGGCTTACAAAGGGGAAAGGTATTCCGTTCTGGAATGCAAACCTCGCTGCCCCTTCCCCTGCCAAAAGCATCATCTCACGGATCATGGCAGAACTCTGCGGATGAACAACTTCCTTTATCGTTACGTTCTTTGTCTCCGGATCCACAGAGATATTTACCTCCGGCATCTGTATCTGAACCGCTCCGCTTTTTTTCCTGCGCTGCTCATTCTTTTCTGCAATGTCAAACAGAGGCTTCAGTTCCGGGCTTTCCTTTAATGTGTCCGCTTCCTGATATGTAAGCCGCTTGACGTTCACCAAGGTCTTAAAAATCTGGCAGTCCTTTATGGTTCCGTCGTCATTCAATTCCACCCTGAAAGAAAGTGCCCTGCTTTTTGGTGTAAGGCCCAGGGCATAATCCTCAAGGGATTCCTCACAGAGCATGCGTGATGCACCCTCCGGGATATAAAGCGTGCTTCCCCTCTCGCGTGCAACCTTGTCTATCGAGCTGTCAGGCATGACTGTGCTTGCTGGATCTGCGATATGTACCCAAAGATATTTTCCGTCAAATGCAACGGCATCATCAGGATCTGCAGACCACTCATTGTCTATGGCATAGGAGATTCCCTCTACCTCAAGCCTTTCCTCTTCCGGCGGTGAGGCCAGTGACTCGCTTGCGGAATGCATTGAAAGTCCCCAGCGGTATGGATAGGGATTGCGTGTGATTTTCCATATTCCTGTATCAAGCAGAAGCTTATGTGCCCTCTCTGGTGTTTCCTTCATGTGGGCATCATGCATGGTTCGGCTCTTGTCGGTTTTGCCCAGTGCAAGTGACTCCACGTCAACCATGTATTTTGAGTCCCCCTCGATAAGCTGTTTCTGCTTTAAGCGCTGGATGAATGCGGCACGGAGTTCTTCCTCCTTACCCTTTTGCTCTGCCTTATCCTTTATGGCTTTTATTTCATCCGGGCTCCGTGGAATGAACACCAGTTTCTGGCTGTCAAAGTCTTTTTGTGAAATTGAAAAATAAAGCGTGTTCCGTATCAGGGAATAAACTGCATAAGAATCGTCGGCTGTCAGGTCTCCGTAAAAAAGCTGCACCAGCTCAGAAAAAACAATTGGTGAGCTTGAAGTTGATTCATCGGAGAGCAAGAGTTCATGAGCTTCCTCAAGCTGTTTCTCTACAGGACCACCCGTTGCAAAGTCATTGGATTTTGCCTTGTCCAAAACCGCCTTTAACGAAGATGCAGGTCCCTCATGCAGAAGCACCACATCCTTTTCGCGGACGTTCTGGCTTGAATACGTGCCATCCTTTTGTCCCTGAAACTGCACAGGAAATTTTCCACCCGAAGGAGAATCTGTTACAAGAGCGGCTTCATTTTTATATAATACGACTGAATTTTTCTTAATCATCACATTCCCACTAGGAATTATTTTATAGTAAAAATCAATCTATATCAACAGGAACCGTGAACACAAAGCTCAAACGGCACAACCGGAATCATTACGCTTCCAACACAAGCGCCACAATCTGCCTTGACGTAGAGATCAACATCTTTTGGACAGTCAGCCTGAAGGTAGCAGATACAATCAACTTTTCCACGCAGCTTTTCAGGAACCGGAATGCACAGGCTCTTGCTATCTTTCAGTCTGGCAGCCACTTCAACCTTGTTTCCTTCAGCAAGCAGATAGAATCCCTTCAGCTCATCATCTTTATTTACAACCGAGCAAAGATTTCCGTCATGGAGATCAAAATCGACTGCATAATCATTTCCTTCAAGATGACAGCCGCTTGGCCGTGGGGAAGAAGGAATGTCTTTCAGACCATACGCAAGCCTTAACGCCTCGTACGAAAGCCTTTGACCCACAGTGGATTTTTTCTCGGGATGAAGGTCGTTCCATTCTCCCGCATCAATCATAACCGCAAGGCCACAGTTCTTTACCTTACGGCTCACACGTGACTGCACTTTCCTCATGTCAACCCAATGTGTCTCGTCTATTGTGTTTGATTCATAGCGTCCGTCTGAAAAATTCGGAAGCTGAACTATTATAAACGGAAAATCCTTTGCTCCGTAAACGAATTTCCTTCTCCAGAGCATAATCATTTTCTCAAGCAGTTCTTCGTATTCATCTGCGTTGCCTGCATCTGACTCTCCCTGGTACCACAGTGCACCGGAGATTGCCTGGTCAAAGCAAGGGGAAAGCATGGAATTGTAAAGTGCTGTCGGAGCCCATTCAAAGAACAGCTCGGAAGGCCTGTCACTCATTTCCTTTGCAATCTTCATCTCCCATGTCCCGGACAACGGAATGCACAACTCTCCTTCAGGAACATCAAGTGCCCTGCATTTCTCTGTATTACGGAATGCAACCGGCGGAACATAGACGTTCTCCGTAAAGAGGTAATATGGTTTTTCCGCTGTAAAGGAGATTTTTTGCGCGGATGAATTTTTCTGAATCTTGATAAGGATGTAATTTTTTCCCGCATGCAGGGTACCGGACGGAACCTCATATCGTCTTGGGGGATAACAGTAATATGTGGCACCCACCTGAACACCGTTCACATAAACAAAATCGGCATCCAGAATTCTTCCAAGCCACAGCCTTGTTTTCCTTGAGTTGAATGTCTGGGCTTCAGTTTCGCTTAACTCAATTTCCTTCTTGAGCCACAAAAGTCCTGCACCCTTGGGTTCATCTATTTCACCGGGAATTGAGCATTCCTTCCAGTCGGATGCATTCAAATCAGGCATGTCCACACCGGCAAAAAGCTCATCAGTCCATTTTTTTATCGCTTCATCGGTTGCTTTTCTTGCGAGGGTCAGATTGTCAGGTTTCTCGCATTTTTCCAGTGTCTCAAGATAATTCTGTTTTCCACGGTAGTCGGCAACACTCTGCCTGTCCATCCATGAGATTATTGGGGAACCGCCCTGGCTTGCGTTGACTATCCCGACAGGAACATTCAATGCGCGTGAAAGATTTTTTGCAAAGAAATATCCTGTGCCTGACATAAGCCCCAGAGTTTCGGGGGACGCCGGAATCCATTTCGGGGAATCTATGAAATCCTTCTCACCGTCAAAGCTGAATGAGATGGGAACTGTAATCATGCGTATGTTATCGTTTTTGGGAAGCTTAAAATCTTCCGGGTATGACCACTTAAGCCTTTCCATCGGGAGCTGTGCATTGGACTGACCAGAAAGCAGCCACACTTCCCCAACCCAGACATCGGAATAAGAAATTGTCTCACTGCCGTTTTTTACCTCAAGCGCAAAAGGACCACCTGCCTCACCAGGATTGAATTCTATTTTCCAGCATCCGTCTTCATCGCTTGTACAAGTCCATTCCTGTTCCCTGAAAAAAACTGAGACTGAGCTCTGTCCCGGAGCAAAACCTGAAATGCAGTTTATCCTGTTCCTCTGCAAAACCATTCCAGACGCATAGATTCCCTTTACGCAAAACTTTTCCATAATTGTATAAACTCCAAAAACCGTTTCAACAAAAATATTAAAAAAACTAAAAAAAACGCCACCAGAAAATCTGATGGCGCTCTCAACTCGCATAACGACCAGCAATAACTGGTAGTGCTTATTGATTTTTATCGGCAGCCTTTGCCTGCATTACTGCTTCTTGGCAGCTTTTTTAGCGGCTTTGGCCTGCTTTCTTGCTTCTTCCGGATCCAGTGAGCTGTCAACTGTTACCTTGTCATATCCCACGGCACCGGTCAGTGCGTTTACCAGCCAAGGAGCATCAATCTTTTCGCAAATGTTCAATTCTGCATCGAAATCTTCGGGATTCTTTACAAAGAACTTGCAGCGTTCCATAGCCGGAACAAAGTTCACTGTTTCTCCCAACTTGAAGAGTTCCTTTGTAGAAGACATAACGCGTGCGATGATGTTCTGACCCTTTGTTGCAAGGAACAAGTGTGTTTCTGCACCCAAAGGCTCTTTGTTGGTAACCTTCATCTGCATGTTGTTTTCTGCAGCCGGAGCAGACTGAATGGCCAGGTCTTCCGGACGTACACCGAAGTATACTTCTTTTCCGACATAAGCCTTGAGAGCTTCCTGCTGTTCTGCAGTTGGAACGAGAACGAATGTGCCTTCGTCAGCTACAATCTTGTCTCCTTCCTTTTTGATTGTTACGGTGAGGAAGTTCATTGGCGGTGAACCGATGAATCCTGCAACGAACTTGTTGATCGGATGGTTGTACAGATAGAGTGGTTCTCCAATCTGCTGAACGTGTCCGTCTTTCATAACAACGATCTTTGTACCCATTGTCATAGCTTCAATCTGGTCGTGGGTAACGTAAATCATTGTTGCCTGAAGCCTCTGGTGCAATGCGGCGATTTCACCACGCATCGTTACACGAAGCTTTGCGTCAAGGTTTGAAAGAGGTTCGTCAAACAAGAAGACTTTCGGGTTACGAACGATAGCGCGACCTACGGCAACACGCTGACGCTGTCCACCAGACAAAGCCTTTGGCTTACGATCCAAGTACTGTGTCAAACCAAGGATTTTTGCAGCCTCATCAACACGACGCTGGATCTCGCTCTTGTCCATCTTGCGGATTTTAAGACCGAAAGCCATGTTGTCATATACTGTCATATGAGGATACAAAGCATAGTTCTGGAATACCATGGCGATGTTTCTGTCCTTTGGCGGAACTTCATTCATCATCTCACCGTCGATGTAAAGTTCACCTTCAGTGATGTCTTCCAGACCTGCGACCATGCGGAGAGTTGTTGACTTACCGCATCCAGAAGGACCTACGAATACGCAGAATTCCTTGTCTTCGATAGTGATATTGGCGTTCTGAACGGCACGAACTCCACCGTCATAGACTTTACCAATACCCTTAAGCTCTACTTTTGCCAATTTTGGCCTCCCTAGGGGTTATATTATGAGTCAATTATAAAGCCATTCCAGTCATTAGTCAAATGAAAAATCCGGAATTCAGGGAATTTTTTGAAATTTACTGGAAATTTTGAAAAAAGGCACATGGATTTGCCAGGAGATTCAAGTTTTATGTTTAAAATAAAAAAAAGGACCGCCCTAAAGCAGTCCTTATGCGGAGAAGCCGACTTGAACGGCCACGCCTCGCAGCACTAGCACCTCAAGCTAGCGTGTCTACCAATTCCACCATCCCCGCAAGTGATATAAATTATATGTAGTTTTAAAAATAATGTCAATAGGAATGCAAGCAATATTCAAAGGATTTTTTTACTTATTTTTTCTATGATTGATTGACTATGCGAATTTATATGTTATAATTATTTCATAGTCATAAAGATATAATCAAAAGTAGATTAGAGAGTTTTTTTCACTTTTACGCTACATGGTGTTTTAGTGTTACCAGAGAGGTATTATATGGCTGAGAAAAAGAGAAAATCAAGTCTTATTGCAAACTTGATCATAATGATTGGAATTGTTATTCTTGCGCTTACATTGATTCAGGTTACGGTTCTTTCAAGCCTTGCAAAATCTGATTCACGGAAGGATAATGTTGACAGTTATGTACTTTTGACAACATCAATCAAGCAGAATCTTGAGAACATTATCGAAGGCTACTTCAAGGAAATGGATACCTACGTCAATGCGGACATAATGCGAGATGGTGACTTTGATGCCGCAGGAAGATGGCTTCAGGAGCATCCGGAGATCCGCGGAAAAGATTTTGACTACATAATGATAGCTGATGGCGCAGGATATTCCTACAATGACAACGGCAGCCGGACAGATATTGCAGAGCGTGACTATTTCCAGGCAATAATGAAGCAGGGAAAGGACCGCTTTGTCGATAACCCGGTAATATCCAAGACAACAGGAAACCGTGTAATCCATATAACAAGAAGCGTCCACGACAAGAACGGAAAGGTCTTTGCAATGGTGGCAGGAGTCATCAATGTGGATGTCCTGATCAAGCCTGTTAAAGAGGTAAAGGTTTCTGACGACATCTGGATCTTCCTTATTGACCACAACGGAGCCGTAATTTACCACCCTGTCGCAACTGATGACGGAAACTTCATTACAAACCCGGGAGAAGGTCATGACGATCTTTCTGAGATCTCTAAACGCATGGTAAACGGAGAAAGCTCATACGCATGGATTGTCTCCTATACCGGAAGCAAGGAGGATTTGATTGTCTATTCAGGTATAGATGGCACTCCATGGGGTCTGGGATTTCTGGTTCCCGGCAATACAGTTGACGCACTTGGCACAAAAATTGCAAGGACAACGGTTATTTTCGGTGCCATTATCGTTCTGATTGTCATTATCATCGGAGCAACAATAATGGGAATGTCCCTCAAACCTCTTAACATTGTAAAGGATGCAGTCGTCGGAATAGCACAGGGCAACGCAGACTTGACCCAGAGGATCACAATAAAATCTAACAACGAAATCGGTCAGGTTGTACAGGGCTTCAACAACTTTACCGAGAAACTTCAGTCAATCATATCAGACGTAAAGGAATCAAGGAATGAACTTGGTCAGGCAGGAGAGGACATGTCTGCTACAGCCGAGGACATGACAAGCGCGATTACCCAGATCCTTGAGAACATAGAGCAGTTCAAGAAACAGCTCGACAACCAGAAAGGCAGCGTAGACCAGACAGCAGGTGCGGTCAACGAGATATCATCCAATATTGAATCACTCAACCACATGATCTCAAGCCAGTCCTCTGGAGTAACACAGGCTTCCAGCGCAGTTGAGCAGATGATCGGAAACATAAACTCCGTAAGCAACTCAATGGAAAAGATGGACAAGTCTTTTGGCGGCCTTCAGTCACATTCACAGGAAGGATTTACAAAGCTGGAGACAGTCAGCCAGAAAGTCCATGCAATTGAGAATCAGTCCGCCGCACTGAAAGAAGCTAACGTTGCAATCGCAAACATCGCAGAGCAGACAAACCTCCTTGCCATGAATGCGGCTATTGAGGCAGCCCACGCCGGTGAAGCAGGAAAGGGATTTGCCGTTGTTGCAGATGAAATCAGAAAACTTTCCGAGACATCATCACAGCAGTCAACACAGATTACAAACCAGCTGAATCAGATCATGGAGTCAATCAAGCAGGTTGTAGGAGCATCATCCGATGCAAGCAGCACGTTCGCACTTGTTTCCCAGGAGCTTACTGCCACCGATGAGCTGGTCATGCAGATCAGGACCGCAATGGAAGAGCAGAACGAAGGCTCAAAGCAGATTCTTGAATCACTCAAGATGATGAACAACAGTACAAGTGAAGTACGAAACGCATCAGTCGAAATGCAGGAAGGAAACAAGCTCATTCTTTCCGAGGTAAAGAACCTGCAGGATGCCACAGTCTTGATGAAGTCCAGCATGGAAGAGATGACAGTCGGCGCAAGAAAAATCAACGAGACAGGAACGGTGCTCTCTGAAGTCTCCGACCGCATGAAAGGCTCCATCGACAAAATCGGAAAACAAATCGACGAGTTCAAGGTCTAAGCCCCCTAACCCCAGGGAAAAGAATAAAGGTGAATGCGGCATCGAGTCACATTCACCTTTTTTTTGGTTATTATAATTTTACTTTGCGACGACGTTGACGAGCTTGTCGGGGACTACCACTACCTTTACGATGCTCTTGCCTTCGAGGAACTTCTTGGCTCCCTCGGTTTCAAGGGCGGTCTTCTGGAGTGTGTCCTTATCGGTTCCAACGGCGGCCTCGAACTTGTCGCGGAGTTTTCCGTTTATCATGACGACGATTGTCTTGGTGTCCTCTTTGCAGTACTCCTCGCTGAACACTGGCCATGGCTCGTATGCAACGGTCTTTGTGTGTCCCATTTTTTCCCAGAGCTCTTCTCCAAGATGTGGTGCATAGACGGAGAGCATCTTAACGAAACCTTCCCACATTGCTTTTGGAAGTCCAGAAAGCTTAGCGGCCTCGTTTACAAAAATCATCATCTGGCTGATTGCTGTGTTGAAGTCGAGTGTTGATGTATCATGTGTGACTTTTGCCACTGTCTTTGCATAGGTTTTCCTGAGTGAGGAAAGATCCTTGTCATCGATTTTTCCTGTGATGTCTATGTCAGAAAGCGGCTTGTCTGAAAGTGACCATACTTTGTCCAGGAAGCGGTTTACTCCGATCAATCCCTGTGTATTCCACGGCTTTGATACTGTAAGAGGTCCCATGAACATCTCGTACATGCGCACGCTGTCGGCTCCGTACTGCTTTATCATCTCGTCGGGGTTTACGACATTCTTGAGTGACTTTGACATCTTGGCGATTATCCTCTCAAGCTTTTCCCCGGTCTCCTTGTCCTTGAATTCATTCGGTGCAACTTCCTCTGCCCTGTCTATCGGAATGAGTGACTTTGCGGCGTTCTGATATGCAAAGCTTGTTATCATTCCCTGGTTGATAAGACGGTGGAACGGCTCCTTTGTGCTTACGACTCCTGCATCAAAAAGAACCTTGGGCCAGAAGCGGCTGTAAAGGAGGTGAAGTACTGCATGCTCTGCTCCTCCGACATAGAGGTCAACCGGCATCCAGTATTTTTCTTTCTCCGGATCAACAAAGAGCTTTTCGTTTTTCGGGTCGATGTAGCGCAGGTAATACCAGCAGCTTCCTGCCCACTGAGGCATGGTATTGGTCTCGCGTCTTGCATCTGCATTGCACTTGGGGCACTTGCAGTTAACCCAGCTTTCTATTCCGGCAAGAGGGCTTTCTCCTGTTCCTGTCGGCTGATATGTCTTTACATCAGGCAGCTCAAGTGGAAGCTGATC
>JAGCYQ010000061.1 GCA_017960765.1 Treponema sp.
GATAATCATTGTATTCCCCTTATCAGCGAAACTGACGTCTTCCGTGTTGACTTTAAAGGCATAGTTTTTTATGCCGTTCTGAACAGCAAAATACAAGTCATCCCCAAACCTAAATACAATAATTTCATTTTTAATTGCATTCTCCACCTGGGTCACATTTTGCTTGGGGGCAGAAACACATCCTGCAAACAAAACCAAAACGCCAATAATAAACAAAACATTTTTCTTCACTTTTTGTCTCCTTTTACTTTATATTTCCAAAAGCTGATTACGAATCAACTTTCATAATACCGGATTACGAATTAATTCTCGCTCAGCTTAAGGTCACCGTCCTTGATCCAGCCTATCTTCCTGAAGAAAAGACCGAACAGCCATGTAAGGATTCCCGGGAGGACAAAGCTTACCAGAATCAAACCAAGCCACTGCATGACGCCTGGTGTGATTGCCGTGGCACCCTTTGCAACTGCCTGCTCAACAGGTGAATACCAGCCTGTTATCATTCCAATCTGACCTACAACACCGCATGTTCCCATACCAGAGGAAACCGGGGCACCGTTCATCTCCAGCTTAAAGAGGCATGTAGAAATCGGGCCTGTTATAGCGGAGGACAAAATCACCGGAAGCCATATACGCGGATTCTTTATGATGTTGGGCATCTGGAGCATGGAAGTACCAAGTCCCTGGCTCAAAAGGCCTCCCCACTTGTTTTCACGGAAGCTCATAATTGCAAAACCGATCATGTTTGCAGAGCATCCCGCAACAGCCGCACCACCTGCAAGACCGACGAGTCCCAGGGCATGACAGATAGCCGCACTGGAAATCGGCAGGGTAAGTACAACACCAACAACAACAGACACAACAATTCCCATCACAAACGGATGAAGGTTTGTTGCCCAGATTATCAGGTCACCGATGGAAGAAGCTGCAAGACCGATCCACTTGGCGCACAAGACCGCAAGCAGGACACCTGAAATCAACGTTACCAGAGGAGTTACAAGAATATCCACCTTGGTTTTTCCGCTTACAAGAGTTCCAAGTTCAGAGGCAATTATCGCAATGACAAGAACCGCAAGAGGTCCGCCCGCACCGCCGAGCTTGTTACATGCCGCACCGACAGCCGCAAGAGAAAAGAGCACCAGCTTTGGAGCCTTGAGCGCATATCCTATTGCAATTGCCATAGCCGCACCGACTACAGCCGCATCAGAAGCAAAGGTTCCGGCATCTACAAAAAATGTGCCGACAGGATTCTCTCCCAGCTTCAAAATCAACTGACCGAGAGTCTTTACGATTGTTCCCACAAGAAGTGATGCAAAAAGACCGTGAGCCATTCCACCAAGAGCGTCAATCAGATAACGCTTTACATATTTATTCATAATTCCCCCAAAAGGTTATTTTAAGACCGAATACTATCAGATAGAGCGGATAAAATCAATAATCCTTGAAAAAACAAGGGATAGACAAAGCATTTTCTCCCATAAATTCCATTCTTTTTTGTTTCCTTTTTTTAAAATCATGCATTATAATGGAGGTATGGCTGTACTTAACAAGATTAAAAAGTTTATAGGTGCGGATAAGCATTCACCCTATATCAACGGTTATTTTGACAAATCAAATATCCGTTCTGCAGTTTATGTTTCCTCTGTAATCATAATACTCGAAGTATTCATGATAATAAACATTAGTGCCAGGCAGCTCTTTGAGGAAACCAGACGCTCCACTGAATGGCTCATAATACATATAACTTGCTTCAGTGTACTTCTGCTTACTGCCCTTGTCCTTTTCATCTATTCAATCCGTCATATTAAAAAACTGAGCAGCAACCGTGTCCTGTGGGAGGCAATCAAATACGTCTTTTCCATCGTGGCACTTGTTTTCGGTATTTACATCTCCTATCTTGATTACCAGAAGGGAGAGCAGTTCATCACGCTGATGACAATGACCATCTTTGTCTTTTCGTTTGTCGTGTGGAGGCCCATTTATTCATTTTTGCTTCTCTCGCTGACCTATGCCGTTTTCTTCTGGCTGTGCAACCGCTTTATGCCTGCGACCTTTGCCACCAAAATCAATCTTTTCATCGTCTTCATCTCTCTTCTTATGAGTGCAATAAACGCATACCACCAGAAGCTCAAGGAGGCTGAGAAAGGCGAGAAGCTGGATCATGCGCACGGCATACTGCTTAAGCTTTCCATAAGCGATGAGGTAACAGGAATTGCAAACATGCATTACTTCAGGAGTCAGGCAATGGATATGCTGCACGATGAGTCAGTTGATGTGTCCACACTGATCTTCCTCTTTCTTGATATCGAGAACTTCAAGACACTGAACGAAAAATACGGCTTCTGGGAAGGAAATGAATTCCTCAAGGAATTCGCTGACATGCTCAACAAGGTTTTCAAGGACTCGGTTGTAGCGCATTTCTCCAACGACAATTTCGTAGTGCTCACAAAGAACGAGGCAATTTACGAGAAGATCCAGACACTGAAACGCAACATGCTGGGTACAAAATATGACGTCAGGATAGGGCTTAAAGTCGGCGGATACAGGCCAAAGGACAGGGAATGTCTGCCGGTCATTGCCTGCGATCATGCCCGCTATGCCTGCTATTCAATCAAGAAGCACTACAACCACGATTACTGCGAGTACGACAACTCAATGGCAGGAAACTTCTATAAGAAGCAGTACATAATCCATAACATTGACAATGCCATCAAGAAAGAGAACATCAAGGTCTACTATCAGCCAGTCGTGAATGCAAATACAGGAAGGCTGTGCGGACTTGAGGCCCTTGCAAGATGGGATGACTGTGAGTACGGATTCCTGGCTCCCTCCGATTTCATTCAGACACTGGAGGAATACTATCAGATTTACAAGCTTGACCTGTATGTACTGGAAAAGGTATGCAGGAATTTCGTCTACGCAAAAGAGAAGGGACTTACGCTTCTACCGGTCTCACTAAATTTCTCCAAGCTGGATTTTGACACCACAAATCTTGTTGATGATGTTGAGAAATGCCTGAAAAAATACAATGTCGACAGGAACATGATTCACATAGAGATAACCGAAAGCACGCTCTCCGAGAATGACGAGAAGCTCAAGGCAATACTCAAGATTTTCCGTGACAACGGCTATGCACTGTGGCTTGATGATTTTGGCTCAGGCTATTCCGGTCTGAACGTCCTTAAGGAATATGACTTTGACATGATGAAGATCGACATGAAATTCCTGAGCGGTTTTTCCGGCAACCAGAAGGCACGCTTTATACTGAAGAACATAATAACAATGGCCAAAGAGCTTGGAATGAGCACCCTTACAGAAGGAGTTGAAACCGATGAGGCATACCAGTTCCTGAAGGAAAACGGATGCGAGCAGATTCAGGGTTTTCTGTTCGGGAAGCCCATGTCAGAGGAAGAGCTCTACGAGAAGCTTGAGGCCGGAGTCTACAAGATGGATAACACGGCAGATTAAAGTGTGTAGCTCCATTCCCCACCGTTCTGCAGAATATCTGACCAGTTCGGACCGAAATATTCAGCTGAACTAAAAATGCATGCAGAACAGACGATGCAGCTTACAAAAATGAGTGCTCCCAAAGAAAGCGCTATGATTGAAAGCACTATACCCGCTGTTGCCATTCCGTTTGGAGTCTTCTTTTTTCCGGAGATTCCCAATGCAAGTCCGACTATACCCAAGACCAGAGAGATAATTGTAAACCATCCAGTAAAAAGGAAAACCATGGAAAGTATTCCCAATACCAGTGAAGCGACCGAAAGCCCCTTTCCAGGATATGTGGCAGGTCTCGGCGGCATTTGCTGCTGGTTCTGATATGGCTGATATGAATACTGATTTACCGGCTGTTGATTGACAGGCTGTGGAGGTACCGGCTGCTGATTCTGGTAAGCTGAATTTTCCTGACTTGAGTTGTCCTGCTGATTTGATGAACCAAATTGATTTTCCTGATTTTGTGGCTGCTGGACAGGCTGATCCCATGAGTCTGACTGACCTGACTGGTTCTGCGGCTGATCCCACGGGTCTGACTGATTTAACTGGCTCTGAGGCTGATCCCACGGGTCAGACTGATTTGACTGGTTCTGTGGCTGATCCCAGGGATCAAACTGATCTGACTGATTGTCCTTAAACTGCTCATCCATTTTTTTCCTCCTTTTGGATATCCAGATTCCCGGCAGATACCTTCCCGTCTGCTGACAGCACAGGCTGCTCCACCTTTTTGAATCTGATTACAAATAATATAATTCCAACGCAAACAAAGAGAATGCTGAACCACTGAGCAATCGAAAGCGGCCCGATAAAGCCTCTCTCCTCATCACCGCGGAAAAACTCACATATAAACCTGACTATTCCGTAGCCAATCATATAAAGCGAAAACTGATAGTGTCTTGCCCTTTTTATGAACACGCTGGCAAGCAGGATGAAGAACAGAAGAAGGTCCAGGCCAGACGCCAGAAGCTGCACCGGGAAACGAGACACACCCTGCATGTAAACGCAGTATGAGCCGAAACATATCTTACCGTAACAGCAGCCCGCCATAAAGCATCCCACACGTCCGAATGCCTGAGCAAGCGGAACCCCGACAATCAGCACGGAATACAGGGGTTTAGGATCCATCTTGAACTGCCAGCCGTAAATGGCCACCCCAAGGAAGGCCCCCAGAAGTCCGCCATACACGACAAAGCCGCCCTGCATAAGAGCCAGGAATCCGTATTCCTCAATCATCTTGGGCAAATTAGGAATATTCACAATGATGTACATTAACTTTGCACCGGCTATCATCACCAGAATCGCATAAAGATATGAATAAAGCGCATCATCCCTCTTTACGGAGAACCTTGGGGAAAGAAGGACAATCACGCCCCCTGCCACCAGCATTCCCGCCATGATGCAGATTGAGTACATCGGTATCTCTTTGCCAAGAATATGAATGAACGGATGCATTTAAACCTCGACCCTCTTTATACGTGCCCCAAGAGACTGAAGCCGCTCAACAAGATGCTCGTAGCCACGTTCAATCTGATACACATTGCTTATGACACTCTCGCCGTGAGCCGCCATAGCCGCAATAACCATCGCCATTCCTGCACGCACGTCAGGAGACACAAGATGATCTCCATGAAGCAGGCTAGGTCCCGTGACAACAGCCCTGTGGGGATCGCACAAAGTAATACGCGCACCCATGCTTATGAGCTTATCCACAAAGAACATCCTGCTCTCAAACATCTTCTCGAATATCAATACAGTGCCTTCAACCTGAGTTGCAACCACCGTCATGATGGAAGTCAAATCCGGCGGAAATCCTGGCCACGGACTGTCATCGATTTTTGGAATCATTCCGCCCAGGTCATTGTTCACGCGCATCTCCTGGCCTGCAGATACTGTCAGGGCATCTCCCTCAATGTCCCAGCGTATGCCCAGCTTGCCGAAAGAGATACGGAGAGGCCTCATGTCCTTTGGGTTTACACCGGTTATTGTGATTGAACCACGAGTAGCCGCCGCAAGCCCTATGAACGAGCCAATCTCCATGAAATCAGGTCCTATTGAAAAATCCGTCCCACCCAGCTCTTTCACGCCTTCTATCGTAAGTATGTTTGAACCTATGCCGTTTATTTTCGCCCCCATAGAGTTGAGCATGTTGCATAAATCCTGAACATGGGGTTCTGAAGCCGCATTTGTAATCTCTGTCTTTCCATCCGCAAGAACCGCCGCCATTACAGCATTCTCGGTTGCGGTAACTGATGTCTCGTCAAGGAAGATGTCCGCACCCACCAGCTTGTTTGCAGTGAATTCAAATTTACCGTTTGCGTTGACACGGGCACCAAGTTCAGTCAGGGCAAGGAAGTGTGAATCAAGCCTGCGCCGACCGATTACGTCACCTCCCGGAGGAAGCATCACAGCCTTACCGCAGCGTGCCACAAGGGGACCTGCAAAAAGAATCGATGCCCTGATTTTCTTGCTCAGGTCATGAGGAATCGTACAGTCCTTGAGTTTTGATGAATTGAATTTCCAGACATGCTCCTCAAGCTTCTGGGCCTCAACTCCCATGGCCTGCAAAATCTGGATCATAACATGGCAGTCCTCAATCTCCGGAATATTGCGTAGAATCACGTCCTCTTTTGTAAGCAGAACCGCCGCAATGCACGGAAGAGCCGCATTTTTATTCCCGCTGGCATGAACGGTACCCTTGATCGGAATACCGCCTTCTACATGATACTCATACATCTGTTTCCCCTCTATCTGTAACTGTACATCAGTTTTTTGTCCATTCCGCTATAAGCTGAATCAATACATTTACGGCCGTCACCATCTGGCTCAAGCTCGCCCACTCAGACCTTGAATGGAAGTTGTGTCCGCCTGTAAAAATATTTGGTGTTGGTATACCCATCTCCGTAAGCCGTGAACCGTCCGTACCCCCGCGGATTGCTGGAAACACAGGTTCAATTCCGGCATTTTTGTAGGCATGAACAAGATTCCGCTCCACCTCAGGGTGCATGTCCAGATTCTTCTTCATGTTTATGTATTGCCTTGTATGTGTGACTTTCACCTCTCCGCCATAGGAATGTGCAGTAGCCGTTGCAAGCTCCTCCACCAGAGAAAGCCTCTTCTTCATGCCCTCGTCCTCAAAATCGCGCAAAAAGAGTGTGATGCGGGCTGTCTCCATTCCACCGGAAATCTCCATCGGGGCATAGAATCCCATGCGTCCGTCCGTGGTCTCAGGCATCTGGTGATGCGGCAGGAACTGAACGAAAGACGAGACCATGTTGATTGCATTTATCATGTTTGGTCGGGCAGTTCCCGTGTGCAGGGCCTTTCCCGTAAAAACAACGTCGCTCTTGTATGCGTTAAAGCATTCAGTCTCAAGCTCGGCAACATGACCTCCGTCCACCGTATATGCGCATTTGGACTTTATGAGCTCAAGAGGAACATTGTCCATGCCATGGCCTGTCTCCTCATCTGGAGAAAAGATTACTTCTATTCTACCGTGCTTTTCTTCCGGGTGACTGACAAAATATTCCAGGGCAGTCATTATCTCGCTTACACCGGCCTTGTCGTCGGCACCCAGCAGAGTGTTTCCGTCGCTAGTGATGATTGTATCGCCTTCTTTTCCGGCTTGGGCAAGGGCCTTGTCTTCTTTTGGATCAAGAACGTTTCCGTACGGCAGGGTCAAAACCTCTCCGCTGTAGTTCTCGTGGATAATCGGCTTCACGTCCTTTCCGCTGACTTCCTCCACCGTGTCGATGTGTGAAAGAAGGCATATCGAAGGTTTTCCCTCCATTCCACTGGATGCGGGAAGATATGCGTAGGTATAGCATTTGTCCGTGGTCTGTACATCAGAAAGTCCCAGGGCCTTCAGTTCATCGCGCAAAAGATTTGCCATGTCCCACTGGCATTCCGTGCTGGGCTGAATTCCTGAGTCCGCTTTGGCAGAATCGCTTTGGGAACATACTTTGACATAACGCAGGAAACGTTCCTTTAACGGTGCGGTAAGTGGAGAATTAAGGATTTGCTGAACGCCCATGCCACCCTCCGTCATCAGCTTTTGGGAACAAAATTGCTTACCGGAGAACACCAGAGCCTTATGAGCTCGTTCTTTGACTTATGCCTTGATTTCAGGAACAGAGTTTTTTCTGACTCTGAATAAACATAACCGGAAGAATTGTATGTTTCAAATCTTGGGTCGGTGCGGAACATCATCTGCTGGATTTCTATTGTAGAATTGAAATTCGGAACTCCCTTGATTATCATGTAGTGGGTATTCTCAAGCGGGAAGTCAATATTCAGGCTGACGACGCCGTTTGACGCGATGGTGTATTTGACGCTGTTGGCACAAGTCCATGCCCATACAGGAGATGAGCCGTAATAGCCCATGACGACAGTATGCGGATAGAATGTATTGTTCGGCAAAAGGAGCGGATACAGTGCAGAAAGTGCAGAGAGATTCATGGAGGAAGTATAGACAAGCTGCTGGTTTACAAGGAGCCGTCCTGCCTCAACATACTCATTGTGGCCTGTCTGTGAGCCGATTGAAATGAGTGCCGTGCCAAGAATGACATTCTGTTCCACCGTGATGAATACGTCCTTCTCCGTAATGTGAAGGTTTCCATTCTCAAGAACTGCATTATCCTCAAGGACAGAGATACAATATGGAAGAGCTGGCATAAGGCGTGCTGATATTTCCTTGTCCTTGGAAAGCATGTTGCCGTAAACGCTCAGGATTCCGATTGCCTGTGTAACTGTAGGTTCGGTTTCTTCCAGTATGCCAAGAAGTCCCAGAATTGAAAGCACCGTGCCTGTATTTTTCTCACGCAGCATGTAATCCGTGATTCCGTCAACAGTATAGATGTCCAGGTTTCCTGAGGAAATTGCAGTCTGAACCATGGAATTAAAGCGTTCAAGCTCAAGTGAAAGTGTCTTGTCCATGTTCACCAGGTTGTCAAAGTAAGGGGCAGAGACATAGGTGCGCCTGTTGCTCCTCTTGAATGAATCGGGAACAAGATCAAGGCCCTCGTTGTACTGATTACGGCTTGCCATCTCAGCGACAAAGGCAACCACATCCTTTTCTGTAAGGTCATCCGCCTGATTTCCGCCGGCCACCTGACTGAATCGAGTAACCAAAGTATCCCTGAACTGTTTAACAGATGTATTGTAAGCCTGAACATCGGTCATAGGCATGCCTGCAACCGCAACAAACTCAAATTTGCGGCTCGGGTCATACAGACCGTAGCTTGCCACAGGATTGTCAGCGGTAAAGTAGATCCTCTCGGAGTCAACTTCTGCCGCAGTAAGGGACAGCAGGGCCTCCTTGGAATTGAGTATCACACGTCCTGTGCTGAGTTCTTCCACCGTATGGGTTGAAGCATTGCGGTACGGTACGGAAATCGTATCGAGACCTGCTCCAACGCTGGCAAAAACATTAAGGGTTCCACCTTCACCTTCCTCGGAAAGGGAGAAAGTGATTGATGAACCGCCTGCGAAATTCAGTTGCAAAGAATTCTTTGTTTCTGTAAAATTGTCCAGAACAAGATCCATTACGGCATCTGGAGACGCGGAGTTAAAGGCCTTGACAGGACTAGCATCTGAAGCCAGGAGATTGAGTCCCCGGTACGATACCTGGAACTGATTCTTCAGCTTACGCAGGTTCTGGTCTCCCTGAGTCTGGGCAAGAGTAATCCGTAAGTCACCAAATACCCGGTTGATGACAGATTCGGTCTTAAATTGCAATACAAATATGCCGACAATGAGAGCGGCGTATAGGACTGTCAGTCCTAAAAACTTTCTAATAGGATGTCTACGCATTTGGTCTATTTTATCTTTTCATGGTAGAAAAAGCAAGAGACTAATGCAAAAAAGAGGAAATATGAAACTACAGTTAAAGAGAATAAGAGTTTTTTCAATTTTGGTGCTTTTTGCCGCCACAACCCCAATCTTTGCTGCAACCACCCCCGATAAAAGCACAGCCCTGCTCCCGGACAGCCCGGCACCCGTATGGACAAAGAGCTCATTCATGGATGACCTGCTTTCTGCCGTTGAGAACGAGGGATACGAATCCGCACTGGCACTTTACGACACTGTTCCTGCAAAATACCAGGGTGACACTGACCTTCAGATAATAAAGGCTTCCCTGCTTCTGAGCACGAACAAACTGTCTGACGCAAAGAAAATCTGCACGACCCTGCTTTCAAAAGACTCAAAGAACACGGAAGTCCTCTCTCTGGCCGCAACAGTATCAAAGGCACAGGGAAACAAGAGCGAGTGGAACAAGTATATAAAGGAAATAATCGCAATAGATCCGTACAATGCGGAGGCAAACATCTCCCTTGGAGAGAATGAGTTTACACGCAAGCAGTACAAGCAGTCACGCCTGTATTTCCAGAAAGCCCTGGTTCACGACCCCAAGAACCTGGACGCGCTCTTTGGTGTGGGACAGACCTCCTACTATCTTGAGGATGATGACAAGGCAACCGCAACATTCAAGAAAATCCTTGAAATCAACCCGGAATATGCCCCAGCCTATTCATATCTTGGTAAAATAGCAGGCGCCAACGAGGAATATCAGATAGCCAGCAACTATGCCCTGGAAGCAGTCGTAAGGGATGACACAAATTACGACTATGTAATGGATTACGGCATGTTCGAGAGGAACCTGGGCCACTATGACAACGCGGCAAAGGCATGGACAACAGCAATCTCTATCGACCCCACATACTTCCTGGCATACGCATACAGGGCAGGCCTCTACGACGAGCAGGACATGTTCAAGGAGGCACTTAACGACTACCTTATGGTAATCAAGACAAATCCTGACTATTATTTTGCATGGGAAAGCATCGGTGTCCTGTACCTGCATGAGAAGGAATGGAAGAAAGCACGCGAGGCATTTGAGAAGTGCTACGAATACAACAAGACCAACATATCCTACCCGCTTATGATAACATACTGCTACTACATGGCAAAAGACAGCCTGAACGCAAAGAAATTCAGCGACAAAGTCCTTCCAAAGCTGGACAGAAGCTCAATGGACTATGCGATCCTGCGTGTTTTCCATGATCTTGCGGGAGAAGGCCCCCTCATCCAGAAAATCAGTACCTTGACCAACAGCAACCAAAAAGGCAAAATGTACTTCTACATCGGCTTATTATATGATATGATTGGTGGCAAAGAAGCGGCCAACAAATATTATCTGGAAGTCGTAAATTTAAACAGCCCCATGTTCTTTGAATACAGAATAGCAGAATGGAGCGTTGGAGAATTAAATGTCAAATGACACTCAGGCGGGAGAGTCTGAAATTGAAGTGAATCAGGACCAGAAGACTGAATCTGTTCCTGCAACCCAAAAGTTTATTGAGCTAAACGGCAGAAAATTCATACTTGTGGGAACCGCCCACGTTTCTGCCAAAAGTGTTGAAGAAGTACAAAACGTTATCCGGGAGCAGAACCCGGATACAGTTGCCATAGAACTGGACGAAAAACGCCGTGAGAGCATGGAAGATCCCGAGGCATGGCGCAAAATGGACATCATCAAGGTGCTCAAGAACAAACAGGGCTTCCTGATGCTTGCAAACATTGTCCTTTCTGGTTATCAAAAACGCATGGGTACGAATTCAGGCGTAAAACCCGGCGACGAAATGATGGCCGCAATAAATACCGCAAAAGAACTGAACATCCCGCAGGTCATGGTTGACCGCCCCATTGCAGTGACACTCAGGCGTGCATGGGCAATCAATTCATTCTGGGGAAAGATGAAGCTTTTGTCTTCCCTGGCAGTAAGCGCATTCTCAAAGGAAGAAGTTGATTCCGAACAGATAGAGAAACTCAAGCAGAACTCCGAGATGGACAGCATGATGGCGGAACTATCCGATTACATGCCGAAGGTAAAGGAAGTCTTGATTGATGAACGTGACCGCTACCTTGCAAGCCACATCTGGGACTCACAGGGAAACAATGTCCTTGCAATTCTTGGTGCGGGACATCTGCCGGGTGTTGAGTCATGGCTTAAAAAACTCGCATCGGGAGAAGCTAAATCAGACTGTACCGACATCTCAAGCGTTCCACCTGCATCTACGGCATCAAAAATACTTGCATGGACAATACCTGCACTGGTTGTTGCACTCATCGTCGTGGGCTTTGTCTTTGGCGGAAGAAAAACAGGCTTTGACCTCGTGTGGCGCTGGGTCGTATACAACGGAGTATTTGCGGGAATAGGCGGAATCATCGCGGCGGCACATCCGGTTACAATACTAATCGCAGTCCTTTCCGCTCCTTTCACCTCGCTGTGTCCCTTTATCGGAGTGGGCATGGTCACAGGCATTGTTCAGGCAGCAATCAACAAGCCCAAGGTCGAGGACATGGAGAACATCCAGAAAGACGCTACCTCAATCAAGGGATTTTATAAAAACAGGATCCTCCGTGTACTCTGGATTTTCCTTTGGACGACAATCGGAAGTACTGTGGGAACAATTCTTGCAGGAACATCCTTTGTGGTCACAATCAAGAGGCTCTTCGGAAAAATCGTCGCATTCTTCAGGGGCGGGGTTTAATCCTTTCCCAGGCATATATCGCTGATAATGCATTCCCCGCATTTTGGGGAACGTGCCGTGCATACATAGCGGCCGTGCAATATCAGCCAATGATGCGCATGATCCATGTATTCATCAGGAACACGCTTTAACAGAGACTGCTCAACCTCAAGCGGAGTCGTACCCTCTGCCAGACCGATTTTTGGACATATCCTGAGAAGATGAGTATCCACTGGCATTGTCTTCTCACCGTAAACCACATTCAGGACAACATTGGCGGTTTTTCTTCCGACACCGGGCAAAGACTCAAGATCCTTGCGGTTATCGGGAACCTTAGAGCCGAAATCATCCACCAGGCGCTGGCTCAATGCCATGACATGATCAGCCTTTGTACGGTATAAACCTATGGATTTTATGTAGGAAATAAGCTTGTCCCGACCAAGAGAAAGCATCTGGGACGGAGTTTTTACTATTTTATATAAATCGGCCGTTGCCTTGTTTACAGCCTTATCGGTGGTCTGGGCACTCAGTACGACGCTCACAAGAAAACAGTAGGCGTTGGGGGCAGTAAGCTCGCTCTTTGGCTCAGGATTCTGACTCCTGAACCTGTTGAACACTTCCCTTATCTGCCCCTCGTCCAGCAGACCTTGTTTTTTACGGGCCATTAAATACCGTTGTAATGTGTGGCTATCTTGTCCAGCACATAATCGCGGAATTCATTCAGCTTGAATGTCTTCTGCGGGATCTGTGAGCTGAAGCGGAAACGGCATGTGACAGTCTCCTCCTCCTGCTCCTTGGCTCCTACAACCAGGATATACGGTGTCTTATGCTCCTGAGAGATGTTCTTGATCTTTCCCTTCATGTTGTCATCGCTTGTGTAGGCGTTGGCACGGATCCTTGCACACTTAAGGAAATCTGCGACCTTCTCTGCATAGGCGTTGAAATCCGGGCTTACAGGAACAACCGCTACCTGCTCAAAATGCAGCCATGTCGGGAATGCTCCGGCATAGTTCTCCACCAGAATACCCATGAAGCGTTCAAGGGAGCCCAAGACTGCCCTGTGAAGCATTACAGGATGATGTTTCTGGTTGTCCGCACCGATGTACTGGGCATCAAGACGCTCTGCAGACGGAAGCTGATAGTCAAGCTGAATAGTACCGCACTGCCACTCACGTCCAAGGGCATCAATCAACGTGAACTCAAGCTTAGGACCATAGAAGGCACCCTCGCCCTCCTGAATCTCAAACTCAAGCCCAGCAAATTTACATGCGGCTGAAAGTGCGGCCTCTGCATGATCCCATGTGGCATCGTCACCGACATGATCCTCCGGCCTTGTACTCAGCTTAACAAGAAGGTTCTTGTCAAAACCGAAATCCTTGTATACATCCTTAAGAAGATTACAGAACTTGGTAACCTCCGCCTCAATCTGCTCCTCGGTACAAAGAATATGGGCGTCATCCTGGACAAAGCCCCTTACACGCATGATTCCGTGCAAAGTACCGCTTGGCTCGTTACGCACACAATGACCGAATTCTGCCATACGCAAAGGAAGGTCCTTGTATGAGCGAACCTTGCTCTTGAAGATCTCCAGGGCACCCGGACAGTTCATAGGCTTTACTGCAAACACGCGCTTCTCGCTCTCGGTGATGAACATGTTGCGCTGGTAATGTCCCCAGTGACCGCTGCGTTCCCAGAGAGTACGCGGCATGATGGCAGGAGTATTTACCTCAACGTAACCGTCACGCTGAACCTTTTCCCTCATGTAATCCTGAAGCGTAATGTACATGCTCCATCCATTCGGGTGCCAGAAAATCTGCCCCGGATCCTCGGGATCAAGGTGGAACAAATCCATCTGCACACCAATCTTGCGGTGGTCACGTTTATCGGCTTCCTCAAGCATTGCAAGATAATCCTTAAGATCATTCGGCTTGTAGAAGGCAACCGCATACACACGGCTGAGCATAGGACGGGTTGAGTCTCCCCTCCAGTATGCACCGGCGGTTTTCATAAGCTTAAAGCTCTGAGCGTTAATTTCCTTTGTATTCTGAACATGAGGTCCACGACACAAATCTGTGAATGTGTCCTGAGTGTATGTTGTGATCTTCTCTCCTTCCGGCAAATCCCTGATCAACTCCAGCTTATAGGGCTGATCCTTGAAAATCTCCATGGCTTCCTCGCGGGTCACTTCCTTCTGAACGAAATCAAAGTTACCTGCCAGAATCTTGCGCATTTCTTTTTCAATTGCAGGGAAATCAGCTTCTGTCAGCTTGCGGTCGGTCGGGAAATCAAAGTCATAATAGAAACCATTGTCGATAGCCGGTCCAATCGCAACCTTCGTCTCTGGAATAAGACGTAATACAGCCTCTGCCATAACATGTGCGAGACTGTGCCTGATTTTCTGTAAATTCTCATCAACAGCCATACTAATACCTCACAAAGAAACAAGATACCCTTTTTCCTCTGTTTTTTCAATAGGGGGGAATTTTAATTCATAATTCATAATTCATAATGCGTAATTAAAAGTTGTCACGCGGATTCGATTTTGCTAACGCAAAATCTTTTAATTTGAGTTGTCTTGTGCGGTTGACTTTATGTCTTGCGTGTGTGTCATTGATGTGAGTGCGGGTGCGTCATTGACATGGCTGCGAATCGGTCATTCCGGGCCTGACCCGGAATCTTTATCTATCCTGTCATGCCAACAGAGGATCCCGGATCAAGTCCGGGATGACGGTACCATTGAACAGGTTTCAACAAGGCTAGTTGGTGCTGCGGACCAGGCGGAAGCCCATTTGATCGGAGCTCTCGAACGGCCGGTTTTGGCTCCGGTACCTGACGGAACAGGAGTACTCGGCGTCGAAGAAACAGCCCCCACGCCTGACACGGCCCGGGCCAAAAAGGGTACCAGAAGACGGAGTGTCTGATCTTATCGTTCCATACCAGTCCCAACACCATTCCCATACGTTTCCGCTCATGTCATACATGTCCTTTGCATTGGGGGCCTTTTTCTTTACCTCATGGGTTTTATAACCACTGTTATCCCGATACCATGCCACGTCACCTATCGTATCGCTTCCGGAATAGTCCGTCTGCCCCTCGTTAGTTGTATTTCCTCCGCGGGCAAAGTATTCCCACTCGGCTTCTGTGGGGAGGCGGTAGCCGTTTGCCTCAAAGTTGCATGTAACGGCATTCCATGTGTCATCGCTTGTTGTTGGAACGTCTCCCCATTCAGCTGGATCAGTTTTGCCGCTTATCGTGTAGCAGGGGGTAAGTCCTTCTTTAATGCTCCTCTTGTTGCAGTAGACAAGGCAGTCATACCAGCTGACCCACTCTACAGGACGGTTTTCCTGGGCCTCTCCTTCTGCTGGATTATTTTTGAAAGAACTCGGGTTCGTTTCCATTATATCCTCATACTCCGCCTGGGTTACCTCGTGGTCACACATCCAGAGTGTAGGTATGATTTCCACCGTTCTTCCCTCGATAAATACATTTGAGCCGGTTATTCCTTCCACCAATATTGGCGCCGCTTCACTCGTGCTGTGCTTACATCCCATAAACACAAATGCCATTGCAATCACCATGGCAAAACCTAGCTTTACAAACTTTTTCATAGTTTTCCTCCAAGCTGAAAGTTGAAAATAGTACTTATTTAATCAACTCTGGAACGAACGACACGGAAACCGATCATGCGAGATCTGCTGTAATAACCTCCATTATCCCGACATACCACGTCACAGTCCCAATTTCCATAACCTCCACCGCGAACAACTCGCAATGATGTCCCCCCCTCCACAAATGCTCCAGTATCAGGAGTGCTTACGGTTATTTATCCATCGTAAAAATCCCAGCACCATTCCCATACATTTCCATTCATATCAAACAAACCTTTTGAATTTGGCAACTTACCCTTTACTGGATGAGTTTTTCCATCACTGTTCCCGTAGTACCAAGCAACATCACCCTTTTCATTACTTCCAGAATACCATGTCTGTCCCAAATTGCTTAAATTTCCTCCTCGGGCGAGATATTCCCACTCAGCCTCGGTCGGAAGCCTATATCCATTTGCGTTAAAATCGCAATTCAATGTTTCTATGTCCTCATAACTTAATTCGCCTTCACTTTTCCATTCGTCTGGATTAGTTTTACCATTTAAACTGTAACAAGGGGTTTTTCTTTCATCAAAGCTCCTTCTATTACAATATATAATAGCATCAAACCATGACACCCAGTAGGCAGGATAATTTTTCCCTTTTCCATAGTTTTCACCTGGACTTGCCGTAGCATAAGAACAATATTTCTCATATTCTTCTTGTGTCACCTCATGGTCACATGCCCAAAGCGTCGGTATAATTGTAATTCGTCGTCCTGGAATAAATACTTTGGAGCCCTCTATTCCCTCTATAATTTCCAAAAAAACGGCATCCACAATCACATCTGATTCAGGCATGACAAATGTGTATGTTGGCCCTTCGGTAACGGGTGTTGTCGAAATGTCATTATTGCCTGTGTCTTTTACAGATAGGGTCACAAGTTCATATCCATCGTTTACATCAACGGTCAGAGTTACAATCTCATCCTTTTGCACATTTGTCTTGTCAGCAGTAACACTTCCATTTGTAATTCCTGCTGCAATTGACACCGTATAGCTTGAACCAGTATTTGGTTGTGGTTGGGGTTCCGGTTCAGACCACTCATGCTTACACCCGGCAAAAGCCAGTGCAAGAGCCATCACGATTACAGAAGTAAACAACTTTACTTTTTTCATTTTTTTCTCCTTGCATTTGACATGCACTTTAAAAAGATTTAAACCAGAATCCCTCACGCATAAAGATATTCCGGCATTCAGTTACATTGGAATTTGCAAGAAAAGAATCTAAGCTGAGTGTTGAGCAAATTGTACCCGACACACTTTTCCTGTCAAAAGAGATATACAACTTTTTTTTGCAAACACTTTTTGTAACATGATTTCATTATGAAATATCTAGGAAATGGTGTCAACACTTCATTTGGTCATTTCGTATGACAACATGAAAATTATCTTCCACCCGCAATTCCACAAAAAAAAATATTAATTTTCTTCAAAATATAAATTTTCTCTTGTAGAAAATGGAGAGACTATTTATAATGGAGATATAGACAAGGCTGTCTCTGTTTCTTCAACTGATTGATTGTGCCTCTGTATCAGCCGAAGCTAAAATCGAGAGAGTCATGAAAAAGTTCAAAGCATATTTATTCTATTGGGTAGTTTTCTCAATTTTCTTTGCCTCCTGTAAATTCTGGAATGAACCTGTGAGGGGATACTTTGAATATTGGACTACCACATGCCAGGTAGGAAAAATCGAGTATCTGTCTCCAAGCACAGAACTTGACGGTAAACCGAATCTTTCCGTCCTCACTCCTGTTGAGCTCAACATCTATCTTATCAACCCAAAAGGATATGAGGTCCTATGCAAGCCTGACGGGACCCCGTGCTTCAGCCTAAAAGACGAAAACGGCTCCTCAGCTTTTTATTCCGAATACAGCGAGACCGTTCTGGACAACAACACAACGATAAAGATTCAGGTCACATTGCCTGATGCAACAGAAGGACATACGATAACCCTCAGCGGATGCATCTGGCCCGATAACAGGAGTTCACTTGGATTCACGGAAGAACAGCTTGCAGAATCATTTCCTGAGCTTTTTTACACCACGACTTTTGTACAGAACACTCCCCCGGACAACGTAAAGAACATGAACTCATCAGGAGAGGGAGTTTTTTTTGAGGGAACAAGAAAACATTATCTTTCCTTTGACCTACCGGACTTAAGCTTTAAAAGAAATCACGGCTCCAGATACGAGGTGAAGACCTACCTGCGTGAAAGCGACGGAGAACTGTATTACACAGGAAGCGAAATCATAAGCGTTGACCCGAGCGATGCAGGAAACCACACATACCTGTACTATTACCCAGGACAGGAAGACTATCTTTTCTATGAGTACACCGTGCAGGTTCTTGGCCCTCATGGATTAAAGTCAGACATGCTCTGCACCGACGAGAGGCTTGGAGTGCATCAGCTTACGGAATCAACAGTCACCATCAACGGCCTGAACGGACTTTATGACGAAGACAACTACGAGTGTATTGAAGTTGAATCAGATGACGACCCGGTTTCATTTGAGGCAGCAGCCGCACACGAAGGAGACATACTCACCGTTACAGTTGACGGCATTGAAGTTCCGGAAGGATATTTCACAGTAAGCGGAATAGGCCAGCACACGATTGTCTCTACTTCAAGCAGGGATGGAAGCCGCCCGATATCGGTAACAAGAAAAATCAGGATTGTAAGGACACCGGAACCTGCCACCTTCGATTTTGGCGACGCATACTTCAACGGCTTCACGGACACAAACGGATTTGAATACATAGAGGTTGAACACTCCGATTCTACCACAGGATATTCAATTACCCCTACGGAAGATGACACGACAGTCTCTGGAACAGTCGACGGCATTCAGTTCAGCGGAGAGAAAAACGCGGCACTCGGTGTTGGATCACATACTCTGGTTGCAGTAATCCACAAGCAGTATTGCCAGGACGTATCCCTTACACGCAGGATAATGATAGCAAAGCAGCTTGAGGAACCAGTATACAGCTTTACAACTTACGGCCTGTCAGGAAATTCAATGTCTGGATTCGAGGTGATTGAAGTACCTGGGACAGACAGCATAGAGACATATACAATCAGACCATCAGATGCAGACGGCACGGCATACATTACCGGAACTGTATCAGGAAACAATATAAACCAGACATTCAGCGATGTGGCACAAAACTCCGACACTCTTCCGACAGGTGAATATACAATCAACGTAACAGTCACCAAAGAATTCATGACACCAAGGCCATTTGAAAAGAAGATAAAGGTCCTGCAGTCACTTCAGGCCCCGTCGTTCTCATTTAATCCGGATCTGACTCAGGCATCTGGAGGACGGTTTATTGAAGTTGAAGGAAACTCCGATTCCATATCATACACGGTAACTGCTGAAAGCGGATGCACTCTTGTGGTCACAGACAGCTTCGACAATCAGGAGCATACTTCATCCGGTAATTCCTACAACGGTACTATGTGCGGTCTTGGAGAGCATAGATTGTCCGTAACGGTCAGAAAGACAAACTATGTGGACAGGCCATTTACAAAGACTGTCACGGTTGTACAGAAACTTCAGGAACCGACTTATTCATTTAATCCAGACTTTACGCAGGAATCCAACAGACAATGGATAGAAGTTGAAAATGACGACAGCGAGATCACCTGCACCATCACAGCCGCCCAACAATGTACCCTCGAGGTCACGGACAGCTTCAACAATACTTCCGGCACGTCAACTACAAATACCTGCAATTTCACAGTCAAAGGCATCGGAGAACACATACTGCATGTCACGGTAAAGAGAACAAATTATGTAGACAGGACATTCACAAAGACTGTAACGGTTGTACAGAAGCTCCAGGCACCGTCGTATTCATTTGACCCAGGCCTGACGCAGGAATCCAACAAGCAATGGATAGAAGTTGATGGAGACAACAGTCAGATTAACTGCACTATCACCGTCGAGAGCGGTTGCACTTTTGAAGTAAAAGACAGCTACGACAATGCATCAAGCACATCATCAGTAAATTACAAAACCATCCAGCTCAAGGGTCTTGGAGAACATACACTGACCGTAACCGTAAAGAGAACAAATTACATTGACAGGACATTCACAAAGACTGTTAGGGTTGTACAAAAACTGCAGAAACCGACATTCTCATTTAGCCCAGATTTCACCTCGGAATCTAACAGGCAATGGATAGAAGTTGATGACAACAACACAGCGATTACATGTACCATCACCGCCGCAAGCGGATGTACATTTAGCGTAAAAGACAGCTTCAACAATCAGACAGCAACATCAAATGGAAACACATGCAGCTTTACATTCAAGGGAATTGGAACGCATAAACTGACCGTAACCGTAAAGAAAGCAAATTATGTTGACAGGGTATTCGAAATGACTGCCACGGTTGTACAGAAGCTCCAGAGGCCATCATTCTCATTTAATCCCGATTTCACCTCAGAATCTAACAATAAAAATATAGAGGTTGATGACAACAACAGCCAGATTACATGTACCATCACAGCCGCAAGCGGATGTACCTTTAATGTAAAAGACAGCTTCAACAATCAGACAGCAGCATCAACTGGAAATACATGCAGCTTTACATTCAAGGGCATTGGAACGCATAAACTGACCGTAACCGTAAAGAAAGCAAATTATGTTGACAGGGTATTCGAAATGACTGCCACGGTTGTACAGAAGCTCAAGGAGCCGACACTCACGATCTACAAAGATTCCCTAAGGACAACCACGGTCAATTCCTCAACAGATTACGAGGGCGATGCCAGCTATTCCTCATACACCAATTACAATGTGAATCTGGATGCCAACGGAAACGCAGCATTGTATTTCACGTTCACATTACCTGACAGTGCCACAATTAAAGTTATGGACAAGACTGCGGATAACTTGACATCAACCACCAACGGAGGAGCAGGATCCTTTACAAAGCTGGGTCCACATGATGTCACAATTGAAGTCACAAAGAGCGGTTACGTGAAACGGACATTCAACAAGAAAATATATGTACAGGGAGTTCTAAGCGTCCCGGAATTCAAAGCAAACGGAACCAAGCAGGACGACAGTGGAGACGGAAGCACTTCGGCAAAGGCAGAGAAATGGAAGTTCAGCTACCTTACCTATGCGGCCATGGAATGGTGGATAGAACCAGGCAACACAGGCAACTCGGTGGTCGTAAAGTACAGTGGCTCACAGATAGATCCGAGCGAAAATCCTCTGGTCCCGAACAACAGGTTCGTTTATTCAATTGAACAATCAAGGGATTACTGCAAGTCTCTGCAAACACCAAAATACATCGATGTAAAGATAAACCCTATAACGGTAAAATTAGGAATCTGCTACCTGTATTGTGATTTTGATGACGGTGCTGCAGGTGATGAAGTTGAGATTCGCGGTAAGGTTCATTTAGGTTATAATTCAAATTATACCTGTCTCAGGACTTTTGATAATAACACACTTGGATTCATTCCATATAGGTGGGACAATTTTAATAAAGATAGAGACCCGGAATACACATTGACATCTCCAAGTGACTCCCTGAACTACTATTCTGAGAATATGTACGAGGACGATACATTAACCACTACTGATATCGGCAATGTAAACAAATCGGTGATGCTTTCTTTCCTCGCCGAGCAATACCGTCTTGGAAAACCTTCAAATAATTTTGACAATGTAAAACTGGAGGTTTTTAACTCTGGCACAGCAGGTGACACAAGAATGGGCCACCGGATAATGTTCAACTTGAGTGAATAGCCAGTTCCGCTTTGATTATTCCCACTTGTCCAAAGTCCCAAATTAAGGTATTCTATCTTCATGGCTTATGAAGTTACGGCGACCAGACGAAGGCCGCAGAGTTTTGAAAATCTTGTCGGGCAGGAATTTGTCGCATCCACGCTCAAAAATGCCATTGAATCCAAGCAGATTGCCCATGCCTATCTGTTTTCAGGCCCCAGAGGCTGCGGTAAGACTTCCACAGCACGTATTCTGGCAAAGGCTCTTAACTGCGAGAAAGGCCCCACCGCCACACCATGCGGGGAATGTTCCATCTGCAAGGAGATAACGGCAGGTTCCTCATCTGATGTAATAGAGATAGACGGTGCATCAAACACAAGCGTAAACGATATCAGGCAGATAAAGGACGAGGTTATGTTCCCGCCCAACTCATGCCGCTACAAGATCTACATAATCGACGAAGTCCACATGCTCTCCAACTCAGCGTTCAATGCGCTCCTTAAGACAATTGAAGAGCCGCCGCCATACGTCATATTCATTTTTGCCACAACAGAATTGCAGAAGGTTCCCGCCACAATCAAAAGCCGGTGCCAGCAGTTCAACTTCCGTCTTGTTCCGATAGAAAAGGTCAAGGAACAGTTAGCCCTTGCCGCAAAGGAAATCGGTATACAGGCAGATGACGAGGCACTTTACTGGATTGCACGCGAATCAACCGGAAGCATGAGGGACAGCTATACCCTCTTTGACCAGGTGGCTGCATTCAGTGACGGAAACATCACATACGAGAAAATCA
>JAGCYQ010000062.1 GCA_017960765.1 Treponema sp.
AGGGCTATACGCTGATACCGTTGGACATTTACCTTACAGGAGGGCGTGTCAAGCTTACACTTGGCGTGTGCAAAGGTAAAAAGCAATATGACAAACGGGCAAGCATCCGTGAGCGTGACGTATCCAGGGATATGGCCAGAGAGTTCAGGAAAGGCTTGCAAGGATGATAAGGGCTTATGGTAAAGAAAATTCGGTTTCTTGAGTTTTTGGTTCTCCTGGCAATGATGCCGCTTTCCGCTCAGAAAGTGGTGGGCTTTTATGCAACGGTCTCCTCATCTGACGACACAAACATGCTCACTATGACAACTGACTTGTTTTATACCCAGCTTCAGAACATGAACGGATATTCAGTCATTGACTGCAGGAACACGCCATATAACGAAAATGCCGAAAAAAAGGGTGACATCATTTTTTATGCCGAAATCCAGGAAGAAGACGGACAATGGTCATGTACCCTCCATGCAGCCACAGGAAATCCCCTTAAAACCGTACAGGAAACAAGGAGCTATGCCTCATACTACAAGATTCTGCTGGACGCAAAGGCATCCCTTGACTCAATCCTTAGCAAACTGTATCAGGACGACAACGCTACACAGGCAAAAGATCAGGTCGAGGCAGCATCAGGCTCAGGATCTGCCAGCCTTGATTCACTTGCAGGAACATGGACAGGTGAGCAGCTTATAGACAAGGTCATCATTCTGCGCGGAGGAAAAGGTTTTGTAATCTTTAAAAACGGCGCAAGCATGACCATATCAGTCAGCATCAAGGGAAACAATGTCTCTGTAGTTCAGCAGGGCCGTTCAAACGCATCATTCTACCCGGAGATTGCACGTGAGCTTGCATTGAAGAACGCGGCTACAGCATCCCCGATATCATGGTCCCTGACACTTATGGGTGAATCAACCCTAAAAGGAACAAAGACAACCCTTGTAGAGGACAAAAGCTCTTCATCTGGAATCGCTATCGGAAGCATAGAGGTTCAGTGGACTAAGCAGTAAGCCTGCTCGCGGGGCACGGATTATATCTTTACAGCACCCTGCCTTACAACTATTATTTCTCCATTTTCAATTTTAACTATTGTGGAAGGAACAGAAGATTGACTGTCTCCGTCATCGACTATCAAATCAACTTCATCCCCGAATTCACGGCGAATCTCATCAACTGATGTCAGTACGGGGCATCCGCTCCTGTTAACGCTTGTACTGTAAACTGGCCTGTTGCATAACTCTATTACATCCCTGAGCCATTTATCACCCGGGCACCTGAAAGCAACTGTACCCCCCGCCTTTACACTTACAATCACGGTAAGAGGGCCTGGCCACAGTTTTTTTAATGAGTCAGGTATTTTTTCATCACTAAAGCGCAGAATATCGTCAGGAGATGCAATCAGCTGAATGAACGGCTTTGTCTCGGAGCGGCCTTTTATCTCACGTATTTTTTTTTCTGTCTGAAATTCAGGCTCACCCGGAAAGTCCACAATTGCGCTGAATCCATAGACTGTGTCGGTTGGAAGAATGGCAACAAGACCTTTTTTCAATGCTTCTGAGACAATTAAAGCAGAATCGGGATCAGATTTACTGCATATCATATAGTTTGGTTCCGGCTGCTGAGGTATAAGTTACTTTTTTTTCACCGAAATTCAACAGACCGCGTGTAAAATCAAGAAAAAGAAGAAATGCATAGACAACGGCAAAGATTCCTACCCCTACACTCTTGCAGACCCATTCAGGAATGAATTCACCCTCTGTATGCTTTACAACGGTACCTGCATCGTAAATCTGTGTTTCATTCGGAGCCAGACCGCTGATTTTTATCAATTTCTCTCCTTCGCGGATATAGCCCAGGCGTCTTGCAAAGGCCGCTACAACATCCATATCCTTCTGAAGGGCTATTTTTTCCAGATACAGCTCATCATATGTCTTTTGAATTGAGGAGGCATTTGCACTGAGTATTCTTTTTTGTTCCTGCATCTGCTCCGTTGCCCAAAGGCCGTCTCTTCCCCCGATGAAAGAGAGCAAAACATAAAAAAAAGTGCCGATACAGGCGGCAATTAAAAATCTGCATCTAGTCATGATAAATTAATTATCGGCATCAGAATTCATTTTATAAAAGAATCTTGCCATTAAGTTGAAAGAATGCCTTTTCTCATATATAATATGCGTGTATTAAAAAATTAAGTATGGAAATTTCAAAAAAATGCCGATAGAATAATGTATGTTGTATTTGAACAGCGTCGTATAATTAAGCAAGGTGGTGAGATTTATGGAAAATATTTTTGACACTCAAGATGAACTTGACCAATATGGCGTATGGGTCAAAACACCTCCACAGGATGCATCGGAAGAAGAAACAGAGAAAACAGAAGCTCCTGTAACAGAATCAAATGAAAACAAAGACGAGGAAGTTTCCCTGGATTCTCTTGCTGACGGTGAAGTTTCACTTGATGAATTCCTTTCAGACTCAGATAGTTCCCAGGGCAGCGAGATAGACGTTAGTGCATTTTTAAGCGATGATTCTGAAGATAACGGTGGCGACAAAAATTTCCAGCCTGATGGTGAAATCTCACTTGACGCATTCCTGGATGAGGCTGATTTAGGCGGTGAATCCCAGGAAGTCAACCAGGAAAGCGATGAAGTGCCTCTTGACATAGACCTTTCCTTTGACGATACAATGCCGGATGTCTCAGAAGATGAGTCAGACTTTTCAAGCGATGATATTGATCTTGATTCCTTTATGGCTGATGAAAATGATACATTCGAGGACACAAGTTCTTCCAGCGGAGAGGAACTTGTAGACAATTTTGATGAAATGTTCAGCAATATTGAGGATACAAGCCCAAAAACTGAGGAAAAGCGCGAGTTGCCGGAAGCTGACACAGAAAGCGTGGATCTGTCGGAGTTTGGTGTTACAGGAGAAGATATGGAAATGTCTTCTGTTGATAACAGCAGCTCAGAGAAAAAAGAACAGCAGGACTTTAACCTTAATGTAGATGATGACGGCCTGGACAAGAGCACTGAGTCTGTTGGTGGAGAATCGGCAGACGAAGATATCTCAATAAACATGGAAGTAAAGGAAGACAACGGTCAATCCCTTGCTCCTGATGAAAAGAATCCATATTCAGCTCCGGATGATGACTTTGACATTGACGGACTTCTCAACTCAATCGAGGATGAGACAGACAATCCTAAGACAGAGACCTCAATCCCGATTCCTCAGAGCGAGGAAACAACCTTACCGCAGAATGACAATGAGGAAACCCAGATAATAGTTACCGATCCGGAAGATGACGGCGTGTCCATGTCAATTCCTGAAAATGCAGTGGAAAGTGAGGAAGTCGCTGATTTTGAGGGTTCCGTAAACATGGAATCCACAGAAGACAAGGTTAGCCTTGAAACACCAGATATTTTCGCCAATGACGAGGAGCCTGTCATAGAGACTGAAGAGCCTGAGATTGAGGAACCAGTCGTTGAACCGCCTGTTGAGCAGGTAGAAATAGAGGAAACAGAGCCAGCTGCAGAAACTTCCCCTTCTCCCTTAGCTGAAACCGAGGATTTTTCTGTAGACGCCTTTATGGGTGAGGAAGGATTTTCCGACCCGTCTGTAGCAGAAGGAAACCGTTCATATTCTCCAGAGGAGCTTGAGGAACAGGAAAGGCTTAAAGAGGAGCAGGCTGCGGAAGAAATTGACTCTGTAGCAGGTGAAGTTGACAGGGAAAACGAAAAAATCGACGAAATTGTTGAAAATGACGTGAATCTTGTGAATCAGCTTGAAAAAGAAATGGAATTCGTAGATGTTGACGGTGACGGAGAAAATGATGCAGACCTTATTATTGACGCATCAGTAGGCGAAACCAGCAATGAAATCATAGATGACGAGGATTTCATGCCTAATCCGTTCTACACCCCCCTTGTTGAGGACGAAGGAACGAATACTCCCCACGTTGAATCAGAGGATTCTGACGAAGATGTGCCAATTTCAGAAGATTCTGAAGAAAATTCAAAAGAAATAGTTGCAGAAAATGAAAATAAGAGTAATAATAGTATAGTGGCTGATGATGAAGAGGATTCTGCTGCAAATGAATTTGGAACGGATCAAACTCTAGTCGAAGCAACTGATGATGTTCAGGAACCTGATCTTTTAGACCAGGACCTGGTGCTGGAAGAAGAAGACCTACAATCAAAATATATTTCAGATGCTGCAGGGGAAAACATGGATAATATTTACAACACAACTCGTGATGACGTTCAGGACAGCCTGATGAATCAGATTGCCAATGAACTTTCAACGTTAAAAGAAGAAATCAAAGAACTTAAATTGGAATTTGATGAACTTCGCAAAAACGGATTCAGTTCCGGGACAGACAACGATGCATCTGCTTCTATTCCGGCTCCCGAGGCTGAGACAGGATTCTTTGGAGATGAGGATGATGATGATACAATCGCCCTTAGCGGTGACGAGCTCAGCAACATCCTTAGCACTGCGGAATTTACGGCTCAAAATGATTCAAACGACACCAACATCCTGGGTTCAATAGAAGAAGCTCCAGCCGTTCCGGATCATGATTATGACAATGCCCAGAATGGTTTGTCAATGGATTATTCCGATGATAACCTTCAGGAGCCTGACCTCAATTCCGTTGATGTCAATTCTGACAGCATTTCCCTTCCAGATGAGATTTCACTTCCCAAAAACGATTACGAAATGGAAGAAACGGCCCAGAATAATATTGAGCCTCTTGATCGTCAGGTTGACAACAGCATAACTGAAGATAATTTTGAATACCTTTCTGAAGATCCAAATACAATTTCACAGGAAGATGAAAAGCTTGAGACCGGCATTTCTGAGGAACCTGTAAGAGCAGTATTTGATGACTGGCAGAATCCAAACGAAGACTCTGCTGCGGAAGAAACCGCATCTGATGAGACCGCATTTGCTTCAGGAGAGATTGAAGAACCAACTGTCGTAGAGCCTACATTTGATGAACCGGAGCCAGCTGATTCAATTGTTGACATTCCTTCACAGGAAGAAGACACAATGGAAGAAGTAAATGACACAGTCACCCCTTCTTCTTCAATAAGCTCAATACCTGAAGACATGAAGCAGGAAATTAAGTCAGTCCTGTCCTATATGGATCAGTTGCTTGAAAGCCTTCCGGAAGACAAGATTGAGGAATTTGCCCGTTCAGAGCAGTTTGCAACATACAAGAAGCTTTTCAACGAGCTTGGTCTTTCATGATTGACTGATCGATAATTCAAGGCTGTCTGATAAATAAATCAGGCAGCCATTTTTTTATGATTTTTTGTTATGGAAATAAAATATGACAAGGCCAGGACAGGAGACAGGATATGCTCCATAGGCGACATTAAGTTACATTCAGCATACGACCCGCAAAAAGAGGCAGAACGCTTTGTTTCATGCCTTGAATGCTCTTTTTCCCCAACACATATAGTCATAACAGGTCCTGCCCTGTCTTATTGCGCCAGATTCCTTAGAAAACGCTTTGACAGTGCAATCATTATCGCAGTTCATTACACTGACAAGATAGAATGCGATGATGATTTATGGGATAAAACCTTTGTCGCAAACCCAGACGACGAAACACCACTCTCTGAAATCCTTTATTCATACCTTGGGGAAGAAGGAATATCGTCCGCTTTATTCGCATCATGGCAGCCTTCCGAAAAAGTTTTTCCAGAAAACTATACTTATGTTTGGTCTGAAATCAAAAAGGCAGTATTAAAAAGCCGAAATGTACTGTCTACAAGAACATATTTTGCACGCAGATGGGTGAAAAATGCCGTTAACTTCTGTCTATATTCCAATAAAAATAGCTATATTACCTATGGAGAGGCCCCAATCGTTGTTTGTGCAAGCGGACTAAGCCTAAAAACTGCAATTCCGGCCTTAAAAAAGCTGAGAAATAGATATTTTTTGATAGCCGTTTCATCTGCCCTGTCAGTTTTGATAGACAACGAGCTTATTCCAGACCTTTGCATTTCTACAGACGGAGGATATTGGGCAAAAAGACATCTTTCCCACTACCTGAAACGCTATCCTTCTCTGCCGGTTGCACTTTCTGCTGAATCTGCCTGTTATGGAGATGTATACAATCATCCTGTAATCCCTCTTTCTTATGGAGACGGACCTGGAGAAACTCTACTACGTGAATGCTCATACAAAGCGATGAATGCCGTACGAAATGGAACAGTAAGCGGAACAGCGGCAGAATTTGCCCTTTCCATAACTACAGGTCCTGTTTTCGTATGCGGACTAGACCTTGCCCCGTCCAAAGGATTTTCACACACCCAGCCCAACGAGCTTGAGGATATGGCTTTTGTAAAGGACAACAGGCTTTCCACCAAGGAGACAAGGCTTTCTCCATCATCTTTTCCATCGATTCCATTGTCAACATATCTCAGCTGGTTTCAGAACAAGGATTTTAAAGGCAGGCTTTTCAGGTTAAGCGATTCATTCAATTATCAGAACAAACTGGGCAAAACAGAGGATGTTGATTTTGATTTCTTTGAGCAGAAAATAAACGACTCAGGAAAGAAATTACCCAGACTGAATAATGTTTCAATTGATTTTGATGCTCGGGATAGAAGGCAAAAGATCCTGACTATAATTGAAAAACACCTTCATGATGATGAATGGATACAAAACGCACTTCCCTGTGAGTATCTCATCTACCGTAGAAGCATTGGAACAGACAATGAAGAAAACGCTAAGAATGCCCTTGAAAAAGGTCTTTTAAATTTTTATGAAGAAATCAAACGCATAATTTCCGACAATTAAAGTGTACGGAAACCTTTATGATATACAGTGAAGCCATTCCATCAAAAACAGGAGAAAAAATTCCGCTTTTCACCGATAAAAAGCCGATGCATTCGAAATACAATCCGCATGCAGAGCGCTTGACGGAGAATTTTGAGGAAGGTTTTTACGTAATCGGAGGAATAGGAGGATCTTTTCACTTAAAGTCATTGCTTGATGCCCTGGGTAAGGATTCATTTGTCCTTGCGGTGGAAGAAGATGATGAGAGCCTGAACTTTTCCATTGAATCCGGTATAACATCAATAGTAAGGCAAGATAAAAGGATACAGTTTTGTACCATTTCAGAACTGGAAAACCAGCTGAAGAATCTGTACCTGCCTGTTCTGTACTCTTCATTTTTCTATCTATCTCAAAGGGCATGGGAAACACATGCAGAAAACGCCGCTTCAAGGATAAAGACAATAATTCAGGAGACACTGAGCTCTATAAGCGCAGATTATTCTGTTCAGGCACATTTTGGAAAACAATGGCAGAAAAACATTCTTCAAAACCTTATGCAGATAAAGCCATGCAAGGCCCCTTTTGTTCCACATGATAAAAGCGCCAGCATAATAGCCGCAGGTCCATCCCTTGACAAATCCATAAATGAATTAAAGCAAGACCGGGAAAAAACAGTCATTTTCTGCACTGACACCGCATACCAGACGCTTCAAAAGCACTCAATTGAGCCTGATTAAATAGTAAGCATAGACTGCCAGAACCTTTCCCTGGAACATTTTCGCGTTCATGAACCGGCACAAAGCCAAAAAAAGGCATGTGTGATACTAGACCTTGGATCTTCACCGGACATTGTCAGATTCATGAGGAGTCAGGGGCACGAGGTTTATTTTACATCCAGCTTTCATCCCCTGTCTAAAATGGCATCGGATGAATTCAACATTCCTGTAATCAATAGCGGAAGCGGAACCGTTGCCATAGCGGCATGCGACGTTGCAAGGCTTTGTGGTGCAGAAAAAATAAAGCTATATGGGGCGGATTTTTGTTACAGCGGCGGTAAACCCTATGCAAAAGGCACTTACCTGGATTCAATTTACGGAAGATCGAGCGAAAGGACATGTCCGGCTGAAACAATATTCAGCGCTCTAATGTACAGGACAGAATTAAATGACTGCAAGCCGCTTTTTTCAGCAGGCCTGGAGAATCCCCGTACAAGTCCAGTGCTGGATTCCTATTCAAAAGCACTCTTGGACTGGGCTGAAAGCAATTCGTACAGATATGAAAACAAGAGTTTTGTAAAGGATGTCACATACAGCAATTCATTACCTGAGCAAAAAACGTTTGACGGTGAAAGATTCATCAAAGACCTGTTGAATGGAGTTCAAGAGCTTGGTGAAAAAACTGTCTGTGAACTTAAACAAAATGAATATTTTTATGGAGTTTTACCGTATATGGCATGGCAAAAAAAATGGCGCAAAGACAACAATCTGTCGGTTTTTGAGCATTTAAAACTTGCATACGATGCTATAAAACGGTATACTATAGGATATGAAGAGTAAGAGGTCTATTTTTCCGCCAATTATTTCAATAATATATATAGTCACAGTACTGGCATTTGTTATTTCCATGTTTGTTGAATATAAAACTTCCCCGGCAAAAATTCAGGCACGCATAGATGAGCTTGCACGGGCAACAACACAGAACCTTTCAATAAATCCGGCCGATTCTGATGAATTTCAGTCTGCTTTCCTTCACTCCATCGGTCCGATTTCTGACATTGCAGGTATTCAGCTTTCACAAAACGGCTATCTGATTCTCTCTCTTCCTGGTGATCTTGACAAAAACAGCCCCACACGCTCACCTTTTGTTACGGTAACTGAAAGATCCATTTATGCCCAGAATCAAGATGCAGTACAGATGAAAGTCGCTTCCTATCTGATAGAACCTTCATCAATGTATACCAAGGGTTTGATTGCTTTCTTCGTTATTCTTGCGGCAACACTTTTCTGCATCACTTACCTCATTTACGTCTATTCAACTGAGAAAAAGAATTATGTTGAGGAGCCTGTATTTGACGAGAAAAAAAAGATAAAAAAGGAAGAGGTTTTCAAGGCAACTGCTACTCCAAAAGAAGAAATAGAAGTAGAAGAAGAAATTGAAGAGGATACCGGCAGCAAGGAAGACAATGAATATGTTTATGATGATTATCTTGAGCCATCACCATCTGCTCCGGAAACCGAGCCTGAACCGTTCAGGGCCTTTGATGACGCGTATTTTGCAGGAGAAGGCGCACCTGACTTTCCTGACGTAGAGCTTTTTGATGACGAAGAACTGGAAGATGATACCCGGGAAGAAGAACAGGAAGATATTTCTGATTCATTGAATGATGTTTCAAATGAACCAGAAGACCTTGAGCCGGAAGTTTCTGAGCCAACTGTTTCAAGTGATTCAGCTTATTCAAATTCCTATAATTCTGATGATTCCGAAGATTCGGGCTATCAAATGCCACAGTCTCCTTCTAGCACAATCACACAGGAAGAATTCCAGGCCCTTACCCAGGACCTTCTTGATGATCCCGCTCCTGAAGATTCAGAGGAAGACAGCAGGATTGAAGATGAGGATGATTTTCTGGATGACATTGTAGATGATGAAGAGGAAAAAAGCATACTCCCAGAACTTAATCCCATACATACAAAATTAGATGAGCCGGTACAGGAAGAAGTGAATGAAAATGAGAATAAAAACCTGCCATTTACTTCTGAAAAACCGCAGGAACCTGAAGTTCAGGACATCAAGCATCCGGCAGGACTCTTTTCTCCTACTACGGGTTTCGGATGGGAAGAATACATGATTCCACGTCTTGACAGCGAGCTCATAAGGGCCGCATCTGGAGACCAGGACCTTACAGTCATGACTTTGGACATCCCCAAAATGGACTGGACATCTGAAAGCGCAAGGGAGATTTGTGACTTGATCTTGGATCTTGTCAAATTCAAGGATCTTGTATTTGAATACGGTCAATCAGGATGTACGGCAATAATCCAGAACATGGGAATTGAAGAAGCACTTAAAGCGGCAGAAGACCTGCACACAAACATCATAGCAAGCCTTGCACGCAGAAAACAGTATTACATTGTCGGCATAGGACTTTCTGCCAGGTCCCTCAGGCTCATTTCCGGCAGCCGCATCGCAAAAGAATCAGAGCAGGCCTTGATACATGCCATGGAAGACAAATCAAATCCTGTAGTTGCATTCAAGGTCAACCCAGAAAGATACAGAAAATACATCGCCGAGGAAAGTGCAAAGCTGAATAAAAAGGAACCTCAGCTTTCTGTCACTTCCTCTTGAGGCGCAAACAGTTTTTCTATTTCTGGTATGGCACTGTCATCAGGGAATTTTTCCTTATAAACCGCAAACTGAATCTCAGCTTCATCCTTTTTGTTGTCTGCCACAAGAACTGAAATCAGGTTCTTAAGCAAAGCCGAATCAGTCGGGTTTTCCTCTACAAGAGCAGAATAAAGCTCAGCAGCCTTTTTCAAGTCACCTTTCATGGCCGTAACATACGCAAGGGATGATTTTAAATTTGTATTGTCAGGATCCTTTTCCAAAAGCATTCCATAGATTTCTTCAGCATGCACCCAATCCTTTGCAAGTGCATAACAGCGCCCTATATTATAATATACAGAATCACCTAGTCCGCTTCCACCTTTTGTTTTTAGTGCGGCCTCATAATAGGAAATAGCCTTTGAATAGTCCTTGAGGCTTTCGTATGTACCTGCGATTTTCAGATATTCGGAAGTAATAGAATTTTCCACTGCATCCTGCTGACCTGGAATCAACTTGTCAACAGTTGAACAGGATGCAAAAAGAAGTGCAAGCGTCAAGAGGCTGAAACTAAAAATGATCCTTGTCTTTTTAAGCCAATACATCTTATATTATAGAGCCCCCAGAACCGTCTGTTCGATTTTACGGAGCTGTGAGCGGTACAGTCCCGTTATATTGTGTCCATAGTCTGCAATAAGCTGAATGATGTTGCGAGGCTTTTCATGAGAGTCCTTTCCGTTCAGGCGGTCTCCTGCATCACCCAATCCAGGCATGATGTAGGCCTTCTCATTCATCACGGGGTCCATCCACAATGTATAGCAGGTACAGTTTTCAAGTGCCCTGGTAACACGAAGGCTTCCTTTAAGTGCAGAAATAACATTGAAGAACTTGATGCTTCTGGGTTTTATTCCCTGTGACTGAAGATATTTCACTACTGTAACAAGAGAGCCTCCTGTAGCGTTCATCGGATCTGCGAAAATCAAATCCTTTCCATCCATTTCTGCCAGGTCAAAGAAAGAATTCTTCAGGTTCAGGATATACTGCATGTCATTTTCTTTTTTTGTATCGTCACGGCTGATCTTAAAAAGCTCAAACGGCGTTACATAATCAGTTGATGAATACTCCTGGATTTCCTTTGACATGATCATTGAAGGAAGAAGAGCACCCCTGAGCATTACGCACATGACTGAATCCTGAATCTTATAGTCGATGTCCGGAATCTTATGGACTGCATAGTTCCGTACAGGATTGTCAACCGGTGTCTTTACGATGATATGATTCTTCTTGTCTGAATGCTGATCTGTAAATGCCAGACGGAAAAGCATCTCATAAGCCCTCTGGCTGTAATAGATGAACTCAGAATGGTCTGTCCTTACATCACGAAGCTTGGAGATTACACGGCTTGCCTCTGCATGAGCGCCCTCCTCGGTGTCAAAAGAAAAAACCTTGATATTCGGATGCTTTGCACAGATATCCTGCATCTTGTGTCCCATCTCGTCAAAACTGGAGACAATCCTTTCCTGATTTACAGGATTAAAGGCCTTCAAGGCATCCTTGTACATGGCCTCCAGAGTGTGCAAGTCATTCTGATCATCTTCTGTAAGATACCCATCCAGATCCTCTGCCTTAAGAATAATTTTTTCTTCGCTCATACAATGCCTCCTTATTAGTACATGATCTTTATCACGTCTTGTTCTGTTAACATCCAGTCATCAATTTTTATGATATTATCACCAATAAAAGATACTTCCATGCCGGTAAGTGTCTTTATAAGTGCTCCAAGTGATTTTTGTGTTTTCGGATTAGAAAGCTCAAGACAGCAGCTTACTGTATAGGAAGATGTTCCCTTGGTTTTCTTAATCTCCCCATAAACATTTTCGCACCATTTCTCAGCTATTGAACCGACAATTTTTCTCATGAAATCTGCAGGTTCCTGAACATAAAAGAGAATGGCATCTGAATCATGCTCCTGTCCGTTAAACCATTTCTCACATTCAGGTTCCACGGTGTAAGACGAATAGAAATTGTCCAGCAGAGGAATAATGTCATTTGACAACATCATATTTTTTGTGGTCGGGAATGCAACGCTGAATCCAAAATCAGAATAAAAGTATTCAATTTTTAAAGATGAATCCTGCGGAGTATATGAAGTTTTCTTCCAGCCGTTTTTCTCTGTCAAAGCAAGACTCTGACCTATACTTGGGAAACTGCCTTCAGCATACACCTTTATTGAATCGCTCACAGCTTTACCCATTCCAAGATAGAGTGAGTCGATTCTTGATGCCAAAAGATGAGCATCGTTCTCCGCAATTCCGACAACAGAGCACATCAGTGTTTCAACCAGTTCCCTGTTATCCTTTACAGGCACATAAAAAAACATGTCAGAGCCTTCTCCCAAAACAGAAAGAGGTTTAACTTCCACATTCCTGGAAGAAGAAGCACAAGAAACAACAAGAGTACAAGCTATTGACAGTGCTATAAACCTTGACAGTTTTTTTAAGGCTTCAGGCATAGATCATACCTTTTCAAACTTGAAAGACCACGTCCTGTCTTCTGCATCAGCGGTAAATCCACACTGAACGGAAGCAACCCATTCGGCAGATACAGAGAGAGTCTCTCCTGCAACAAAGTCCTTGAACTGCTCAAATGCAGCCTTAAGCTCGTCATCTCCGCTTACAGAAAGCTTTATGCGGTCAGTAATCTCAAGTCCGCTTTCCTTTCTTGAGTTTTGAATTCCACGTACAAGATCCCTGGCATAACCTTCGCGTTTAAGATCATCGGAAATCTTTGTATCAAGACCAACAGTAAGTGTTCCTTCGTTTATTACCTTGAGGTCTTCTTTCTCAAAGCGCTCTACAATCACGTTCTCGGAGCTGAGATCAACATCCTGGTCCTGAACAGAAATAGAAAGCTTCTGACCGTCAAGAATTGCGGCTATCTGCTCATTTGAAAGTTTTTCTATCTCGGCTGCTGCCAGCTTCATCTTTGGACCAAGCTGTTTACCAAGAACACGGAAGTTTGCCTTTGCCTTGTATTCAACCAGTTCGTCTTCCCTTTCGTGGAAAATTACCTTCTTTACGTTGAGTTCTTCGGCAATCGTATCCTCCATATCCTGAAGGACTTTCTTTTCGTCCGGATTGCGTGTAACAAGCGCTACAGATGCCAGAGGCTGCCTGTTCTTGATGTTGAACTGGTTCCTGAGGCTTCTTCCCATTGAAACGGCCTGCTGGACTGTTGCCATCTGGAATTCAAGCTGCTCATCACGGAAACGCTCGTCATAAACAGGATAGTCCATAAGGTGCACAGATTCCTTGTCCTCATCAGTGCGGAGGTTAAGCCACATTGTCTCCGTCAGGAATGGAATGAATGGAGATGCTGTAAGGGTAAATGTCTTTAAGGCTGAGTAAAGCGCTCCATAGGCCTCAAGCTTGTCGTTGTCAGATCCTGACTTCCAGAAACGGCGGCGGTTGCGGCGGATATACCAGTTGTTGATCTGATCGATGAATGAAAGCCACGGGTCAATTGCAGCAGACAAATCATAGTTGTCCAGGGCCTCTGTAACATCCTTTACCATTTTCTGTGCAACTGAAAGAATCCAGCGGTCAAGAGGATTATCAGGTAATTTAGAGTCAAACTCATGTCCTGTACAAGTGATTCCGTCGATATTGGCATACTGAACAAAGAAACTGTAGCTGTTCCAAAGCGGAAGAATAATGCTCTTTATGATGTCGCGTACAGAATCATCTGAATAGCGGATTTCATCTGCCTTGACAACGGCTGAATGCATAAGGAAAAGACGGATTGCATCTGCTCCGAATTTGTCAATTGCCTCTGCCGGGTCTGTGTAATTGCGAAGTGACTTTGACATCTTGCGGCCGTCACTGGCAAGAACGATTCCGCTTACAATACAGTTCTCAAAGGCTGGCTTGTCAAAAAGCTGTGCGGCAAGAACCGTAAGAGTATAGAACCATCCGCGGGTCTGATCCAAACCTTCGGAGATGAATTTTGCAGGGAAGTTTGCCTCAAATTTTTCCTTGTTCTCAAACGGATAGTGAACCTGTGCATAAGGCATTGATCCTGACTCAAACCAGCAGTCAAATACCTCAGGTATACGGCGCATTGTACCTTTGCCGCATTTCGGACACTTGAACGTGATTTTATCAACAAACTGCTTGTGAAGGTCATCAGGATAAGTTCCTGACAGATCCTTAAGTTCCTGCCTGCTGCCGACACAAAGAGTATGCTTACAATCAGGGTCATCACAACGCCAGATAGGAATCGGGTTACCCCAGTAGCGGTTACGGCTGACAGCCCAGTCACGAGCTCCCGCAAGCCACTTACCGAAACGGCCTTCCTTGATGTGGTTAGGCTGCCAGTTGATCTTGCTGTTGGCACGGAGAAGAACGTCATGATAATCGGCTACCTTTACAAACCAGCTTCCGATACCACGGTAAATAAGCGGGCTTCCACATCTCCAGCAATGAGGATATGAATGGACTATTGAATCGCGCTTTACAAGTTTTCCCTCTTCCTTAAGGCGCTTCATTATCTCTTTATCTGCATCCTTTACAAAAAGGCCCTGATAGTCAGATACTTCTTTTGTAAACTTACACTCAGCATCAATAGGCTCAACCTCAGGAACTCCGCTTCCGGCAAAAACCTTATGGTCTTCCTCACCAAATGCAGGAGCAATATGAACTATACCGGTTCCGTCCTCTGTAGAGACATATGCAGCATTGAACATACGGAATGCACCCTTAGGACACTTCTGACCGCTCATCTCCTCGCATGCCTTTGGATCTTTTAATTGTGAGAAATAAGGGAACAACGGCTCATACTCTGCGTCGATGAAATCCTTTCCCTTGTGGCGCCAGATAATCTCGTAGGCATCCTCAGACTTGTAATATGCGCTAAGACGTGCCTCGGCAAAAATGTAGTAATCACCGCTCTCTTTATCAAGGATCTTTACGTAATCGATATCAGGTCCCATACAGAGGCCTAGGTTGCTTGGAAGGGTCCATGGTGTTGTGGTCCATGCAAGGAAATATGTTTTTCCGTTTGCCATGTCTGCATCAGGAACACCTGCAGGTGCCTTTGTAACCTTAAAGCGGACGGTTACAGTCTGGTCCTGTACATCCTTGTAGCCCTGTGCGAGCTCGTGTGTGGAAAGAACAGTAGAACACCTAGGACAATACGGAAGTATGTATTATCCCTCGTAGATCAAGCCCTTGTCCCAGAGAGATTTGGCAACCCACCAGATTGACTCCATGAATTCCGGGTTCATTGTCTTGTAGTCGTTGTCAAAATCTACCCAGCGGCCCATGCGTGTAATAGTCTTGCGCCATTCTGAGGTATAACGCAAAACAGAAGCCTTACATGCCTCATTGAACTTATCACATCCCAAAGCCTCAATCTCGTGCTTTGAGTTCAGGCCAAGCTCTTTTTCTATGAGGTTCTCTATTGGCAGACCGTGGCAGTCCCATCCGAAACGGCGGTCAACTTTCTTGCCTTTCATGGTCTGATAACGTGGAATGATATCCTTTATGGTAGACGGAATAAAGTGTCCGAAATGAGGAAGTCCTGTTGCAAATGGCGGTCCGTCATAGAAAACATACTCCTCAGCACCCTCGCGCTGTGAGACAGACTTTTTGAACGTATCCTTTTCCGCCCAATACTTGAGTATTTCTTCTTCCTGCTTAGGAAAATCAACTTTTGGATCCACTGGTTTGTACATAATATCCCCTTTATACAATAACAGATTATGTGAATTGTTCCACCGCCCAGATAACAGCGGTAAAATCATATTATTTTATCATATTAGAAAGATTTAATCTACTGGTGTAATTTACTCCCCTGCCTCCTGATGGGACTGCAAGCTGTAATACATGCAACATTCTTATTGGAAATTGCAAAAATAACCTTTATTTTTTTTATGATGTATGTTATAATTAAAATATATAGCAAATTCTTTAACAAAAAATACGAATTGTGTGAGGATTGAATTATGGACGAAGCAGCTGTTAAGACTTTTTTGAATATTAAGGCAGGAAATACTGCTGATACCTTTGCCGGATTCATGGCGATACATGGCGGAGACTTGACCGCTTCCGTTGCTGATTATCTGGAAAATGCAGTTGACGCTGGAAGCAAGAACGGTTCAGGAGAGTATACTGCATGGTGTGCGGCTACCGCCAAGGACATCATGGCAGGAAAATACGGTTCTCTGGCAGATGTGCAGAAAGCCGCAGATGCATTTGCCGCAAGCTGATCAACGCAGTTTTGTTCTAAATGACCATTCTTGACAATTAAAAGTCTCTTTCGTATTATAGCCGTATGTGTAGGAAATTTACTCTAATTACGGCTATATTTTTTTTATTTGCAGGTTTACAGGCTGTCGATGCACAGACAGTATTTCAAAAATCACAGTGGAATGACCAAAAGCTTTTTTACACAAATACTGACGGCTGGGTCTATGACACAATTGCAGATCTTTCCTCTGAATGCGGCCTGATCACTCAACTTAATTCCGCTCCACTTCCAATGGCTGAACTGAAACAGGCCCTGGACTTGATTGACCGTGACAGCCTTAAGCCAAGCTCACAAGCCCGCTATGACAATCTGGTTGAATATTTCAATACTGAATACTGGTCTATCGGCTTTGAACCCGTCATGCTGGGAATTAAAGCACGTGGATCTGTTGAAGTCTTCAAGCGCTCCGAAGACGGCATGGAAAGAAAATGGGATTATCTAGACCGTTATGTAAACCAAAGCGGATTATTCAAAGTTCCGGTATACCTTACTGTCGGCGATTATGTTACCTTGGAAAGCGGTATTGATAAATTTGGAAACTACTCAAACATGATGGACAACAGGGACTGGACAAACCTTCAGTGGGCTCCAGGTATATGGGACTGGCCAAAGACAGCATACGCAAGCATAGGCTTTCCAGTAATGGGTAAAAGTGCCGTCAACCTGCAGATAGGAAGGAACGGCATGCAGATAGGGAACACCACTCTTCCCAGTGTCATTCTATCCAACCGTTTTATCACAGACGGATATGTAAGCCTTTCATTTTATTCTCCCGTCATTTATTATACAGGATCTGTTCAGCAGATAGAGACAGACAAGTATTTTTATCTCCATCACATCAACATCAGGCCATTTAAATTCCTGAGCCTGGGAATTCTGGATGGAACTCTTGCCAGCTCAAATTTCGAGCTCCGTTTCTTAAATCCGCTCATGTTCATGCATTCGTTTTATGCAAAAAATGATGACAGCTATGACAACCAGAATGGAATATCCCAGTATCTTGGCATAACTTTTGAATGTGTTCCATTCAAGAATCTAAGGCTGTACGGGCTTTTTGCACAGAATGAGATACAGGCATTCGGTGAACTTTCCACTGATGAGGGAAGAAGCATTCCAAACGGCATGGCATGGCAGTTCGGGGCAACTTATTCACTACCTACAGACGGCCCGGGAAGCTGGGTGTTCAATGCAGAGGGACAGTACGTTTCCCCATGGTGCTATACAAGGTACACTCCTGAAAGCACATTCATCAGTTATCATGTAAATCATTTTGGTGGAGATGACAAGACTTTTGTTGCATCCCTGGGTGGACCTGATTCCGCAGCCGCAACTGTTAATGCAGGCTACGAGGTTCCGGGAAAATGGAAGGCAAAGCTGGCCTACGACTTTGTGGCACATGGAGAGAATTACATCGAGAGGCTTTTACAATATAGAGATGCGAATCCTGAGAATGGTATTGACGGTTATTACTACTATCCGTCTTCAGGTTTTTATCGTGACCAGGGAAATGCAGATTCACCCTATGAAGACATACATGATGCTGTCAGGGTTGCGCGTGACATGAGTTTGTCTGGAACTGTTGAATACAGTCACAAGTTTACCCTATCCGGGGAATATGTTTTTAACAAATGGCTTACGGTTCAAGGAGCCGCCTCCTACAAATTCATGCTGAATGCCGGCAATGTTCAGGACAATTTCTTGCATGGCATAGAAGGCAGGGCCTGTTTAACTCTAAATCTGCTTTAAAAAGAAAAACGGTCGGCCCTACAAGGACCAACCGTTAGTTTATTTAGTTCTCGTCGAAACTGAAATCAAGTGATGAATCGTATTCGTCCATACCGCAGTAGATGTTGTAATCCTTTCCGCGGATATTTGTCTTTACGATGCATGTTACAGGGAATTCTGAGCGTATGAAGTCATAGAGTTCCTTGATGCTTGCATTATCAAACAGATAGTCGGCACTTCTTCCTTCGCTTGACTGTCCGGCAGAAAGAAGAACTGTTCTGTAAACATTGTCATTTGGACCTGCAAGAACAATACCGTAGTTATAGTCGTCCTGACCTATCCTGATGTAGACATATGGCAATGATCCGAACGGTGCAAAGTAGATTGAGTCCTCACCATCACTGATATAATAGCTTTCATCAACCTTCATTCCCTCAACAGAATCAGGAACCAGATCAGCCTTATTCTCCAACTTTGTCAGGTCATGGACAAGCTGAATGAACTGTGCGCTTGAGTATTCCTCGATATCTCCGTCAAGCTCTGTAAGCTTTGCAGTATCGCTCTTTGCAGCACTGCTATTTGCAGCGTTGCTCTTTGAAGGCTCAGTCTTTGCTGTATCACTCTTAGAAGTTTCGCTCTTTGTAGAGTCAGTATTAGAAGAGTCTGAAAGATTAAGCTCAACAACAACCTTTCCGTTTTCATTCTTTGATGTTGAAGACTGGCTACCGGTTGCGGCTGGCTTATCAAAGCTGAGTTCAACTGCATCATCATCTTCTTCATCTTCATCGAGATTTGACGGTGATACAATCTCAAAGTCAGGATTCAAAAGGTCAAGGATACCAACAAGATATTCCTCTCCGTTTATCTTAACGTTTTCATAGCTAGGCTTTGGACCTGAATACCAGTAGCTCAATGTATCATAGAGTCCGTATGAATACTCATAGTAGTAATCCTCATAAGATTCATATAAATCAGGATACATAGAAAGCATAATGTAATCTGCTGAATACTCATTCTGACCTGCAACTGTTATGAGCAAATCATTTTCTTCGTCATCTTCAAGAATTGAAAGCAAATATGGAATTTCTCCAGAAATATCAGCAATCTGAGTAAAATCACCGTCTGCATACCATGCAACAAGTCCGTCTGATGTACGCACAACCTTCTCTGTCTGTGACAAGTCAAGGTTTTCCAGATGCTTTGAAATGCTCTTAAGTATATCCTGATATTGTTCAGGAGTTAAAGGTTCTCCAACCATGTGTGAATATGACTCGATGACACCAAGATAATCCTCGTAATCTGACCATTCTGGAACATCACCCTCTGCTCCCTCTGGCTCATACTCAAAATCATAGTTATATTCCTTTGCAATGATCTCTGCCATACTTCCCTTGAAGACATGAAGCAAAGGTTTCTTCTCAAGATCGTGTGAGTAGAATACATCCTCGGCAACTTCTACAGGACGTGGAATATGGATATCAAGATCCGGGCAGCCTGCAAATGCATAGTCAAAAATCAAACGGAGATTTGGAGAAATGACAGCCTTCTTAAGAGCCTCACATTCTGCAAAACCCATGTAACCGATGATGCGTACACTTTCCGGGATCGTCACTTCCTTGAGCGATTCACAATCAGCAAAACAGCGGTCCGGAATCAAAGTCAGTTTATTTGACAATGTGATTTTTTCAAGATTTTCACAAGATTCAAATGCAGATACTCCAATAGAAGTAACTGTATTAGGAACAACAAGTTCTGTGGCTTCATTGTACCTGAAGAATGCATGGTCAGCGATTCCAGTTACAGTCTTTCCATCCACAGTTGAAGGAATAACCAAACGTTCGGTATCCTCATTTGTGATTCCAGTGATGATGACGTTGCCTTTTTCATCCAGCCTGTAATTCCAGATGCCATTTGATGATGTCTCTGCTCCCAACCAGATTGCACCAAATGCAAGCAACACGGCAAGTAAAATTCTTTTTGAAAATTTCATTGCAAGTTCCCCCTATATTTTTTTGTCCTAGAAGCGGATTTTTTTGTCAGTACCAGCATAGTATTCTTTGCGTAATGACTTAACCTGCTCGTCCTTTAAATAATCATCAAAGTTCATCATTCTGTCAATGATTCCCTTTGGTGTAATTTCAATAATTCTGTTGGCGATAGTGCTTATGAACTCATGGTCATGGCTTGAGAACAGCACTACTCCGTTGAACCGCACAAGACCCTGGTTCAAGCTTTCGATGCTCTCAAGGTCAAGGTGGTTTGTCGGGTCATCGAGAATCAGAACATTTGCACCGCTCAGCATCATCTTGCTAAGCATACAGCGGACCTTCTCACCTCCGGAAAGAACCTTAACAGGCTTGAGGCTCTCGTCACCCGTAAAAAGCATCCTTCCCAAGAATCCCCTGACATAGGAATCATCCTGATCCTTTGAGTACTGTTTGAGCCAGTCGGTGATGTTCAGGTCATTGCTGAAATACTGGCTGTTGTCACGGCCCATGTATGTATGCTTTGTGGTCTGACCCCAGTTGACCGTTGCACCATCGCATTTTGCCTCACCTGAGATTATGTCAAAGAAAGATGTGATTGAGTTATGCTCCATTCCAACGAAGGCAACCTTTTCTCCCGGATGAATCGTAATGTTAAAATCGTTCAGGAGTACGTTGCCCTCAGAGTCTTTTGAATTGAGGTGTTCTGCAGTCAAAACAAAGTTACCGATTTCCCTTTCACTCTGGAAGAATACATAGGGGAATTTGCGGCTTGTAACAGGAAGCTCCTCAAGCTCAAG
>JAGCYQ010000063.1 GCA_017960765.1 Treponema sp.
CCTTATCTTGAAAAAGGATAATTATATAGTTTTTTCCTGTGAAGATATTGTTTTGCCGAATTCATTTATAGTTAACATTGTATATACAGATACACTAAATGAAACTCAAGAATATAAAATAAAGTTCAAAAAGAAAAAAAGAATAGTATTAGATGTATTAACTGTATAATTTAATAAGGTGAGTAGACTTGAAAACTGATAAACCAGAAAAATATTTTAAAAAAAGAATTAATCGACACTGGCCGTCAATCCAACGCTATCTTGACTTACAAAATCGCCAAAAGGTCACAGACAATGCCGGTTTGTACCACTACGCGGGAAACAACCCCGTACGCTATATGGACCCGGATGGGAAGGTACTTTATGTTTGTGGCAGCAAAGCGTATATGGCCGCAGTTCAAAGAGAACTAAGCAAAATCTGTAATGGTGCAATGGTTAATCGTGATACAGGAGAAGTAACATTATCTTCATTTTCAAAAGTTTCAAATCCAAAAGGATATGAACTTCTTTCATCATTGATCAATACACCGAAAAGAAACACTATCTGTCTTGGGAATAGTAAAATTATTAAAATGAATAGTACCAATGGTTACAACAGTATAATTTACATAACAGATGGAATAATTTATGGAGATACAAAAAAAGGTCCACAAAACTCATTGATATGCTTCGATCCAGACTGTTGGGAAGGTGGTGTGGATGACAATAATTCTACCTACAGGCCTCCATTTATTGGACTAGCACATGAAGGTGGCCATAGTGAAGAGATTAATATTGGTTCACAAACATCATCTTTAGATATCTATAAACCTGGAACTACGCCTGATTCTGAGAAAAATTCACTAAAACGAGAAAATGATATACGTGAAGAGAATGGATTAACACTGCGTTCAGTTTATTTCCCTGAACTCAACTAATCAGAAGGAGATGAGTAGATATGTTAAAAAATCAAAGAATTGTAATTCTTTTTCCTATAATTATTTGTTTAATCTTTTCAAGTTGTAGAAATAAAGAAAAAAGGATCCATTTTTCATTTGAAAAGGCACAGGAGATTTATTATCAAGAATTGGTAAAATATGAATCTACTCGTTTTAATCCATTTTATATTGATAAAGCCTTTTTCCAGAAAACCGAGCAACAACTTAATGAAGAAATAGAACAATCATGCTATTGCTCGGTATTAATCAGGAGTTCTATAAATAACGGGATATTGGAAATAGCGGCAATTTATGATTCAGAAAATGAAATATGGTTTCACCTTTTTAAACATGATGGCAGTCAAAAAAGGATTAAACTACAAGATCTGGAAATTAAAGAAATTTTGAAAAGCAAACCAAGAAAATCCATAATAATAAATGAATCAAATTTATCGGTCTACGATGGACTCTCTGAGTATGTTATAAAAAAAATAGATAATAAAACATACTTTTATGCCAATCATCATGGCGAAATTGATGACGATTATAAACCATTGATGAATTTGTTTAGAAGTTTTTTTATCAGTGAATTTTAAACGTCACCCCCCCACATATAGCGTCCCCCTCACTCCGCCAAATTCTCCCTCCAGCTCCAGTAAATGGAAATTTGTAGGAGTTGGTATGGGAAACAACTGTTAGGCATGATCCACTTTTCCCCTTCACTTGAATGATTCCCGGAATAATGCTAGACTTCCACCGGTGATTAAATGAAACTCAAAGGCTTTTATTCTTCTCTTGTTGCCATTGCCATCCCCGTTTCCCTTCAGAATCTCCTTGCAAACTTAGTGAACATGCTGGACACCGTCATGATCGGCCGTTTGGGCGGTACGGAGATTGCGGCGGTAGGGCTTGGAAACCAGATATTCTTCATCCTGAACATGGTTCTCTTTGGAATCGCTTCCGGTGGCGGCGTTTTCATATCCCAGTTCTGGGGTAAGAATGACCTTAAGGGAATAAGAAGGTCGCTCGGAATCATACTCTGCCTTTCCGTGGTCGTCTCGTCCATCTTCACCCTGCTTTCACTTTTGATTCCCCATCAGCTCATAAGCCTCTTTTCCCCCGATCCTGCCGTTATTCAAGTCGGCGGCGATTACCTGAGGATTGTGTGCCTGAGCTATGTCATAACCGCAGTCAACTTTTCATTTACCCTGGCCTTCCGCTGCACGGAGAGGGTAAAGCTTCCCCTGGTGTGCACCTCTGTTTCCCTCTTTACAAATGCCGGCTCAAACTACCTTTTGATTTTTGTTGCGGGCTGGGGTGTAAGGGGGGCCGCAATCGCCACCGTTTTTTCCCGCGTCGTTGAATTCCTGATTCTGATTATATGGTCCTACAGCCACAATTATGAGGCCTGCGGAAAGTTGAGGGAGATGCTTGCCCTAAAGCTTGAGTCATTTGCCAGATACTTCAAGATAGCCTTGCCCGTCATCATAAACGAAACCTTCTGGGGCCTGGGGATTTCCGTTCAGTCTTCGATTTTTGCCCATGCCGGAACAAACGCCATAACCGCATTCCAGATAACGAACACGATAAGCCAGCTGACCTGGGTCTTCTGCATGGGATTCGGAAACGGAATCGGCGTCCTGATCGGAAAAAGAATTGGTGAAAGGAAGATGGAAGAGGCCCATGGGTATGCAAGGCGCTCAATGTGGTTCATGCCCCTGGTGGGAGCCGTGGTCGCAGTCCTCCTGCTGCCGCTTTCACAGTTGCTGCCACTATTCTTTAAGGTTGAGCCGGACGTCCTCAAGACAGCCACCTACATGCTCCTGATATTGATAGCCTTCTATCCCTTCAATTCCTTCTGCATGAACTGGGTTGTGGGTGTGTGCCGAGCCGGTGGGGATACGGTCTTTACCGCCGTTGTGGAGCTCTGTACCCTCTGGCTGGTGGCGATTCCCCTGGGATTCCTGGCTTCAACCGTACTGCATCTGAGCGCGGTGTGGATTTATGTCTTTGTCATGAGCGAGGGAATCGTAAAGGCGGCCATTGGCTTCATCCGTGTGGCAAGCGGAAAATGGCTGCATGAAGTTACTTGAAAAAATACCTGAACAGTTTAAGTCCGTCATCCATGTCAGGCCTGCTGAATCCCAGACACATCCTTTCCGGGTGCCATTGAACTCCATAAATAGGATAATCCTGATGTTGAATGGCTTCTATCGTTCCGTCCTCCGCAAATTGAACTGCCTCCAGTCCGTTGCCCAGAACCGAAATTCCCTGATGGTGGGCGCTGTTTGTGGTTATGTCAGCCTTTCCAAAGACCCTGTATACGAATCCGCTTTCTTTCGCGCATGTTGAATGCCTTGAGTCACACTCATCAACCTGGGTGTGGGTGACGGAGGTCTGCAGGTCC
>JAGCYQ010000064.1 GCA_017960765.1 Treponema sp.
AAAAGTGTTATAATAGATTGAATCATGGCAGTTCGAAGTGACAGTTGCCGTCTGCGGATGAAGGGGTTCCTTGGAAAGTTTTCCGTAAAATCATCACACAAATGCGTCTCACCATGAACTACAATTCAATATCTCACCATTACAAGTGTAGTGGTGAGATAATATAGCACATATTTCCAAATTAATCTAGTGTTTTCACCGCGAATTTGCTATTTTTTTTACAAATTTCTCGGTTTGAGCCCCTTCTTTGTAAATCCATCATGGTGATGCATCTTGAGAAGAGCCTCAACCTGAGCCATAGTATCAAGAACCACGCCCACAATAATCAGCAGGGAAGTACCACCCATCAACATGGAGATTGACTGGGGGAACTTGAACACGAGCTGAATGATCGTCGGCAGGATAGCGATTACAGCCAGATACAATGCGCCAGGAAGAATCAGGCGGTTCAACACTTTTGTCAAATATTCTTCAGTCTTGTCTGTTCTGATTCCAGGAATGGAACCACCGTTTTCACGGATATTCTTAGCAATCTCGACAGGATTCAGTGTTACCTGAGTGTAGAAATATGCAAAGAAAACGATCAGCAGAACTTCGATTACGTTATAAAGCCATCCAAGCGGATTCAATGCCTGTGTTACACTTGTCAGCCATGGTGCCGCACCGGAGCGACTGGCAAAACCGTTAGCCAGCTGCAGCGGGAAAGTCAGGAATGCAGAAGCGAAGATGATAGGAATAACTCCCGACGGATTGATTTTGAACGGCAAGTAAGTGCTCTGTCCGCCGTACATCTTGCGTCCAACGACACGTTTTGCATAATGCACGGGAATCTTGCGCTCACCGGACTGCTCATAGACGATAAATCCAATCAGCACAATATAAAGACCAAGCGCAATCAAAGCGAACACTACGTTCACCTGACCGGCCTGCACGCTCTTGACCAATTCATGTATGGCACTCGGCATTCTGGCCACGATACCGGCAAGGATTATCATTGAGATACCGTTGCCGACACCATGAGCCGTAATCTGATCACCAATCCAAACCGTAATCATCGATCCCGTTGTTACGGTCAGCATGGCTATGATGTTGAATTTCCAGCCGCTGAAGATGAGTACGCCGGGAATCGCCTGGCTGATTGAGTCGGCATACACAGTTACGACATAGGACTGGAGCAGACATACGAAAATCGCACCGACCCTTGTCCACATCTGCACTTTCTGCTGACCGCCCTCTTCCTGAGCGATTCTCTTCAATGACGGAAAGATGACCAGAGCAAGCTGAAGGATAATCTGTGTTGAGATGTAGGGCATTACACCCAGCATGAACACAGAAAACCTTTCAAATGCACCACCTGCAAAAAAGTCCATGTAACTGGCAAACGCACTTTCTGCGCCACTACCCAAGTTCTCGAAATACTGCGCGAGAAGCGTAGCATTGATTCCCGGGATAGTCAAAACACTACCGAAACGGAATACAGCGAGTATGAACAATGTAAAGAAAAGCTTTGAACGCAATTCCTTAACTTTGAACATGTTTACTACAGCATTGTTTGCCATTTATTCACTCCAACTTTTTATTTTGCAGACTCAGCGGAGGAAACCTTTACGGAACCACCCGCCTTCTCAATTTTTTCCTTTGCGGAACCGGAAACCTTGTCCACGCAGACAGTGAGCTTCTTTGTGATCTCACCGTTGCCCAAAACTTTGATTCCGTCAGCGTTCTTTGTCAACAGTCCCTTTGCTGCAAGAGATGCGCTGTCAACAGTCTCGCCATCCGCATACTTTTCCTCAAGCTGCTGCAAGTTGAAGATTGCATATTCCTTTTTGAACGGCTCGTTGCTGAAACCACGGCGTGCGATGCGGCGGTACAAAGGCATCTGTCCACCTTCGAAACCGACGTATGTTTTTCCACCTGAGCGGGACTGCTGTCCCTTGTTTCCCTTTCCAGCCGTTGTTCCCAGTCCGGATGAGGATCCGCGTCCGACTCTTTTCGGAGCCTTGTTAGCACCCTGGGGCGCGTGCAATTCGAAATCTGCCATCAGTTGATCTCCTCACACTTTACCAGATGAGCAACAGAAGCAACCATTCCGCGGATTGCGGGAGTGTCGTTCTGCTCCACCACTGAATTAATCTTCTTCAGACCGAGGCTACGGACAGTAGCTACCTTTTCCGGTTTCTGTCCGATTGTGCTCTTGATCAGTTCAATACGTAATTTCTTTGCCATAATCAGCCCCACATATCCTTCAGAGCCTTACCGCGAGCCTGAGCGACTGCACGAGCGTCCATCAGTCCGGCGACCGCATTGAATGTGGCGCGAACGACATTGACGGATGTTCTTGAGCCCTGAGACTTCGAGATAACATCTGTAATTCCTGCGGCATCCATGACGGCACGTACAGCACCGCCTGCGATGATTCCAGTACCAGGACATGCCGGCTTCAGAAGCACTGAAGAGCTCTTGTACTTTCCGATGATCTCATGGGGAATAGTTCCGTTCTTCATCGGGAGAGTAGTCAGGTTTGCCCTGGCCTTCTCAAGACTCTTTCTGATGGCCTCTGTAACGTCATTGGCCTTTCCGAATCCGAAACCGATTCTTCCCTTCTGGTCTCCGACAACTGTCAGAGCGGAGAATGCCATGCGGCGTCCACCCTTGACGGTCTTGGAAGTACGGTTCAGCTTAACCAGCTTTTCAACGAATTCATCCTGGGGTTTTCTATCTGCGCGATCTCCGCGCTTCTGGCGTTCGTTTTCCATAAACACTCCTAGAATTCAATCCCGGCTTTGCGGGTAGCATCAGCAAGTGCCTTCACGACGCCGTGATAGAGATAACCGTTGCGGTCAAACACTACCTTAGTAATGTTCTTATCCTTGAGGCGGGCACCCAGTGCTTCACCAAGTTTATTTGCGCTGTCAACGTGTGCCTTCAGTGCAATAAAATCCTTCTCCAATGTTGAAATGGAAGCAAGAGTCTTGCCCTCATCATCATTGATAACCTGTGCGTAAAGGTTCTTGCCGCTCTTAAACACGGTCAGGCGCGGACGCTCTGCGGTACCGTATACAGACTTGCGGATGTGGACCTTTCTGTGCAGGCGCTTTCTCTGTTTATCAGTCATTTTTCTCAACATGTCAAACCACCTTATTTCACACCAGTCTTACCGACTTTGCGTCTGATAACTTCATCCTCATAGCGGATGCCCTTTCCCTTGTACGGCTCAGGCAGACGGAGCTTACGGAGCTGTGCGCTGAACTCACCGACAGCCTGCTTGTCAATTCCTGAAATGATAACCTTCACCACGTCCTTTGACTCGACGGTGACAGTAAGGTTGTCAGGAATGATGGCAACGAAGTCGTTTGAATAGCCAAGGTTCATAACGAGCTCCTTGCCCTTCACTTCCGCACGGTATCCAACTCCCTTAACGATAAGAGCCTTTGAGAAGCCGTCGGTAACGCCCTTCACCATATTGTTGATGAGATTGCGGTAAAGACCATGAGCTGCACTTGCGGGCTTTGACTCGTTTACGGGAGTCACGACCACTTCAGCGCCCTTCACTTCCACCTTTACCAGATTATTCACGTTCTGCTTGAGCTCACCCTTGGGTCCCTTTACGGTAACCAGGTTCTCTCCAACAGTAACTGTAACGCCTGCAGGAATAGCTACAGGAAGCTTACCTACTTTAGATGCCATAAGTTCCTCCTATTACCATACAGAACAAATCAACTCACCGCCAACCTGCTTCTCAGAAGCCTTCTTACCGGTTGTGATGCCTGTTGATGTTGAAACGATTAATGTACCAAATCCGTTATAGACACGGGGTAAATCCTTGTAACCAGAGTAAACGCGGCGACCAGGTGTTGAAATCTTCTTCATACCGTGGATTACCGACTTGTTTACGTCGTCATACTTCAAAAAGATGCGGATGATGCTGTGTCCGTTGTCGTCCTGAACTTTCTTGAAATTCTTGATGAATCCCTCAGTCTTCAGGATCTTGACAATCTCCAGTTTCATCTTGGAGGTCGGAACATCAACCTTCTCGTGGTTGACTTTTGCCGCATTCTGGACTTTCGCCAGCATATCTGCTATGGGGTCTGAAGCTGCCATTTCTATTCTCCTACACTACCAAGATGACTTAGTGACGCCAGGTAAGAGGCCTTCACTAGCTAATTTGCGGAAGCAGATACGACAAATCTTGAACTTGCGCAAATATCCATGAGGACGACCGCACAACTGGCACCTGTTATACTTACGGGTACTATACTTGGGTTTACGAGCCGCCTTGATAATCATTGATTTCTTAGCCATGAACTTCTTCCTTATTTCCTAAAAGGCATTCCAAACTTGGTGAGCAGGACACGTGCCTCGTTGTCGGTGCGTGCGCTCGTTACAATACTGATGTTCATACCAGAAATCTTTACGATTTTATCAAAGTCGATTTCCGGGAAGATAATCTGTTCTGTAATACCAAGAGAAAAGTTTCCGTGTCCATCGAAACCAGTAGCCTTGATTCCACGGAAATCCTTAACGCGAGGGAGGGCAACGTTGATTAAGCGGTCCAAAAACTCATACATG
>JAGCYQ010000065.1 GCA_017960765.1 Treponema sp.
GATACATTGCCGGTGCAAGGACTGATTACAAGGAAAGCGAGACTCTCACTGTTGCAAAGAACCTCATCGAGTTGAACGAGGGCGACGTGCTGGAGTTTGTGTGCGACTATTATTCATACGATGGTAAATATCTGGACAGCTTTTATCTTGGTGAGCCGATGACTGTTACCAAAAGCATGAAAATCAGCAATGTTGATGTTGGAGAAGGGGATGTAAAGATTGCATACCGCTTTACCGACATTTACAATCAGGAATTCTGGACACCGAGTTTAACTTACTAGAATGGAACAAGTCGTAAACTATCAAAAACAACTTGATTCAATTCTAACAGAAATAAAAGGACGGGGCTCAAAGCCTAGACTGCTTCTGCATGCCTGCTGCGGGCCCTGTTCAACCTATGTAATTGAATACCTGACAGAATTTTTTGATATCACCATATTTTTTTACAATCCCAACATTCATCCAAAAGAGGAATATATTAAGCGCCTGGAAACGATAAAGAAATTCATTCAGGAATTTCCTCTGGCCGTGCAGAATAAGATTCAGTTTGTGGAAGAACACTACGACCCAGAGGAATATTTTGCCGCAACCGGTGTACGTGAGCAGGTTGAATTGCAGACAGAACCAGAGCGCGGGGAACGATGCAGAAGATGCTACGAGTTCAGGATGAAAAAATCATGGGAGTATGCGGAACAAAACGGATTTGAATGGTTTACTACGACGATTTCGATAAGTCCGTGCAAGGATGCAAAGAAAATCAACGAAATCGGTCTGGCATTAAAGAGCGAAACAAAGCTTAAGTATCTTGTGGCAGACTTTAAGAAAAAAAACGGATTCAAGAGGAGTCTTGAGCTTTGCAGGGAATTCAACTTGTACAGGCAGAATTACTGCGGCTGCATATATTCAAAAAATAACACGCCGGATTGTGAGGGAAAATCTTCTCATCAGTGTGTGTTTGCATTATAGGAGGGAATATGGGTGCTTTTAATTCAATAGAAGAAGCAAGGGAGTATTTCTACGGCGACAGATTTGCCACAACAAACGGAGTTCAGCTGGATGAACTCACTGATGAATACAGTGTTTGCTCCATGCAGATCACGGATAATCATAAGAATGCCATGGGTGGTGTGATGGGCGGTGCAATGTTTTTGATTGCGGACTTTGCCTTTGCCACTCTTTCCAATAACCTGCACAAATCAACTGTGGCACAGCAGGTCAGCGTCAATTTCCTTAGCTCACCAAAAGGCAACAAGCTGATTGCACGTGCCACATGCAAAAAGAACGGGCGCTCCTCGATGATCATCAATGTTGACGTAACTGATGACACCGGGCGCGATATCGTTCAATTTGTTGGTACCGGATTCAAACTTTAGGGAAACACAGAATAAGTCGCTTTCGGATTATTCTGTGTTAACAATAATAAAATAAAGCAAGCTTGCAAGCCTGGGATGTATCCTCATTTCATTACCTCCCTATTCCCAATAAACCACGCAGATTCAAGTAGGGTCTCTTTCAGACAATAATAGTTCTATATGTTATCAACTTAAATGTCTAGGACACTTGAGTTATGTAGGTATCTTCCCTTTATACCTCATCCAAGTCCTGTCCACAGCAGGGGCAGTTTTTAGGAATTGAATGAAATCCACCACGATAATATCCAGAGAAAATGTTAAAACTGTCTTTCAGTTTTGTTTTACAGTTTGGACATTTTATTTTTCCAATCAAAATAGAACAGACAACAAAAATAACCAAGAATACTATGCCACAAGCCTCAATTGGTACTCCCAAAAAATAAAGAAACAAAGATAAAAAGAAATCCGCAAATGGAAAACCAAAAAACATTATGGCAAATGATGATCGTAAACTCATATAAATACTCCACTTAATTAAAGAAATCTATTATATTGTTGATACTCAATGTATATGATTTTTGAGTTGATGATGAAAGCCCCATTCCTGGACCAAATGAGAAAGAGCCGCCGTTGAAACCTTTTTCATCAGTCATCGCCGCTATACTAAAAGGCAAACATCCAAAATTACCATCTACTCCTACTGGCATTGAACCTTCTAAGTCCCTAGGCGTGTAACCTATTCCAACACCTACTCCAACATTTAACCCAGCCGCTACACCGCCACTGAAATTAATTCCAGAATCTTTCCAATTATCTAAATCAACTACCAATGAGATGGATCCCTCTACACCTAATCCGGCAGCTATGTCTATTTCGGCAGTTAGAAAAATATCCCCATGCCATGGAGACTTATAAATTTCAGAAGATAACTCCGAAAATTTTGAATACGTTCTATAACTTCCATCTGAACAATAGCCTTGTAATTTATATCCATCATTCAGGGTTTCGTAGGTTTGAAATTTATCTGCCGCTTCGATTAAGGCTTTTTTATCATTCAAATCTACTTTTATTGTCTTGGTTTCATGGTCAATTTCATATCCGGAATTTGTGTTTGAGAACTTATTATTTCCTGCTCCCTTTGCCAGTTCAATCCGTTCGGTAACAGTCATGTCTCCCGCTCCCTGATTCACCTTTATTTTCTTCCCCACAGTATCCCCGACATGAAGTTTTGTGGGGTCTCCCTCATAACCGGACAATTCCTTCCAGTTGGGGCCATACAGATTCCAGAGATTGGCTTCCTTTGAGATTACCGTATGCGTTCCGTCGCCATTGTTTCGCCAGCCTGGAACTTTTCTGCCGGAGGAGCTGTTCTCCTTGATGCCGAGGCTTTTCATGGCGGCCTTTTTGTAATCCTCTACATGTGCCGCTCCGACTTTCAGATTATGATCCTGCTGTGAGACAGGAGTGCTTATCTGTGGA
>JAGCYQ010000066.1 GCA_017960765.1 Treponema sp.
AGTAAATAGATAAACGTCCAAAGTGCGCCGAGCCCGCCACAAAAAACGATGGACGGCGCATCTGGATAAGACACGAAAACGTAGGGAGAAAAAATGGCTATTGTAGTCGAACATGAAAAACGGAAACACGAAATTCTGGAAAAATCCTTGGACATCTTTGTGGAAGAAGGATACGAGGATGTCACATTCCAAAAAATTGCGGACAGAGGCGGCATAACCCGCACCACTCTTTATATATATTTCAAAAACAAACGCGAGATTTTCCTTTGCAGCATAAAGCAGCTTACGGCAGGAATTGAGCAGGGGTTGCGCAAAATTATCGAAACAAAAGACTGCACAGATTCCGAAATGCTTAAAAATATCCTTGTCTTGATTCTTCACAAATGCGAAGACAACAGAAAGCTTTTCAACGTGATTCTTACTTATCTTCTTCAGATTCAAAAAGCTGGAAAAGATTCAGGGGAGCGCGTTCGCCGCCGTGTATTGCGCTTAAGACATCTTCTTTCCTGGATTATTATTGAGGGAATAAATTCCGGGGAGTTCCGCCAGGTTGATGTAAAAGCGACCAACGAACTTTTTTACGGACTTATCCAGTCAGCAATTTTCAGGCTTGCGGTCTTCAATCAATCTGACGTAAATGAGATTATCGCGGGAATCGACATCGCAATTCAGGGCATAAAAGCATAGGGCGGTATCCTATTTCTGGCGAATCCACACCGACATTTCGTTTATTCCACGGTTTGCCCATGCAAAATATGGAATCCAGGTGAGTTCTACACATTCAGCAGTTGCTTCTATATCCGGTGAATAAGGCGCGTAAAGCGGTGCCTGCGAGTCTTCTGTATTGGTGGCATCTGGAATACGGTATCCCCTTCCTTTTATAACGCCCACTCCGTTCAGCAAATCAGGCCTGAACTGCCAGGTAAAAGCCGTATCATCACGCAGGAAGAGGCGGTTAAGCCCTGCTCCGTTATCAATGCTTTCAAGCGTATATACGAGCGGGCCGCGCATTACGGCGATTTTTCCGTTATCCGCATGAATAGCAGGATTTGCCGCCATTTTTATGACTGGCATCGCAAAATCAAGTTTCAGTACATCACCTTCAAACGGGCCTGTCAGATAGAGGTAGCCGTCTTTAAGCTCGGCAGCTTTTCCGCTGGTCGTAGAGCCAACCGCAAGCGGCTTACCGTTCAGGGATATTTTGACCGCCTGGCCACCCTCTACTGTGTGCCTGCCGGTCGCGGTTCCTGCATTACCAGAACTATACGCAGTCCAGCCCGGAATACGTACAGCAAACACATACTCCCCACAACTATCCTGCTCGCCACACAAACTCGCAGAAGTCAGTCTGAAAGACACGCTTCCCTGCCACGGATATTCTGTCTCTTCCTCTACCGTAAGCCCCGGAAACTCAGCATGGGCACTCATAAACAAATCAGCAAAAACAACACCAGCTTTTTCATGGAACGCATACCTGTCAAGCGATGCAAGCAGCCGCGCAAGATTCGGCGGACAGCACGCACAACCCAGCCACTCTGGACGCACAGGTTTTACGTGGCTCTTTCCAGGGTCTTTTGCAGAAGCTTCTGGTGTCACTTCAAGCGGATTTACATAAAAGAAGTGCCGTCCGTCCAGCGCCATGCCGTCAAGCACAGTGTTATACAAGGCACGTTCCATTATATCCGCGTATTCTCCGTGCGCTTCATTCAAAAGCATGTTCCGCGCAAAAAACATAAGCGCAACAGACGCACAAGTTTCACAGTACATGGTGTCGTTCGGAAGGTCATAATCAAAAGTGAACGACTCCCCGATTACCGTAGAACCAACCCCGCCGGTAATATACATGCGCCGGTCAACCACATTGTGCCATATTTTCTTACATGCTTCATACAGTTTCTTATTGCCGGCGGTGAGCGCGACATCCGCCATCGCAGTAGCAAGGTACATCATACGGACGGCGTGACCTTCGGCGGTATCTTGTTCAATTACCGGCTTATGAATTTGAAAGTATGTTTTCGGCAAAGAAAGAATACCAGATAAATCTGGCTTACCGCCGTGTTCCGCCGCGCTCTGCTCAATAAAGATATCCGGATTTTGGCCGCGCTCTTCAAGAAAATATGCCGCCGTTTGTAAATAGTTTTTATCCCCTGTCAGATGATACAGCCGCATAAGGCCTATTTCTATTTCCTCGTGACCGTCAATGCCACGAGTCTGCCCTTTCCCGGTACCAAAATACCGGCAGATGCAATCCGCGTTTTTCCGCGCCACAGCAAGCACTTTATCGCTGCCAGTTGCTTCGTAGTAGGCGACTGCCGCCTCCATAAAATGCCCCGCACAGTACAGCTCATGGCTCCACGCAAGATCTTTGAATTTGCGGTCAGGGCATTTCAGCTGGAAATATGTTGAAAGATAGCCGTCTTCTTCCTGAGCCTGCGCAATAAGGTCCACTACGCTGTCAGCAAGAGCTTTCAGATTGTCATCCGGCTTTTCCATAAGAGAATACGACACCGCTTCAAGCCATTTATACACATCGCTGTCTTGAAACTGCCAGCCGTAATGCTCCCCTTTTTTTAGACCAGCCGCAATTCTAAAATTTTCAAGACAGTGGCTTTTTTCGTTAGGAATGGAATTATCGTTCCGCTCGCGTTCAATGTTTACGGCAATTTCATCATTCAAAACCTTATATTGATAGGGAATCATTTTATCCCGTACCAGATTCCGGTAATTGCTAAAAAAACGATCTGTAATTCTTATGGCCTGCATATTTTCCTCATCCTTATTATAGCACAAAAATAGCCATGAGCTCGCAAAAACTCATGGCTACCCCTACGTTAAAGGCACAAAACCGTCATGCGGTAAGCCTTTTTATTTTCCAAGAATTGCATCAATTGTTGCCTGTGCTTTGGCAGCAGCCTTTTCTGGTGTACTTGCACCTGTCATTACTTAGTTGAAAGCAAGAGAAATAGCGTCTGAAATGTCCGGCCACTCAGGAAGCGGTCCGCGAGCACCAGCGTATTTCATTTCATCAACAAATACCTGATAAACAGGATCATCACCGAACTGTCCTTCTGCAATAGTTGAATCAGATGAAATATATCCCATTTTCTCCATCATATACAGACAAACATCCTTTGATGTAGCATATTTCAAGAATTCAATTGCTGCAGCCTCATTACCACCTGCAATAACAGCGTAGTTTTCTCCACCAAGGCCAGAAGCCTGTACTTTGTCCTGTGGAATCGGTGCTACATTCCAGTGCATATCTGGAACTTCTGCACGCATAGTAGGAATCTGCCATGTACCGTTTATCATCATAGCAAGGTTACCAGAAATAAACTGATTCATGGTATCGCCCTGTGTCCAGTTGATTGCTTCAACGGTCATGCCGCCGTTCTGTACCATTTTTTGAACCTGAGTCAAAGCCTTAATACCGTTTGCAGAACCAATTTCATAAGATGTTGCACCTGTTGACCAAAGCCATGTAAGGAAGTTGAAAGTACCTTCCTCATTCTGCAAAGAGCTGTGTGCGAATCCAGATACGTTGCCTTTTGTGCATTTAGCAGCGGCATCAAGAAGTTCATTCCATGTTGTAGGAACTGAAACTCCGGCTTCTTTCAGCATATCTTCGTTGTAAAAAAGTACAAGGTCATTGCTTCCGAATGGAACACCATACAAGCGACCATTCAGTGTGCATGAATTAACAGGTCCCGGATAGTATGTGCTAACATCAAATTTTCCGGTAATATCCGCAAAAATACCCATGCTTGCATAAGATGCATGATCAGGGTTATCAAGGATTACTAAATCCGGCAGTTCAGAAGCAGCTGCACCGATTGAAAGCTGTTTTTTGAAATCAGCAAACGGTACATACTTTGCACTTACTTTAATAGCACTCTGCTTGTTGTTGAACTCTGTAATAATGTGATCAAGAGCCTTCTGATGTCCTATTGTTTCCCAATAGTACCAGATAACTACATCTCCAGACGGACCATTAGCTGCAGGAGCAGTTGTTGTTGGACTCTCTTTCTTTCCACCGGCAAATGCGCTGAAGAGAACACAAACGACCATTAAAACCATCACAAATCTTTTCATGACAATCCCCCTTTTTTTGATTCCATATAAGATTGTAATGTTATTCTAAATCCACCGTTTTAAATTCAAAAATCAGAAAAACCTTTAAAAAGGTGGATAAAACTAAACTGATTTATCCGTTTCTACCGGAAAAACGACTGAAATTTCTGTTCCCGCGCCCGGAGCTGATGTCACATGAACCGTTTCCTGACCATCACAATACATGTGCAGCCTCATAAGCGCATTGTAAATACCGATACCAAGCGTACCGCGGTCCTGTTTCCAGGAGCCAGAGTTTATAACACTTGTAAGATTTTCATCCATGCCTTTGCCGTTATCACGGATGGTAACAGAAAGCATGTCATTTACATTCCGCATAATAACATCAAGTACAGAAACTCCCTCTGCGTTTTCAAATCCGTGAATAATGGCATTTTCTACAAATGGCTGAATCAGCAGTTTGTGAACCGGCCAGTCCATAACGTTTTCCGCCACATCGATATTGCATACAAACTGATTTTTCATGCGGTACTGTTGCAAGTAAATATAACGTTTGAGCCATTCCACTTCATCGCGCACAGTTACAATCTTATTGCTGTTGCTTATGGCATATCGCAGAATAGTTGCAAGCGAACTTATGGCATTGCTCATATCATATTCTTCTTTATCTATTGCCATCCAGTTGACCGTATCAAGCGTATTGTATATAAAATGAGGATTTATACGCGCTTCAAGCATACGGATTTCTGCCTGCTGGCGGTTTGCAGTTTCTTCTTTTTCTTTTTGAATAGCCTGTTCAAGGCGGTCAATTGTCCGGTTATACTGACTTACAATACTTACTATTTCAGGCGACAT
>JAGCYQ010000067.1 GCA_017960765.1 Treponema sp.
TAGCGGCAACCTTCATTATCTGCTGGATGACGGCTTCCCTTGCGGCGGGGTTCAGGAAATCTATCTGGGCTGTGTCGTTCCATGGCATTCCTGTTCCGTCGTTTCCGTGGTAGATGTATGTCACGTCTCCTGTCTGGTTATCTACACGCTTAAAGCAAACCGCACAGTCGCTCTTTGAGTAATAGTGATCCTCAAGATAAAGCGAGACCCTTCCGTCCTGACTCAAATTTTCTCCGTTGAATGAATACTGGGGGAAAGGACAGTCCTTGGTGGTGATGAATAAATCAGGATGCTCGATAACCCATTTTCCGTCCATACCCGTGTGATTCGGCACCATGTCGGAAGCAAGCCTTATTCCACGAGCCCAGCAACGCCTTCGCAAATTGTCCAGGGCCTCCCATCCACCGAGGTTTCCTGCAATCTCATAATCCAAAAGTGAATATGCAGATGCAGCCGCCTCCGGATTTCCGTTAATCTGCTTGATCCGTTTGGAAGCGTAACTGCGTTCCCACAGACCGATGAGCCACAGCCCCGTAAAGCCTTCGTCACGCAGACGGTTCAATTCTTCATCCGGAATCTGATCCAGACGTGTAATGTCACGGCCATACTGCTTGCTCAACTGGAAAAGCCACACCAAAACAGTCTTTGCCATCAACACAACTTTCGGCATCCATTCCTGATCCGGGCTGAACCTTTCATATTCCTGCATCAGGTTCTCGTAGGAATAAGCGTCCATGGAAACCTCTCCACCGTTGATCGGAGACCATGAGGCCTTTTCTTCCTCCGTGATTGTATCGATTCCTTCCAGCAGGCGTTTGAGCCATTCACCCAAAAGATCTGCCCAGTAAGTGCGGATGTAGTCAAGCTGTCCCTTTAGCGATGTGGGGGATGCAATGACCGGTTCCTTGAGCATGTCGATGAGCGTGTTGCCCTTTGGTCCGAAAACCGGCTGTGTCATAAAGAATGCCTTTATCTGGTTCCACGTCTTGATGTAGGTCGGATTTGAATTCAACTTGGTGTCGTCAAACAAAATCTGGAACGGATGGAACGCAGGATTTTCATTTGCAAGATGAAGCATCACAAGCTCTTCCAGAACCTGTTCCCTGTTGTTCCTCTGTTTTCCTGTGCCCGGATCAATTGCAGACTGAATAAGATAATCGCTTGCGGTAAGTTTTTTCTGGTAAACAACTACCGGTGGAAATTCCTCCATGAACTGAATGAGAAGCGAATCAATCTTGTCCTTTCCAAAATATGTGTCCAGATCAGAAAGAAGATTGGTGAAAGCAAGAGGTGCCTTGTCACGCCTGAAAAGCATGCACACATAATGGAATATCTCGTCGATAAGTCCCATGGCATTGAGGGAACCTGCTGATACCTGTTTTTCTTCCTGTCCGCGTTCCTTAAAGACTTCGTTTAATTTTACCTGGAATGTCCTTACTGCCTTTAAATCTGCAAAAATCACGTTGCCACTTGAACTGTACAAAGTCTGATCAAACTGACATAAATCCCTGATGGTTCGACTGATGTGAAATTCATTGTAAGAAAATTTCATTTCTTCCTCCGCTAATTGACCGCAGCATGAACGCCTGCAATCTCCTTTATTTTATCTATGAGTTTTTCGTTCTGAATCAAATCCTCAACTTTAACCGGCATCCTGTACGTCCAGTTCCATTCGTTTACGGTACCCGGAATATTTATCCTTTCCTGAGATGCATCTTCGGCATAATATTTTTCATCAAGATAAAGATAATCCTGAATCGGGTTCACATACCACGCGCTCTTTGCCCTTGATCCTGTCTTAAGGATATAGTCGCAGACCTCTGGTGTAAACGGCACGTCGTCCTTTATCTCTCCGCCCGCCATCTTTATGAACTCACGCACTGAATCCTTCTCGTCCTGCCACCACTGCCTTATCGTTGAGCTGTCATGCACGGACAATGTTGCAACTGAAAGCTCCGGGTAAGATGCAAAATCCTCGTACGGCCACGGTTCATTCTGCCAGTCACGCGTCCACCTTATTACACGAAGGCTTGCTATGTTCAATGCCTGCAAAACCTCGCTCATGATCGGAAGATGTATGCCAAGGTCCTCGGCACAGGGCTGCATTGCAGAAGATGAAACCAATGGTCCCAGAACTCCATGCGCATGATTTTTCCACAATTCGTTTTCTTTCTGGCTGAGCTTTTCAAACACATCAAGGAGAGATTCTTTTTCCTGCTCCGACAGGCTCTTCCATGCAGTTGAATCCGAATATGACCACACGGGAACAAAGGTGTTGTTCTTTATCTCAATGAGCGTACGGTCCAGCCATTTTTTTGCAAGGGCTTCCTGAATCCTTTTGTTCAACTCAGGGTCATCGCTGAATGAAGCCGAATAAATCTGACTGTCAAACTTTATCTCTTTCCTGAATGTCCAAAGCTCCTCGTCGCCTATGCGGTCACATACTTTGCCAAGTATCTCGCGTGCATAATCCCATGAGCCTGTGATGTCACCGATTGTCTGCGTGGGAATGTGGGGCCATGAAAGCCATTTTATCCTTGCGTCATCAAAGCCTGCTTCTTCCAGGGTTTTCCTCTTGATTGTGTAATACGGATGAGGGTAGCCCAGGTATGCAGTCGTTTCATTTTTGTTTACCGCCCATATCCTGAAAAATCCCAGCACATGATCCAGCCGGTACGCATCGTAATATCCGGACGCTGTTGAAATCCTTTCCTTCCACCATGAAAATGAATCGGAGGAGATTCTGTCCCAGTTATAGATCGGAAGTCCCCACCTTTGCCCCGTAGGATTGTCACCGTCAGGAGGAGAACCTGCAATGTAATCACTGTCAAAGAATTCAGGCCATGCCCAGCAGTCAACACTGTCCTCATTCATCAGGATAGGAATGTCACCTTTTAGGATAATGCCCTTTTCCTTTACATAAGAGGCGGCTTCCAGGAACTGTTTTGAGGCAATCATCTGGCACCACACGTAAAAATTGTGGCTTGAACGCAAGGCACGGTTGTTCCACCTGAGCTCAATAAAATGGCGGTTCATCCTGGACTTGTCCTCGTCCCATTCTTTCCATGAGGCCTGAGAGTAGACGTCCTTTAGATTCTTGAACACAGCATAGGGAATGACCCAATGATTTCTGGCAACAAATTCATCTATCTCCACGTTGAACTCATGTGCAATTGCGGCAGGAGAATCAGCGCTTACAACTCTTCCACCGGGGGTAGCCGATGACAGTGAGGAACGCTTTGTGGCCATTTTTTTCTCAAGATAATCGTACAGAAGATGAAGGAGCCGTATTTTTTCTGCGCACACTTTCTCGTAATCAAATCTGGGGCTGTACTTTGCCTTTTTTACATAAGTCTTGTATGCCGCCGAGAAAGTCCTGTTGTTCTTCAGGGCATCGTCAAAGCCTGTAATCGCATTGATCCGGATGTAGACAGGATGAAGTGCACATGACGACAGGGCAGAATATGGAGAGGATTGGGAGGCCGTATCATTTACAGGTAAAAGCTGAAGGACACCAAGATTGCTTTTCTCACAAAAATCAGCAAATTCCTTGAGGGCATAAAAATCACCAATGTCCGGGCAGTCTTTCGTATACAAAGCCGCCAGCGGAACCACAACGCCAGTTTTCCTATCCATATAATTCCTTAACGATATGCTAGATTAAATATCGAACATAATAAACTCCTTATATAAACTTGCTCCCAGCGAGTATCTGCCCCGAAAAAAGGCTTCCGCGCTGCGCTTGTGCAGATTTTTTTCGGTTCAGCTTCTCGCTTCCGCAAGTTTTACCATAAATTATTCGTGTTCGATATTAAATCTGTCAACCATTATATCATATAAATAGGAAAAATAAAGAAAAAAATAAGAGGAAAACAGTAAAAATATTAAATTTAGGATTATTTTAAGGTTTTGGCAAAGATATTACATCACAGCGGCCATGTAATAGGGGAGATAGACTGTTTCGCCGTCCCTGTTTATGTCGCCGTCGTAAAGTGATAAATACTTGCTAACTGTTATTGTGGAGTTTTGTTTTCTTTTTCAATTGCATTGACCAATGCCTCCAGACATCGACGATCTCTGGCTGACATTTTAGAAATTTTATCCGCCATAATACGAACATCTGGTGTAAGTTGTGTTATCTCTGTTCCTGTTACAAGATATTCAACGGAAACATTCAGAGCATTCGCAATCTTTACAGCAATGTCTGCCGATGGGATAGAACTGTTTTCCCTAAGATAGTTGCTAAGACTACTTGGCTGAAGACCTGCCTTTGCCGCAAGTTCTTTTACCATAAGACCTTGATATGAAATTTCCTCTCTCAAATTTTCTTTGAATCCCATGATCAAAAGTATAAGTTAATTTACTTTTTTAAAGTTGACAATCAGTATAAATACTGTTATTCTACTATTGAAAAGTAAATATACTTTCCTATAGTCTGTTTAGACGTAAATTCAGTCTTAATAAAAGAGAGGCTTCTTATGAAAAAATTTTTTATTGGTATTGTGGTATTAGTTGCTTTGGGTGCAGCTTTTATTTCTTGTTCCAGTGTGAAGAGTGGAATTCATGCGGATATTATAGGATTTAATGATGAGGTTTACACTTATTATGAATTCTTTGATCTAGCGGAAGATGCTGAGCGAATAAGCAAAAATAAAGAGAGTAAGGTGGCGAAATTAATTTATAGTATTCCTAATGGCAAAAATACAGCCGAGTATTATGCAATGGACATTGCCTTGGATCGTATAGCTGAGATTGCTAAAGATGCTGATGAGAATTCTAGAGCAAGCTATTACCTAATTCTACTTACAGATGGACTTGACAATGTTTCAGTTGAAATGGCAAAAAGGAATGGCAAGGGTAAATACAGAAATGATGATGAGTATGCTTCATATCTGCAAAAAAGAATGGAAACGATTCTTGATAAAAAGAAAAGTAAACCCAATTCACAGAATGTTTTCCAAGCCTATCCACTTATGATTTATGGAAGCGATTTGGTGGAAAGTGATCTTAGTGAGGATGATTGTAAGGAAATTCTTAGGAAATTAGCTGGTGCGCAGAATACGTTTGTTCCCGATCCTATTGTCGACGAATCTACAGATGAAATTCTTGAACAATTTAAGTCAACTTTTGTTGTTTCCTCTTTCTCTTTTGAAGTCCCGAAAGGCTATGTAGGTAAAACTATTCGAATGGAGTTCTCCTGTAAAGACAAATACAATAAATATCATAAAGTTTATGTAAATGCAGATTTTGAATGTCAAACAAAAAAGAAAAAAGAAACGTATTTATTGAAAAATATTACCTGTTCTGATATGAAACTTAATTTCGATCAGAAGAATCTGCTACAGATAGTTGCCGATGAGGATTATGATTCTAGTGGAAATCTGGTTTCATTCACTTTCTCTAATATAAAATATGATGGACAACCAAGTACAGCTTATTCGCCTTCACAGTCTTATAATCTGAATGGGTATGATCCGAATGGAACTGGAAAATACGTAAAAAATTCTGAATATACAGAAAAGCACAACCGCAAGACCGATTCCTATATACTTTTCGTCCTTGATACAAGTGAATCACTTGGTTCTGATGGAAGAAAAGTTGCTAATGATACCGCCATACAGATAATCAGGTATGTGCAGGATCAACTTTCACAACGTTGATGCTGATTAAAAAAAAAGGTAAATAGAATACATCACTACGTGCTGTTTACATGATGGATAATTATTGATATCATGAACAGCCGTGTGACACCGCTTAACTTTTAAAACTTGCAAAATCTCTCCATAGAAAACCATTTGAATTGTTGATAGAGGAAGATAATAAAACTGATAAATCTGATATTAATGCAATTTCAGAGATCATTCATAATGAAAAAAAGGAACTAATCAAAACAGTTTCAAGCATCTGTGACAATACAATCCAAAAAATTATGAAACTATAATTTTTGAAATTGGGTAGCAATTTCGAATCCGCGTGACATTCTTTTTTACCAAATCACTAGTTCACACGATGTGGACACAATCAGCAAGGCAAGTTTCAATTATCCCCTCGACTATTTATTTCAAAAAATGTAGAATGAATAGAGAGGTGTAGAATGTCCGAGACTGAAAAAAAATACAATGTTGAAAGCTTTAATCTGGATCATACAAAGGTCACCGCTCCTTTTGTCAGGGTGGCTTCTAAAAAGGTGGGTGAAAAGGGAGATGTCGTAACCAAATTTGACATTCGCTTTTGCCAGCCCAACAAGGAATTCATGTCCACCGGTGCAATCCATACTCTGGAGCATCTAGTTGCCGAATACATACGCGACGAGATGCCGGGCGTAATCGATTTTAGTCCAATGGGTTGCAGGACAGGCTTTTACTTTACCGTCTGGGGCGATTTGAAGGAAGAAGATGTGGCGGAACATTTTGTCAACGTGCTTTCCAAGGTTGCCGTCTGGGACAAGGAGATTCCTGCCGCTACAGAAGTTGAATGCGGAAACTACCGTGACCATGATCTTGATGGGGCAAAGCTTCTTGCAAAGAAATGGGTTGACGGTATCCGTGAAAAAGGCTGGAACTGCTATAAATAGACTTTAATAAAAAAGATAAATGAACCTTCTTCAAAAACTTAAGGAAACTGTTCTATCCGTACTCCCGATAATGGCTCTTGTCCTCCTTCTGGGGCTCACCGTGGCACCGCTTGGGGGGCAGCTTATCGTTCGCTTTATAATCGGCGGCATTCTTTTGATTCTGGGATTAACGCTGTTTTTGCAGGGCGTTGACATAGGTATTCTTCCCATTGGCAAGAAAATCGGTTCAGCTCTTACCTCAAAGCGGAATCTTGCCCTTTTGCTTGGAGCCTCCTTTATAATCGGCTTTATGGTGACTGTGGCGGAACCCGACGTTCAGGTACTTACAGGTCAGATACAGAAGGTTGTTTCCTCTGTGAACCGATGGGCCATGCTTATCATGATTGCGTCCGGTGTGGCGATTTTCATGACGCTGGGGCTTTTGCGCACTATGCTCAAGTGGCCTCTGTCTGTCGTGCTCATCATTGCATACATCCTTTTGTTTACACTTGCATTCTTGTGTCCCAAGGAATATCAGGCCCTTGCGTTTGACTCCGGGGGTGCAACTACAGGTCCCATGACAGTTCCTTTCATCATGGCGCTGGGTGTCGGTGTTGCGGCGGTTCGTTCAGGCGATAAAAACAACAGGCATGACAGCAATGAAGATTCTTTCGGGCTTACGGGCATTGCTTCTATTGGACCTATTGCGGCGGTGTGCGTGTACGGCCTCTTGAACTCTGCAAGTACAGATTCTCAGGTGCAGGCCTCCGATGCGGCTGTGGAACAAATCAGCGGAATTGCAGGCAAATTCTTTTCCCTCATTCCCCATGTGCTCAAGGAAGTTTCTCTGGCACTGCTTCCCCTCCTTGTGATGTTTGCGGTTTTTCAGATTACATTGCTCAAGCTTCCAAAGGGTCAGATTCGAAGGACTGTGATTGGTCTTGCCTACAGTTTTGTGGGACTGTCACTTTTCCTTCTTGGGGTGAACGGCGGCTTTATGGATGCGGGTCAGGAACTCGGTCAGAAATTGGGCTCTCTTGCTCAGGGTGGATTTTCCGGATATACGGTTCTGCTGATTGTGTCGGCCCTTCTTTTTGGTGCCATAGTCGTGTGTGCCGAACCTGCCGTGTGGGTTTTGACGGAACAGGTGGAAGACCTTTCCAGCGGTAACATCAGCCGTAGGGCCATGCTCACTGCACTTTCTGCGGGTGTTGCCGTTTCTGTTTCCCTTAGCGTGATCCGGGGCCTTTCGGGCTTTAACCTGTGGTTCATCCTTGTTCCGGGTTATGTCCTTGCACTTGCACTTTCGTTTTTCTGTCCTCCAATGTTTACTGCGGTTGCCTTTGATTCAGGCGGGGTTGCAAGCGGTCCCATGACAAGCACGTTCATTCTTTCGTTTACCCTGGGTGCCTCAAGTGCGTCCGGTGGAAATCCTGTAACCGATGCCTTTGGTGTTATCGCTCTTGTGGCAATGACACCTCTGATTGCAATTCAGATTCTGGGAATAACATATAAATTCAAATTACGCAAATTAAAGAAAACGGGGGCAGCATGACCGATTTTGTTTTAATTGTGTCCATAGTTTCGCACGGAAAACAGGAGCTTGTTACCGATTCTGCCGTAAGGGCCGGAAGCTTTGGCGGTACCACACTCAAGGGGCGGGGCATAAGCTCCAACTCCATTGTGGCCGCTCTGGGAATTGACAGCGTAAAGGATGTTGTATACATAGTCTGCCAGCGTTCACAGGAAGGCAAGATCAGGAACAGCATCATTCAGGGGCTGTCCAATGAAAAAAAACATCCGGGCTGCATCTTTACCGTATCCGCAGGTGAACTTCACAGGAAAGAAGGACTTGCAATCGAACAGGGGGAAACAAACATGAGCCAGAATTTTACACACGACGTAATCAACGTAATAGTCCACAGAGGATTTGCAGATGATGTAATGGATGCGGCAAGACAGGCCGGTGCCGGA
>JAGCYQ010000068.1 GCA_017960765.1 Treponema sp.
CACTCAACACTCAACACTCAACACTCTGCTTAAATTGTTTACTCGCAAATTCTAATGTGACTAGAGGCTGGAATAACTTCATTCTTGAGGAATTCCGGTTTTTATATTTTAAACCTGCATGTAAAATGCAAAAGGAGAAGAAAATGAAAAAAGTAAAGCTTTTTACTTCTGTCTTTGTGATGGCTCTTGCACTGGCCTTTGCCGGTTGTAAGCATTCTATTACTGAACCAGAACCTCAACCAAATGCTAATTCAACCTACACGGTGACAATTGCATCGGGAATTACCAACGGAACTGTGACAGCCGACAAGACGAGCGTACAAAAGGATGATACAGTTACACTGACAGTTGCTGCAAACAACCTTTATGTGCTTGATACCATTTCCGTAAAAGACGTGGACAACAATGAAATTTCGACAACTGCTGGCACCACAGGAACAACATACACATTTGTCATGCCGGAGAGCAATGTGACCGTGAGCGTAACTTTTGAGGATGTGCTTGCCATGGTGGATGTAGCAAGATCCCAAGTTACTATAACAGGTGCAGACCCGTCTTTTGTTGATTCAGAAGCATCTAGTCCTTACAAAGGTAAAGGTGTGTTCATTACAGGGCGAAATGTTACGCTGAGCCCTTTTAAAATGAGCAAATATGAGGTAACTCAGGGAGTCTATGCACAATACATGGCAGGAGAAAGCATTAACGGCACAGCCCTTTCAACAGATCCGTCATACTGCAAGGAGACAGGAACATATCCCCTTATAAACGGCGAAATTCAGTCTAATAGGCCTGTGGAAGGCGTTACATGGTATGACGCGGTGTATTTCTGCAACGTGCTTACGGAGAAAACCCTTGGTGCAGACAAGAAGGTATATACAATAACAAATCCGACTTTAACAGGCAGTCACATAAAGGGAGCGACTGTAATGATGGATATGTCAAAGACAGGCTACAGGCTTCCGACAGAAGCGGAATGGGAGTTCGCTGCAAGGGGAGGAGACGCAACCGCCGGTGACTGGAACTACATGTTCAGCGGGCATGACAAGGCGGCAGGAAGCAGTTACTCTGACGGCAAGAACATCGGCATGGACAGCGTGGGCTGGTACAGGTGCAACACCAAGAACGGAACCACAGGAGACGAGGTGCCCTCATCAGGAACACCGGGATACGGAACCCATGAGGTGGGCAAGAAAAGCCCGAACAGACTCGGTATCTACGACATGAGTGGGAACGTGTGGGAATGGTGCTACGACAGAGCCGATTGGGAGAACACCTCCGTAGAAACAGGAGCCGTTACCGATCCTATTGGTACATCATCTGGCTCGGTACGCATCGCACGTGGAGGTTGTTGGAAGTTCCCCGCGAAATTATGCTCGGTCTGCAGCCGCCATGGGATTTACCCGTCAGACGAACCCATGTCCTACCCATGGGAGAGGAGTAATTTAAACGGTTTCCGCCTTGTCCGCAGCGCCAACTAGCGTTGACTAAAACTGTAAGGAAATTTATTGTACGTCAGCGACGTTAGTCGTTGTGCGTTACCGCGCAGTCACACCCTAAAAGACTCGTGGCAAGGCAGGCCTCAAGCCAGCAAGCATGGAATAAGGACGGCATTTTCATTGCGAAATTGAACATACCCAAATCTTTTCAGGATTTTCCGTAGGAAAATCGAATCTGCGTGACAATCTATTTACGAATTACAAATTTTCTCAGCAATATTTATTCCGTCCATTGCGGAGGAGACTATGCCGCCTGAGTATCCGGAGCCTTCGCCGGCGGGGTAGAGGTTGGCTAGCTGGGGACATTCCAGGGTGTCCTTGTCTCTCAGAATCCTTACCGGGGTGCTGGTACGGGTTTCGCTTGCTATCATCAGGGCATCGGGGTGGATGTAGCCTTTCATCTTGCCGTCGATTTCCCTGAACGCCTTCTTGAGCCTTGTGCTGATCTGCGGGGGGAGCCATTCGTTCAAGTTGGAGGAAACAAGGCCCGGGGTGTAGCTTGATTTCGGAAGGTCTTTGCTTTTGCTTCCCTCAAGAAAATCCATCAGCCTCTGGGCAGGTGCTTTCTGACCGTCTCCGTTTTTTGCCGTCAACTGCTCAAGATGCTTCCTCCATAAAAGGCCAGCCAGTGCCGGACAGTTGTATTTCGACTTGGCCTCATCCTCAAATTCAGCCGGGATATCCTCTGGTTTTGTCTCCACTACAATTGCGGCATTGCTCCATGCGCTGTTTCGTCTGGCGGCGGACATTCCGTTTACGACAATCTCATCCGGGGCCGATGCACTTGGAACGACAAATCCACCCGGGCACATGCAGAAGCTGTATACTCCTCGTCCATCCTGCTGTGTCGTTATCCTGTATTCTGCCGCACCAAGTCTTTCCGCCGCTTTCTTGTCGTGGTACTGCATCAAGTCGATTGCTTCCCTTGGGTGCTCCACCCTGACTCCGACTGCAAAAGTCTTTGCCTCAAGTGCCTGCGGGGCTTCCTTTGCAATCATGGTGTAAATGTCGTATGCTGAATGCCCTGTTGCAAGAATCACCTTGTCGCCTGTCAGTTCATGGACCTGGCCTGTGACTGTGTTCTGAGCCTTTATTCCACGGACAGTCTTTTTGTCTCCGTCTTGCCTTGTTATCAGCTGAATGCATTTTGTGTCGAATAAAACAGAGCCGCCTTTTTCGTTAATAAGCTCACATATTCTGTTTATGATACCCGGGAGCTTGTCTGTTCCGATATGTGGATGTGCATCGGTGAGTATTTTTTCATCTGCGCCAAAGTGAACAAAAAGCTGAAGCACAAAATCAATGTCGCCCCTTTTGTTGCTGCGGGTATAGAGTTTTCCATCGCTGAATGTTCCGGCACCGCCTTCGCCAAAGCAGTAGTTCGAATCCTCGCTTACATTTCCCTGTGTGCTTATGCCTGCAATGTCACGTTTTCTTTTTGATGTTGAGGAGCCCCTCTCCACGATTACAGGTTTTATTCCATGCTCAAGAAGCTTTAGTGCCGCAAAGAGTCCTGCAGGTCCTGAGCCGATTATTATCACAGTTTTTTTACCGTCTGCCTTTTTCCATTCAGGAACTTTGCCGAGCGATGAACCCGGCTTTTCTCCGATATATGCCTTGTATCTAAGGAAAATCTTTACCCTGCCATGCCTTGCATCCACAGAGCGCTTAACAAAGACAAAGCTTACCTCGTTCTTTGGTGGCAGTGGGAATACCGTTTTTTTTAGTTCATCATAAAGCCGTTTGCTTATATAGCCGCTGTTTTTCTCGTCTTCAGCTCCAACGGAAATGCTCAGTTCTTGAATCATGCCTTTATTTTATCGAAAGAAAGGATTTTTGGGAATAACACAGTAACGGGCCTATGTCTACCTTTACATCTTGTTAAAACACTTCAAAAGATGTAAAATATATGAACAAATTCATTTATTATTCGAGGTGTATAATGACATTCAAACAGTTAAGGGTTGCCGTTTATGCAGACGGTGCAGACAAGGACGCAATGATTGCGGAATACAAGAAGGGCTATGTAACAGGTTTTACAACAAACCCAAGCCTTATGAAAAAAGCAGGAGTTACAGATTACGTTAGCTTTGCAAAGGACGTAGTTGCCGCTATTCCGGATCTTCCATTGAGCTTTGAAGTTTTTGGTGATGATTTTGAGACCATGGAAAAGGAAGCAAAGATTATCAGTGCCCTGGGCAAGAATGTCTTTGTAAAAATCCCGATCATGCTTACAGACGGAACTTCAACCGCTCCTCTTATCAAGAAGCTTTCTGATCAGGGAATCCAGCTGAATGTTACAGCCATCTTCACAATCGGACAGGTACGTGCCGCAGTAAACGCATTCAAGGCAGGAACAAAGAACATCGTTTCAGTATTCGCAGGCCGCCTTGCAGACTCAGGCATCGATCCGATTCCTGTAATGCAGAAGACAGCAAAGATCTGCCGCTCAAAGCCGGGAACACTCAGCCTGTGGGCTTCAACACGCGAGCTCTACAACATCGTTGAGGCAGACCGCTGCAAGTGTGACATCATCACAGTACCGAATGCAGTTCTTGCAAAGATTCCTGGAATGGGAAAAACTCCTATGGAAGGATCAAAGGATACAGTTCTTACATTTGCAAAGGACATCAAGGATCTTGGCTTCAGCATCTTGAAGTAAAAAGAATAAAGAATCAACAGCCGGGTTTTGTGTAAAGGCAGGACCCGGTTTTTTTTATATAACAGAGGCGTTCTTCCACTTTCCGCCCGCAAACCTGCCGATAAAGAATGCTGACCTCACCGCCCAGTCTATGTTCATCGACAGCCATGTTCCCACAGCACCGTAGCATTCGTCCCAGTTCATGAATCTGACAAGACCTAGGATTTGAGTCCTTGCAAAAATATAGCTCATGCCTACACGGAAAACCCACATGCTTATGATGGAGACAATCATTGTGAACGTGGCATCTCCGGCCGCACGCAAGGAATTTGGAAGCGAGAACGAGAACGACCATATCAGCATGCCGAAGAAACCATGGAAGAACATCATCCACCATGCCATGTCTGTCGTCTGCGGACTCATGTGGTAGAAGCCCAAAAGCCATCTTGCACTCAGCAAAAGCGGAATGTTCAGGACCCACATGGATGCTATGGCGATAAAGAGCATTTTCTTTGTGTAATAGCTTGCCTGCTCAGTTTTTCCAGCTCCCATGCACTGGCCTACAACGGTAAGCATCGCCATGCCCACTGCGGCACCTGGAATCACCTCGAATCCTGCGATTGTGTTTGCCGCCGCGTTTGCCGCTATTGCATTGGTTCCGAATGTTGCAACCAGAGAAAGCACAAGGATTTTTCCGAACTGGAACATTGAGTTCTCAAGACAATTTGGAACTCCTATCTTGAGTATCTTTCCGACAAGATGCCAGTCCCACTCAAAATGGAAAATGCCCCGTATGGAGACTGCCTTGCCTGATGTTTTTTGCCTGTAAAGAAGAACAAGTAGAATTATAGCCGCAATCAGCCGGGAAATGAGAGTAGGTATAGCAACCCCTTCAACACCGCAGTGCATGCCGTAGATGAGCCATGCGTTTCCACCGATGTTAAGCAGGTTGACAAGGGCCGCCACAATCATGCTGATGCGTGAATTTCCCTGTGCACGGAAAAGTGAAGCAGCCGCATTGTAGAGTGCTATGCCCGGAAGTGCAAGCAATGTGATTAGGAAATATTTTTGGCTTGCGGCCATTACGTCCTGTTCAATTGAACCGAATATAAGCCGTAACAGAGGTTTCCGGATTACAAGGCATACACCCATTATGATGAACGCAACTGCCGTGACAGAATAAATAAGCTGCCTTGCGGTCTTTTCTGCCATCTTCATGTTTGAACGGCCGATGTACTGTGAGCATACAACCGCTCCTCCTGTTGCAAGGGCGGCAAAGATGTTTACAAGAAGTATGTTGATCTGATCGACAAGCGAGACACCACCGACTGCACTTTCGCCAAGAGAGGCAACCATGATGATGTCTGCGATTCCAAGCGTGATCTGCAGAAGCTGCTCGATTAAAAGCGGCCATATAAGAGTCCACAAATCCTTGTTGGAGAACAAAAGATCCTTTTGCTCAATCTTTGATTTCAGTCTCATTCTTTGTTTATTGTGGAATTATTGCGTTCAAGAACTGCTTTAGCCTTTCGCTTTTTGGCTGTGTAAAGATCTGCTCCGGTGTACCGCTTTCGGCAATAATACCCTCATCCATGAAAAGCACACGTGTGGCAACTTCCTTTGCAAATCCCATTTCGTGTGTAACGACAGCCATTGTCATTCCTTCTTTTGCAAGGTCCTTCATCAGTGCAAGAACCTCTCCTACCATTTCCGGGTCAAGTGCGGATGTGGGCTCGTCAAACAGAATCAGATCCGGGTTCATTGCAAGTGAGCGTATGATTGCGATTCTCTGCTTTTGTCCGCCGGAAAGGCTTGAAGGATATACGTTTGCTTTCTCTGTCAGTCCAATGCGGTCAAGGAGGTCCATGGCATTCTTCTCTGCATCTTCCTTTGTCTGGAGCTTAAGGGTAACAGGTGCAAGCGTTATGTTCTGTAAAACCGTAAGATGAGGAAACAGGTTGAAGTGCTGGAACACCATTCCCATTTTCTGCCTTACTGAATTTATGTCTGTGTTCTTGTCGGTTACGTCGATTCCCTGAAAATAAATGTGTCCTTCATCTGGAGTATCAAGCATGTTCAGGCATCTGAGGAAAGTGCTTTTTCCTGCTCCTGACGGTCCGATCAAGACAACTTTCTCGCCTTTTTCAATTTTAAGGGAGATGTCCTTTAGTATAAGGTTTCCGCCGAATCTCTTTGAGACGTTCTTAACTTCTATCACTGCGGGCCATCCTTTTTTCCAATGCGGTGAAAATCTGCGTAAGTCCAAGGGTCAGTACAAGATAGATTGCGGCACATGTCAACAGCGGAATCCATGCATTGTATGTTGCGTTCCTGATGTTGTCACAGGCTTTCTGCAGGTCAACAACCGCGATGAAGCTTGCCACGGAAGTTTCCTTAATCATCGTGATGAATTCTGACGTGAATGTCGGAACGATAGTACGCATGGCCTGGGGCATTATGATTTTGCTCATGGTCTGACCCCAGCTTAATCCAAGCGAGCGTCCAGCCTCCATCTGACCTGCGTCCACACCCTGAATTCCCGCCCGGAAAATCTCCGTGCAATATGCGCCAGAGTTGATTCCAAAGGCTATGATTGCGACAAGAACCGCATTCGTCATTCCCATGGGAGAGAAGATGACGAAGTAAAAGATCATCAACTGTGTGGCCATCGGAACGCCGCGGATTACTGTTGTGTAGACAGTGGAAATGCCGCGAAGCACTTTGCTCTTTGATATCTTGAAGATTGCGAAGATGCATCCCAAAACGGAGCCGATTAAAACCGCGCAGCATGCAATCAGGAGTGTGGTTCCCAATCCCTTTGGAATCAGGAGCCACCTTCCCTTAGCGATCATTGTGTTGTAGAAAGTCTCGAAAAATCCCATCTTGTTTATTGTCTTACGATTATGACTTGTCTGCTTGAATAATATGGTTCAGAAAAGTCCACGTTCTGTCTGCGCTCGTCGGTTGCAGTCATTCCAGCTGCGATAAAGTCGATTGAAGATGACTGCAGGGCTGCGATAAGGCCGTCAAAGTTCATGTCAACAATCTGAAGCTTCTTGCCGTAGTTGCGTGCAACATACTGAGAGAATGTAACGTCAAAGCCTACGATGTTTGTTCCTTCGATGTATTCAAATGGTGGAAATGAAGCATTTGTTCCCATCTTGATGATTTCTGATGCGTCACTTGAAACTGCGGCAGGAACAGTGATGTCAGATCCGTCTGTAGGCATAAAAGCCTTGAGGAGTGCATCGTATGATCCGTCGTTCTTCATTGTTGCGATAGTCTTGTTGATTGAGTCAAGAAGGTCCTTGTCGCCCTTGCGTACTGCGATTGCATATTCCTCTTCTGCAAATGGAATGTCAAGAATCTTAAGCTCAGGATTCTTCTTTACGATTTCCTTGGCTGGAAGCTCATCAAGAACAACAGCGTCAACGGCTCCGTTCTTCAGGCTCAATGCGGCATCAATTCCGGTCTTAAAAGAATGTATGTCAACATTTTCAAGTTCATCGGTAAGATATGTCTCTCCGGTTGTTCCGGCCTGACATCCAACTTTTTTTCCTACAAGGTCATCAACAGAATTGATTACAACCTGTGTTTTCTTTGCACATGATGCCAATGACAAAAGTGCCGCCAGAGACAGGGCACTGAAAAATAGTTTCTTCATAATAGCTCCTTTATAATGGGAAGTATAATAATATGGAAGAATTAAGTCAAGTTTAGCTTTTTGACCTGCGGCTTGAGATAATGGATGGAAGCACTTCCGCCGTCATAATGGAGATGAAGATCAGGCTGCATCCGAGCCATGTTTTTGCCGTCATTTTCTCTCCAAGCATGACAACCGAAAAGAACATACCGAAAACCGACTCAAGCGAAAGGAAAAGGGAAGCCAGGGCAGGGTGAACGTATTTTAATCCCACGTTCTGAAGCAGGAACCCGATCATCGAGGCACCAAGACCAAGATACAGAAGCGAGCGGATAACCGTAAAATCAACCAGTGCACCAGACGGGAACGGGCCTTCAAATATAGGAGCCGCAATCCATCCAAGTATGGCCGACACACCGAACTGCAATGCCGTAAGCAAAACAGGATCCTGTTTTTTATTGAAGAACGACATGAATACAATGTGAAGAGCAAAGAAAGCACCGCATGCGCATGTAAGGATGTCGCCCTTGTTTATTTCAGAAATAGAAGGCACTCCCTCAAGCGAAAGAAACGCGATACCGGTAAGGCAGAGAAGGGCAGAAAGGAACACGAACCACCTGGGCCTTTTTCCAAAGAACATCCATGAGAACAGGGGAACAAGAATCACGTAAAGGGTTGTAAGGAATGCATTTTTCCCCGCAGTGGTATACTTGCACCCGATTGTCTGAAGGATATAGGCGGTAAAAAGAAGTCCACCAAGAATTGTTCCGTTTACAAGATAGGAGAGGTTCATCCTGGAGAATTTCTTTATGCAGAAAAGTGAAAGAACGACAAAAGCGATTGTGTAACGCAACGCCACCATCCATACGGGACCTATGTGGTCAAGGCTGTCCTTTACGACAACAAAAGAAAATCCCCATATCAGAGGAGCAACGATGAGTCCGATGGTAGCAAAAAACTTAAGATTCTTTTTATTTGATTCTTCCATGTTAAACCTGCAAAAAAAACTGCGGCAGCCATGATTCAACCTGACCACCGCAGATTTTGAATATTCTTTTATAACTTAATATTATCCGATGTGAACTTTCTCAATCTTCCAGATGTCGTCAACGTATTCCTGGATGGTTCTGTCGCTGGAGAATTTGCCGCTGTTTGCGATGTTCATCAACGCCATCTTTGCCCACTTCTTCTTGTCGGCATAAACCTGTGCAAGCTTTTTCTGGGTCTGCACGTATGAGTCAAAGTCTGCAAGAAGGAAGTAAACGTCAGGTCTCTGTCCCTCAACACCGTAAACGATGGAGTCATGCAGCTCACGGAACAGGAGGCCGCTCTTGTCGTAGGTTCCGTCAACAAGCTGGTTAACGACTTTTGCAAGTGCCGGATTCCTTTCAAGATATTTCTGCGGGTTGTATGAGTGCTCGCTGTTGATCTTGATGATCTCGTCTGCTGTAAGACCGAAGATGAATGCGTTGTCCTTTCCTGCTGACTCAACAATCTCGATGTTTGCACCGTCAAGTGTTCCAAGTGTAAGGGCACCGTTCATCATGAACTTCATGTTTGATGTACCTGAAGCCTCATATCCTGCCGTTGAGATCTGCTCTGAGACATCGCTTGCCGGAATGATTTTCTCTGCAACTGATACGCGGTAGTTCTCCACAAACACAACACGGAGCTTTCCACCCACACGTCTGTCGTTGTTGATTCTCTCTGCAACAGAGTTGATCAGCTTGATTATGCTCTTTGCCCTGCGGTAACCTGAAGCTGCCTTTGCACCAAAGATGAATGTGCGGGACGGACATACAAAATTCGGATCCTCCACGATGCAGTTGTAAAGATACATGATGTGGAAGACATTCAGAAGCTGTCTCTTGTATTCATGGAGGCGCTTTACCTGGGTGTCGAAGATGCTCTCCGGGTCAAGGAATTCATTCTGTGTGTGCTTGAGGTAGTTTGCAAGCTTTTCCTTGTTGTGCTGCTTGATTGCCATAAGCTCGTTGAGTGAGGCATCGTCATCCACGAATTTCTCAAGGCCCTTAAGTTTTGTAAGGTCGTTCTCCCAGTCATGTCCGATTCTGTCGCAGATGAATTTTGTAAGTTCCGGGTTGGAGCTCATGAGCCACCTGCGCTGTGTTACGCCGTTTGTCTTGTTGTTGAATTTGTCCGGGTAGATTGCGTTCCAGTTCTTGAATTCCTGTTCCTTAAGAAGCTTTGTGTGAAGCTCTGCAACACCGTTTACGCTGAAACATGCATGGATTGCAAGCCATCCCATGTAGACCTTTCCGTCGTGGATGATTGCCATGTGGTTCTGCTTGTCGTAATCGTTGGGGAATTTTGCACGAAGCTCAATTACAAGGCGGCGGTTGATTTCCTCAACAATCTGATAGATGCGTGGAAGAAGGTTCTTGAATGTTTCAATCGGCCACTTTTCCAATGCCTCGGCAAGAATCGTGTGGTTCGTGTATGCGAATGTCTTTGCGCAGATGTTCCATGTGTCGTTCCAGCCCACATTGTATTCGTCCATAAGGATGCGCATGAGCTCAGGAATTGCTACGACAGGGTGTGTGTCGTTCAGCTGGATTACGTGATAGTCCGGGAATTTTGAGAAGTCAGTTCCAACCTTGTTTACAAACTGATGAACAAGGTCCTGCAATGATGCAGATGTAAAGAAGTACTGCTGACGGAGACGGAGTTCCTTTCCAAGAGGTCCGTTGTCGTTAGGATAAAGAACGCGTGTGATGTTCTCCGCATTGTTCTGTTTTTCTACAGCACGCATGTACTGCATGTCGTTAAAGAGCTGAAGGTCAAATCCATCAGGGCTTGATGCCTGCCACAGACGCAGAGTGTTGACAGTGTTGTTTCCGAAACCTACAATCGGCATGTCGTATGGAGTTGCGGTTATCTCCTCTGCATTCTCAAGATAGAAGCGGTCCTGTCCGTCGGGAGTCTTTCCGTACTTGATCTGTCCTCCGAATTTAACGGTAACAGAAAGGTCGCTCCTCTTAACTTCCCACGGGTCGCGGTGCTTGAGCCAGTTATCCGGGAATTCAACCTGCTCGCCGTCGATGATGTGCTGCTCGAACATACCGTACTCATAGCGGATACCGTAACCGTGTCCAGGGTATTCAAGTGTTGCAAGTGAGTCAAGGAAACATGCCGCAAGACGTCCGAGACCACCGTTACCTAGACCTGCATCCGGCTCCTCATCCTCAACCAGATCATAGTCCAGCTCCAGGTCCTTAAGAACTTCTATTACCTTGTCCTTGATTTTACAGTTGATGAGGTTGTTGCTCAATGCACGTCCCATGAGGAATTCCGCGCTCAAATAATACAGCTGCTTTGTGGGCTTTGCGTCATACTGCCTGCGTGTCTCCATCCAGTTGGGCATTATGATTTCCAGGGCAGAGGCACTTACAGCATCAAACAGGTCATGCTTGTTTGCCTGAGTAATATCTTTACCATACTGCCTGCGAAGACGGTCTTCAAGATTCTTCTTAAACTTTTCTGCGTTAAATTCCATTATAAATCCTCCTTCAGTTTATTTTGCCATCAATATAATCAGCGAGCCTGCGGGGATAACGTAACGTCCCTGGGCCCGAAGCTGCTCAAATTCTTCATCCGCTACCAGTGCATCACCTTTTTCTATTGAGGTGTCTGCAACAAGATACCAGAGCTTGTTTTCCGTTAGAGTCGGTAATGTAACAAGAATGTCGCTGCGGTCTGCGTTTGCCGCAATGTAGAAATCTGAATCCGGGTTTCCGTTCTCATCAAGACAGTCTTTTCCGCTCAATGTGAATGCAAGGAAACGTGAAAGCTCGTTCCAGTCGGGATTGCTGCCGTCGGGATTGTACCACTGAATGTCAGGACCTGAGGCGGCCTTTGCACCCTGGAAGAATTCCTTCCTTCTGAAAACCGGATGTTTTTTCCTTAGCTCGATTGCACGTTTTGTAAAGTTAATCAGTTTCTCGTTCAATGAGCAGATGCCCCAGTCAAACCATGATATGTCGTTGTCCTGGCAGTAGGCGTTGTTGTTTCCCTGCTGACCCCTTCTGAATTCATCTCCACCAAGAAGCATCGGTGTTCCCTGCGAGATCATCAGGGTAAGGATATAGTTCCTCATCTGCTTGTTGCGCATTCTTTCGATTGAAGGATTCTTTGTGGGACCCTCGTAGCCGTGGTTGTAGCTCCAGTTTGAATCAGTGCCGTCGCGGTTCTCCTCACCGTTCTCCTCGTTGTGCTTTCCGTTGTAGCTAACAAGGTCGTTCATCGTAAAGCCGTCGTGGCAGGTAACGTAATTTATTCCAACCCATGGCTTCCTGAATCCGAACAGATCGCTTGAGCCTGATATGCGTGTGGCGGCCCCTGTTGAGACATGCTCATCACCACGCCAGAATTTGCGGATGTCGTCACGGAAACGGTCGTTCCATTCAGCCCATCTTGTGCCTGGGAATTCACCAAGCTGATATGCCCCGCCTGCATCCCAAGGTTCTGCAATCATCTTTGTGTCATGAAGGACAGGATCCTCTGCAATCGCTTCCACAAGAGGTGAGACCTTTAGGAGCGAGCCGTCACCCCTTCTGTTCAGGATGGATGCAAGGTCAAAGCGGAATCCGTCTATGTGATATTCCATGACCCAGTAGCGAAGACAGTCAAGGATGAATTTTATCGTCACCGGATGATTTGTGTTCACAGTGTTGCCGCAGCCGGAATAGTTCATGTAGTATTCCTTGTGCGATGGAACAAGGTCGTAGTAGATGCTGTTGTCAAAACCGCGGAAGTTAAGGGAGATTCCGTGCTCGTTTCCTTCTGCAGTATGGTTGAACACAACGTCGAGGATTATTTCAATTCCAGCTGAATGGAGCTCCTTTACAAGCCTCTTGAATTCGTTTACACAGCCGCCTGGCCTCTTGTCCGATGAATAGCTTGCCTTTGGTGCGAAAAATGAAATCGTGCTGTAGCCCCAGTAGTTCTTCATGCGCTCGCCGGTACGCGGGTTTTCGTTCGTGTTCTCGTACTCGTCAAATTCAAATACAGGAAGAAGTTCTACGGATGTTACGCCCAGATGCTTGAGGTACGGGATTTTCTGGATAAAGCCGTCGTATGTTCCAGGATTGTTGACCCCGGAATTCTTTCCCGCAGTAAAGCCCTTTACGTGAACCTCGTAGATGACGGCCTCGGAAAGAGGAATGTTCAGCGGACGGTCCTGACCCCAGTCAAAGTCCTTGTCATCCACGACAACAGATTTGGGGAATTGATAAAGGTGCCTGCTCTCAGAAAGCTCTATGTCTGTCTTGTCAACCGGAGTGCGGTAGGTCGGCGGAAGATTGTGGAATACGGAGACAGGTGTAACTGCCTTTGCGTAAGGGTCAAAAAGAAGCTGCTTGACGTTAAAGCGGTGTCCCTCAGACGGCTCAAAAGGTCCGTCAACCTGATATGTATAAAGAGTGCCCGCCTTGAGTCCCGGTACAAAGATGTGCCATATATCGCCCGTGCGGTTAATCTCCGGATTAAAATCTATAGTTGCGTAGGGGTCATTGTCCTCTGAATTATGATAAAGATTCAGTATGACTTTAGTTCCATTCCTGCTGAAAACGGAAAAATTAACCCCGTCCGGACACGTTGTCGCTCCAAGAGGAAAAGGCCTGCCCGGAAAAGTCTGAATAGTTTCCATAATATGAAAATTATATCAGATTATCCGCAATTTTTCTATAGGTAAAGCCGAATTTTGAGGGGGAGATTCCGAGGACTATCTTCTCCCGAATGCCTCAAGATTTGCCAGGCCTCGCTTGAACTGGGGGATTCTGGCGCATGCTGTGGTGTTGATGGGGCTGGTATCGCCGCGTTTCAGGAAATGGTAGGCTACGCCCGCTATCATCGCACCGTTGTCTCCGCATAATGAAAGGGGAGGGAAGATGCAGTTCAGTTCCTTGTGTTCTCCAAGCATTGCCCTGAGCCTTGAGTTGGCGGCAACACCTCCTCCTGCAACCACTGTTGTAAGGCCTGTGTCCTCAACTGCACGGACAAGACGGCTCACGAGCGTACGGCAGGCAGTCTCCTGGAACGATGCAACAAGGTTCTCCACCGTGTCCTGATAGCCCGGGTTAAGGAAAGCTTTTGCCTGATGAATTACGGCTGTCTTGAGTCCGCTGAATGAGACGTCGTATCTGTGGTCGCCTTTCTCCATCTTGGGTATGGGGAACGAGAACGCCTTGGGGTCACCCTTTTGGGAAATTTTGTCGATTATGACTCCTCCGGGATAGCCCAGGTCATAGTATTTCGCTACTTTGTCAAAGGCCTCTCCCACGCTGTCGTCTATTGTCGTGCCAAGTATCTCCAGGTCATCAAAACTGTTCACTTTTGCGATTATCGTGTGGCCACCGCTTACAAGAAGGCCCAGGTAGGGATACTCGATGTCATTCACCAGGTGTGAGGCGTACATGTGGCCAAGCATGTGGTTTACGGCATAGAAAGGTTTCCCTGTGGACCATGCCAGGGTTTTACCGAAAGAAAGGCCTACCAGAAGCGATCCCATGAGTCCGGGGCGGTTTGTTGCGGCAATTGCATCTACCGGCTCAAGCTTGAGCCCTGATTCATTTACGGCCTGCCTAACTACCGGCAGAATCCATTCGGCATGCTTGCGGCTTGCAATCTCCGGAACCACACCCTTGTAAATCTGGTGGAACGGAATCTGTGTCGCCACCACGTTGCTCAATATCTTTTTACCGTCCTGAACAATTGCACAAGCAGTCTCGTCGCAGGAGCTTTCTATACCTAAAACTGTCATACCTATAAATCCTGATTAACCTGTATTTTTTCAGCAATTTCCTGTACTTTCTCTAATGGAAGACCCTGAACCTGTGCTATCTGTTCATATGATAGCAAATTAAGCTTCAGAAGGTTTTCCGCGGCTTCCACTGCTTTTTGGGAGGCACCCTCTGTGCGCCCTTCTTCAAGTCCTTCCTGCTTGCCCCAGTATAAAAGGTCATGTTCCCGTAACGTCATCTCCATATACTCCCTGCGGAATGTCTCGCTTCTTATTGTTTCAAAAATATGGCTTTCTAGTGCCCTGGTAAATTCGTCTTCCGCCTGATTCTCCGCCACGAACTTCAGAAAGGCCCGAAGTTCCCCATCTTCTGCACCACCATAGCTTTCTGCATTATAAAACACTTTCGTTGTTTTGTCACCAAGGAAAAGTGTCTTGTCCTCGATGCACCGGTTCCTGAATGTGTATTGGGGCAGCTTGAGCGAGAAGGGGTCCTTCTTGCAGATGAAGATGATGAAGCTTTCGGGAAGGCTGTCGTAGGTTTCTCCCTTGAGCAGGTTGTCCATGTCAATCATCGACTGGTAATATCTTGTTCTCTTTGGCAGGTCGCTGACTGTCCTGCACTGGATCTCAATGTCAAAGACCCTGTCGGAATCCTTGACGTAAACGTCGAAGCGGACACCCTTTGAATCGTAGGACTCCTTGAAGATTTTCTGTCTTTCCAGGTATTCGATTTTCTCCACCTTAATCTTGAGCAGAACCTCTATGACATGGGCGCAGATGTCCGGATCCTTCATGATTTCCCCAAACATGTAGTCATCCGAGAATGTGAGTTCATCCACCGTCTTAAAATGTTTTACTTTCATTTTCTCCTCCATTTTTTTTACTCTCTCTCTACACTATATAAATAGTATCAGGGTGGGCATTTTTAACAAAAATTTGGCAAAAAAATGATTTTTTTTCTTCTGAAATGTCATTATCGGGTTTAACCCGGTAATCTCTATTGTTTAATCCTCCGCCTGCATGACAGGTCAGCTAAAGATTGCCGTATCAAGTACGGCAATGACACATCAGAGGATGCCTTGTCATCCCGGACTTGATCCGGGAGCTTTCGCCATTGAACTAAATTTCCTATTATGCTACAATAATTCAACATTCTACATATTTTTATGATCAAACAAACAGGAGAAAATAAAATGGGTCAGAACTATTTTAATGCTATTCCATGGCGCGTTGCACGTCAGGAACTGGGACACTGCCGTCAGATGGCACGTGAAGAATTCAAGGACGGAACAAAAGCCCTTCAGGGAAAGAAAATCGTCATTGTTGGTTGTGGAGCACAGGGCTTGAACCAGGGTCTTAACCTTCGCGATTCAGGAATGGACGTATCTTACTGCCTCCGCAAGGAAGCCATCGAGTCAAAGAGACAGTCATGGAAGAACGCCACCGACAACGGATTCAAGGTCGGTACATATGAGGAGCTTTTGCCGACAGCCGACGTAGTAGGTAACCTGACCCCGGATAAGCAGCATCACGAGGTTGTCCAGAACCTGATGAAATACATGAAGAAGGGTTCAGCCCTCTGGTACAGCCACGGTTTCAACATGATAGAGGAAGGCGAGGAAATCCGCGATGACATCACTGTATTCCTGATGGCACCAAAGGGACCGGGAACTGAGGTTCGCAACGAGTATGTACGTGGATTCGGTGTTCCTGAGCTGATCGCCGTTCATCCAGCCCATGATCCTGAGGGACGCGGTATGGCTCTTGCCAAGGCTCTTGCATGTGCAGAACGCGGTGAGACAGCCGGTGTTCTTGAGTCTTCTTTCATTGCAGAGGTAAAGTCTGACCTTATGGGTGAGCAGACAATCCTTTGTGGACTCCTCCAGGCCGGTACAATCCTCAGCTATGACAAGATGGTACAGAACGGAATCGCTCCGGGATATGCCGTAAAGCTTTTGATGCACGGTTGGAACGTAATCAGCGAGGCTCTGAAGTGGGGTGGCGTTACAAACATGATGGACCGCCTTTCAAATCCTGCAAAGATCCGCGCAAACGAGCTTTCTCTTGAACTTAAGAAAATCATGACACCTCTTTTCCAGAAGCACATGGACGACATCATCAGCGGAGAATTCTCTTCAACAATGATGAAGGACTGGGCCAACGGAGACAAGAACCTGCATGACTGGCGCGA
>JAGCYQ010000069.1 GCA_017960765.1 Treponema sp.
AGACACGCTAGACTTAGGATCTAGTGCCTTAGGCGTGAAGGTTCAAGTCCCTCCTCTCGCAAGCCTTAATCAGCAAATGCTGCTGTAAAAAGCGGATGCGAAAGAGTTTTGCGGGAATAGCTCAGTGGTAGAGCGCCACCTTGCCAAGGTGGATGTCGCGGGTCCAACTCCCGTTTCCCGCTCTAAATATAAGGCGGTTTAGAGGTTTTCTAAATCGCTTTTTTTTTACCGCAATCGTAAAAACTCATGAATGCGGTTCTATTTTTATACAAGAGGTAAACTTAAGTGAACATTACCAAAGAAATCACTAAAATTGAAAACTCAGCCGTAAGACTGACCGCTACAGTTTCCAAGCAGGATGTGGAATCAAGCTATAACTCAGGACTTTCAAAGATTGCAAAGAATATTCAGATTCCTGGATTCCGCAAGGGTCACGTACCGGCAAACATCATCCAGAAAAAATACGGCGAAGACATAAAGATGGAAGTTCTGGGAAACATCATTGACGACAGCCTGAATGAGATACTTCAGGGAGACGACATGAAGGATTACCGCCCGCTTCCCTATGCACAGCCTCGTCTTGAAGGCGACAAAATGCCTGAATTCGACCTTACAAAGGACCTGACATTTACAGTTACATATGACGTTTTCCCACAGGTTGAGGTAAAGAACTTCAGCGGCATCACAATCAAGGAGCCTCAGGTAGAAATCAGTGACAAGGATCTTGAGGAAGAGCTCAAGGCTATCCAGGAACGCAACTCAACAATCCTTGACAAGAAAGACGGTGAGCCAGTTGCAAAGGGAGACATCGTTACAATCAATTACTCCGAGCTGGATGACAATGATAACGAAATTGAGGGCTCAAAGCGCGAGGGATTCGTATTTACAGTAGGCTCAGGCGAGAACATCTACAAGATTGATGACGAGATCGTCGGAATGAAAAAGGATGAGACAAAGTCAATCACCAAGAAGTACGACAAAAAGGATCCTGATGAGAATCTTGCCGGAAAGACAAAGAAAATCAGCGTAAAAGTTACTGCAATCAAGGAAAAGAATCTTCCACCGCTGGATGATGACCTTGCACAGGACGTAAGCGAGAAATACAAGACTCTTGATGACCTTAAGAATGACATCAAGCGCCAGATGGAGACCTCAAAGACCCGTAAGCTTGCAGAATTGAAGAGCCAGAGCCTTCTTGAGCAGCTTGTAGAAAAGAATCCATTTGATCTTCCAGCCTCTATGGTCAAGGCAGAACAGGATGCAAGATGGAACATGATGGCACAGCAGTTCCAGACAACACCGGAGCAGCTTGAGAAAATGCTTCTTTCTTCAGGACAGACAAAGGAAGACATGGTAAAGCAGTGGACAGGCGACACAGAGAAGATGCTCAAGAGCCGCATCATTGTGGATCTTTTGCTCCGCGACCGCAACATCTCCGTAACACCAGAGGAAGTTGAGGCACAGTATCAGAAGATCGCCGATCAGCAGGGCATTACCTTGGACGAAGTTAAGAAGCACTACGAGGATCCAAGAAACAAGGAATACCTCGTGGATGACACAAAGGAAGAAAAGCTTTTTGAGGAACTTTACAAGGAAGTTAAGGTGGCAAAAGGCGATAAAGTTGCATTTGCCGATTTGTTCAAGTCCAATAATCAATAAAACAACGGACTAGAATCATAGAAAACGGAATGCACGAGAAATTCCTCTTGTCGTATTCCGTTTTTTTTGTTTATATTATATACAAGGAGTTTGCAATATGGAAGTTTACATGAATAATTTAGTACCTACCGTCATGGAACGCAGCGGTAACGGCGAAAGGGCCTATGACCTGTATTCAAGGCTGCTAAAAGACCGCATCATATTTGTTGACGGCGAGATCCGTGATGAAAATGCAGACTTGATTGTTGCACAGATTCTGTATCTTGAAAGCGAAAATCCAGAGAAAGACATAAACATGTACATAAACAGCCCGGGTGGTTCTGTCACAGCAGGCCTTGCGGTTTATGACACAATGCAGTATGTCAAATGTGACGTTCAGACAATATGTATCGGACAGGCAGCAAGCATGGGTGCCATTCTTCTTGCAGGCGGTACTATCGGAAAACGTCATGCACTTCCTTCAAGCCGTGTTTTGATTCACCAGCCTTGGGGAGGAGCACAGGGACAGGCATCTGATATTGCAATACAGGCAAAGGAAATCGGACGTCTTAAAAAACTCAGCATCAAATATTTTGCCCAGCAGACGGGAAAGAAGGAAGAAGAAATTGCCCGTGACATCGAGCGTGATTTTTACATGGATGCAGAGGAAGCCAAAGCATACGGAATAATCGATCACATAATGGAAAACGCCAAAAAGGGAGATAAACGATGAGGGGTTTTGGAAAAACTGAACAGCAGTTCTGTGCCTTTTGTGGAAGGCCATCAGATGAAAACCGCAGGGTGATTAAAGCACCAAACGACGCGATATACATCTGTGAGCATTGCGTGGCGGCATGCCAGACTGTACTTAACGATGAGCGCCACTCTATGACTCCAATCGACATGTCCGAGGTTCCGACACCAAAAGAATTCAAGGACTATCTTGATGAATATGTCATCGGACAGGATCGTGCCAAGAAAGTTCTCTCTGTTGCCGTTTACAACCATTACAAGCAGCTTTCCGTATCAAAGGAAAAGCAGGCTATCAGCGACATAAAGATAGAAAAGTCAAACATCCTTCTTCTGGGACCAACAGGAAGCGGTAAGACACTTCTTGCCAAGACCCTTGCAGAAAGGCTCAAGGTACCGTTTGCGATAGCAGATGCCACTACCCTTACAGAGGCAGGCTACGTCGGTGAGGACGTAGAGAATGTCCTTCTTAAGCTTATAAATGCGGCTGACGGTGATGTCAGTGCGGCAGAAAGAGGCATCATATTCATTGATGAGATTGACAAAATCAGCCGTAAGAGCGAGAACACATCAATTACCAGGGATGTAAGCGGAGAAGGCGTACAGCAGGCATTGCTCAAGATTCTGGAAGGAACTCATGCTTCTGTTCCACCACAGGGAGGACGTAAGCATCCTAACCAGGAAATGATTGACATAGACACAACGAACATCCTGTTTATCTGCGGCGGTGCATTTGTTGGTCTTGACAAGATAATCGAACAGAGGCTTTCTACTTCTTCAATTGGATTCGGAGCAAAGGGAACCCAGAGGACAGATGAGGAACGCATGGAACTGCTTAACCAGGTAACTTCCGATGACCTTGTTCAGTTCGGCCTGATTCCTGAGCTTATCGGACGTCTTCCGATGACATGTGCCCTTAAGGAGCTTACACGCGACGACCTCAAGAGGATACTCACTGAGCCAAAGAATGCAATCACCAAGCAGTTCCAGGCAAGCTTTGCAATCGACGATGTTGAGCTTAGCTTCAATGAGGAATCCATCGATAAAATCGCAGACATTGCCATAAAGAACAAGACAGGAGCCCGTGGACTTAGGGCCATTGTAGAGGAAATACTCCTGGACATCATGTTTGAGATTCCAAGCATCAAGGGCAAGAAGAAACTTGAGATTACCAAGGAGATTGTGGAGCAGACGGCTCATCCGGACATTCAGACATTGCTGATTGACCAGAAGACCGCTTAAAGACACATTCAGCCGATAACAGATTCAAGGACGGTTAAGGTGGCACGGGCGTTTTTCTCCCAGGAGAAACGCTTTTCCC
>JAGCYQ010000070.1 GCA_017960765.1 Treponema sp.
AAAACTCAAGATGATTCCATACGAGATTATCGTCCGCGGTTACATGTTCGGAAGCATGTTTGACGCGCTCAAGTCAGGAAAGCTCCCTGAGGGCATGAAATTTGACCGTGACTATCAGCTTGCAGAAAAACTGGATAAGCCGATTGTGACACCTTCAACAAAGGCCGCAGAAGGACACGACATCAACGTATCCCTCGATTACATGAGGAATGATCTGGGAAAAGAGCTTACAGACAAAATCGAAAAGGCTGCCCTTGCAATCTACAACAAGTGCTATGAGCATGCATATAAGAACGGAATTATAATTGCAGATACAAAGTTTGAATTTGGTCTGGATGAAAATGGAGAACTGGTTCTTGGTGATGAAGTTTTGACTCCAGATTCAAGCCGCTTCTGGAATCTCTCTGAATATAAGATCGGAACAAGCCCTGCAAGCTATGACAAGCAGTTTGTACGTGACTGGCTCAAGAAAAACAATCTTGCTGGAGATGCCTCAATCAAGGAAATCCCGGCAGAAATCGTAGAAAAAACAAGCGCCCTTTACCACGAGTGTGAAGAGCGCATATGTAAGTAAAAAGACATGTAATTGCCGGACAAGTTCCGGCAATTTCAGTGTTGCTTTATCTATTTTACCATTCTGCCCTGAGAGGACAATAAGAACCGAATACCCAGCCTACCGTTCCATTACCATCGTCAATGTAATACCAGTAGTTCTCGCTGTCATCAATAGAGAAGACCTCTTCGGTCCTCATTGTTGCGGTGACATTTGTTCCGTCAGTCAATTGATTTACAACGGTACCGGTTACAGGCGCGTTCCTTACGTTGATGTTTGAGCCGTCATCCGAACTGATGACTCTAGCTGAATCTCCTTTATCAAGCATGACAGTTGAGCCCTTGTAGGAATCAGCCGGTGACTCAGGTTCTGCGTTCAAGCTGTCAAGAATTTCCTGTACTGCCTGTGTGATAGAAAGCTGGTTGATGCTGTCGAGCATGGCTGCCTTGCGTTTTTCATCCTTAAGGCCTTTTGCCTGCTTTATAAGCTTCATTGCAGTGATGTCGTCTTTGGCTTCACTTACTTTTGCGCTTTTTATGTAACCGACCCTCAGGCGATAAAGGTTCTCGTCATAGTAAGTCATTTCATAAAGGTTTATTCCATGAACTGGTATTTGTTTTCCGATTGCAACGATAGTTCCGTATGACAGTGCTGTTTTTCTTACGTCGGCAAGGTTAGGTGTAAGATATGTCGCTGCATTTTTTGTTACTACAGCAGGTCTCTGATAAAGTGCCACGCGGCTTGCGATTACATAATAATCATTTCCCTGATAACTTGCCTTTATGAAATCAAGTGTCTGCCCTGCGTTTTTTGCAGTTGTCCATGATGATGTGATCAGGTCTGGAAGTTTTCTTCCCTGTGAATCCCAGCGGCTTCCTGCATATACCTCAAGAACTGTACCCGGCTCAAGGTCCTTTTTTGCCCATTCCATCATGCCTGGTTCTTTTTCGTTCCAAAGGGCGGTATCACTCTGAAGGGCCACGGCTACAATCTTTTCCTGTGCAAATACAGATCCAAGTGCGATTAATGAAATTAAAAATATGGATGCAAGTTTTTTCATATTATTCTCCTAACCCTTAGTAATTGTAATTTTCCAACAGGATTAAATTGTTCTCCATGAGCTCATCAAGAACAGTCTGGTCAGTCTTGCCTTCTGCCTTGAGCTTGTCATACTTATCATGAACCATGACTCCCTCAACAAATTTCTTGTCATAGGTCAGGACGCTTTTCATAAGGTATCCGTTAACTGTGTAGGTTTTTCCATCTGGTACATAGTAGCGGATTTTTTCAAAACGGCCGTCTTCATCCTCTGGAATGTCAGCAGAGAAAACTGCAACGATGGTCAAGTCAGGGACTGTGTTTTTTCCAAGGTTTGCAAGATTTGGTTTTGTGTAGAGATATGCGGATTCATTTGTTACGACTGCTGAAACTGCATTTACTGCAACTGCATAATCGCGGACATAATATTCCTCATTGTCGTATAAAACATGGATGAAGTCCTTTTTTGCTCCGTCAATCAGAACATCCTTGATTACTTCTGCTCCATTGTTCTCGTCGCTAGGATCGAATGTTCCGTAAACACCGACTTCTGTTCCAACGATGGCTTCAAAATTAGCGGCCATTGTCTTGAGTGAACCGTCATCGTTGTATACAGGATCATAATACCATCCGGAAATCATAACGCCCTTCATTGTCGGTACAGCTCTGGCTGGTGGTGCAGACTCCTCTGCCTCGGTGTTCCAGTTTTCTGCTTGTGTATCTGTGGTCTGGACAGTCTGCTGCGTGTTTTCCTTCTTACAAGACGGAATCAAAAATAGAAGTGATAAAAACAGTAAAATACTTACTTTTTTCATATAAACCTTCCATAAAAAATTAAGTTTTCTTCCAAATAATCTGGAAGTTACAAAACTATAGTAAAAAAAGACGGAAAATGCAAGTAGGGGGGATTCTTCTTGAATTAAATTCGGGGTTTATGATATGGTGTAAATAGGAGAATCCCATGAAAAAGTTTTTTTCTGTATTGATTATGGTTTTTACTGCCTCAATACTTTTTGCAAATGACGCTTATTTCTTTATGGCGGGCGGCCAGCTTGTGCCTACAAGTGAATCAGATACTCAGGTTGAGATGAAGGAAGAAGTCATAAGCATTCATCTGGAAAGCAGATACTACGAGGTGACCGTTGACTTTTCTTTCTATAACAACGGGGCAACAGAGACACTTGAAGTCGGATTTCCCTTTTTCTGTGTGGGTATCGGAGACGGAAAAATCAGCGATTTTAAATGCTGGACAAATGGTGTAGAGGAAAACTTCACAAACCAGCCGATAGAAAAGGAATGGAGAGAAACTACCCAGTTGGAAAATGCCTACTTAAGAAAAATAACATTTCCTTCAAAAGAAATCACAAGGACAAAAATCTCCTACAAGTCAACTTATGGCGATGAGGCTCCTTCATTCTCGATAGTAAAATATCTGTATGGAACCGGTTCCGGCTGGAAGAATTCCATCGGCAAGATGACTGTCAGAATATATAACAACTTAACATATAGTTATCCTATTGAAGTAGTCACGCCTAAAAATGGAACGGTGAGGAGAATAAAGAAAAATGCCTGGGAAGGTATCTACACCAATGTTGAGCCGGAAAAATATACTGACTGTATTACCATCACACTGGGCGATATATTCGGAGATAACGGGCCAAGGATTTTGAGCAAGGACAGATTTATCGGATGCAAAAAAAAGCTTCAGAAAGAGGACTTGTTCTGGTATTCAGTTCCACAGTTGAGGCTGCTCAGAAACGCAATATATGCATTCAACGGATATCCTTTTAAATCACAGGATTTAATCGACATTTTTGAGGTCAAAGCCGTAAAGAGGGAGTGGTATGGTTATGGCAGCAATAGTCCCCTTCCTTATCCCCTGAATAAAAACTTTAACGAAAAGAATCTTATGCCAATCGAAAAACACAACATCGATCTTATTAAGGAACTTGAGGAATCCATTACAAAGGAAATGAATGCAAAGGGCTAGGAAAAGATGCCGGGACGTGATTTATTTTCTGGGATGATTGGGCCTTCCGTTGATTGATTCTGAGTCAGGTGATTTTTTACCTGCAAGACTTGAATAGAT
>JAGCYQ010000071.1 GCA_017960765.1 Treponema sp.
AAATATCTCCTGAAAGTTATTTTTTCTGTAATTATATCACAGTTTGGTGGTTTGTACAAATGAAATGTCAATAGATTGGCACTCAATTTATTGGCGACTCTAGCCATTTGAACGAAAAAATGGTATTATGGAGGCATTATGATGCGTTTGAACAAATTTACACTTTCTCTTGTAGGATCTCTGGCACTGGCCTTGAACACGCTTACAGCCCTTCCCGCTGCATTTAACGGCAACCTCACAGCCGGAGAGAAGGCCAAGCTTGAAAAAGGTGAAATGGTCATCAAAAACCTTAAGGCTCCCAAAAACATGAGCATAGAAAGCAGCGCTCCTTCCGTCCAAAAGACACTTGATGTCGTAAAGAAGCTAAAGCCTGCCTATCTTGCAGAGGTAATCCAGATTTATCCATACGCAGGAAATGAAAATCTGCTGGAAACCTTTGAACAGTCCATCCTTGACGTATCTTCTTATGTCGGCATTCCGTATTATTCAGAACGTGCCGAAGCATGGTATGACCTTTATTCCAGCGCAAAGGTAAAGTCCAAGACAAAGACCTCAAACGGCTATGAAATTGTTGCAGACCTTGAGATGGAGCCTTTTGGAATAATCAACACATCAATCCACACGGAGCGCGGCTCAGACTATTTCTACTATGAGTCCACAAACCTGAACAAGCTCAAATATTACGACAAATATACATGCGTAAAAGAAAACAACATGAAATCAATCGTTGTCATTGTAAGACAGGGAGATTCATGGGTTCTTTATGGAGTCGGAGCAGTTGACGCACCAAGCATTTTCTTCCTTCGTGACAGGGTTGAGACCTCGTTCATGAACAGAATCAAGACATTCTGCACCTACTTCTTCAAAAAAAACAAGGATAAGTTAAAGTGAGTGAGTCTTCATTTACTGACATAGTAATTCTGGCGGGAGGTATAGGAGAAAGGCTGTGGCCTGCTTCCCGTCCGGATAATCCCAAGCAGTTCATCAAGTTCAATGACGGATACTCTTTTTTACAGGCCTCTATCCTAAGGGGTCTTTATCTTAAGCCTCTTGGTAAAATCCTCATAATCACAAGGGCAGATTTGCTTGAGCCTATGTGCTGTCAATGTGCCGAGCTTATGAAGACGCTTCCAGAAGCAGACAGGACCAAGCTGGAAAAAGACTTATGCATCATCGCAGAACCTGTTGCACGCCACACAACCGCTCCAATCCTGCTTGCATGCCGTTACATAAAGGCCACGGGAAGAAATGACGGAACAGTTCTTGTCCTGGCCAGTGATCATGTAATAAATCCGATAGCAGATTTTGCCTCAGACTGCCAGAAAGCCGCAAAGCTTGCAGAAAACGGTTCATTTGTATGCTTTTCCATTCCACCGACGGAAGCCTCCACCGGTTACGGTTATATAAAACAAGGTGAGTTACTCGATGGAGACAGCGCCTGCTTTAAGATTGCACAGTTCAAGGAAAAACCGGACCTGAAGACCGCACAGGAATACCTTGAAAGCGGAGAATATTTCTGGAACAGCGGAATGTTCGGGTTTACATGCTCATTCTTTGAGAAAGAGCTTAGTGTCCTTGAGCCCGATGTATACAAGGCATTTGATGTGTTTACGGGAACAGAAAGCCCGCAGAGCAAGACACTTAATGGAATACAGTACATCGATGACTGGGAGCCCATGAAAAAAGCATATCAGACAGTTCCATCCATAGCAGTGGACAATGCAATAGCCGAGAAAACCTCCATGGCCGCCTCTGTAAAGGCAACTTTCAGCTGGGATGACGTTGGAAGCTGGGATGCATTTGAGCAGCATTTTAAGCAGAATACTGGAGAGCTTGCCTCTGAGAATGCCAGCAATAATTTCGTCTACTCTGACATACCGGTTGCACTTTGCGGAGTTGAGGATCTTATTGTCGTCATTAAGAACGGAAATGCACTTGTGATGAAAAAATCATCCAGCAACATGATGAGGAACCTTGTAAAGAAAATCAAGGAAAAAGGCATAAACTAGATCAAAAAAAGTAATTCAAGCAGAAAACAGAAAAACAGTCAAAACCGGAATATTGAGATAAATGGACAGTGAAGAAAACAAAGACTTTCTTACAACTCAGATAATCACCTATCTTGGAAACAAAAGAAGCCTGATAGGAAACATTGAGAAAGAAGTTGAGGAAATAAAAGGCAGGCTTGGAAACAAAAAACTTGTCTGTGCTGATCTTTTTTCCGGGTCCGGCATTGTCTCAAGAATGCTGAAGAAATATTCCTCAAGGCTCATTGTAAACGATCTGGAGAATTATTCATATTTAATCAACAGCTGCTACCTTACGAATAAAAATGATTATCCTAAGGAAGAATGTGATCTGCTCAGAAAAGAAATCGAGGAATCATGCTCAAGGAAAAAAATTGAAGGAATAATCTGCCTGAACTATGCGCCTAAAAGTGATAATGACATACAGAGGGACGAGAGGGTCTTTTACACGCACGAGAATGCCCTTCTTATCGACTCATACAGGCACTATATCGATGAGCTTGTTAAGGATGAGAAACTCAGGAAATTTTTTCTGGCACCGTTAGTGACAGAGGCATCAATCCATGTCAACACAAGCGGTGTCTTCAAGGGGTTTTACAAGGACAAGAACACGGGAATAGGCTGTTTTGGGGCTGCAGGAAAAAATGCACTTACAAGAATCTTTGGGAAAATTGAATTGAAGGAACCTGTTTTCAGCAATTTTAACTCACAGCTGGAGATTCATCAAAAAGATGCCGTGGAGCTTTCTAAAGAACTGAAAAACCTGGACATAGCATATCTTGATCCGCCATATAATCAGCATCCTTACGGCTCAAATTATTTTATGCTCAACCTCATCATAAAAAACAAGCTTGATGTCGAGATAAGCAAAGTCAGCGGCATTACCCAGGACTGGAATCATTCAGTCTTCAACAGGCCATATTCCGCCTTGAAATCCCTGGAAGAAATACTCACCAGCCTATCCACAAAATATGCCATCAGTTCATAGAATTCAGAAGGTTTCATAAGACTTGAAGAGATGTTTGAGATGCTTCAGAAATATGGAGAAGTTAAGACTGTAGAAATCCC
>JAGCYQ010000072.1 GCA_017960765.1 Treponema sp.
CCCCGACGGACACGTTCTGCCGGGGCTTTTTTTTTTGCCTTCCGGGGTATCTTGAACACTCGCCTGCTTCACCAAAACAAATAATTGCTGGACATAATATACGGGGGGGGGTATAATCTCCATGGGTAAATCGGCATAGGGCTGATTTTAAACACACCCAAAGGAGAAAGAAATATGAAGAAAACAAGATTTGTTTTGTTCGCTGCACTTGTAGCGGCACTTGCGGTGGCTTTTACAAGTTGTAAAATGGAAATCCCTACAGTTCCGGCAGAAAAGCAGGGAATTTATGTACCGGCAAAGGTCATTTACACGGAAGGTGATACTGTTACTACGGATGTTGCCGACTGGACCAATAAAACATGTACAAGAAACGGTGAGGAGGTTACTCTCTTCGAGACACGTTTAGATATTGCTGATGCATGGAAGGTTGAAGCTACAACGGCACATATGTCAACATCATACATAACTGATTCTGAATTTCATGAATTGGGGTATTTGGCTTATGATGAATGGGGAACAACTGAATATACCGCCGAGCCTGATGGAAACAACATTGTTCTTAAGGTTTATATGGGAAGTTTGTTTGGTTATCAAGTTTGGGAGACTTTCTATCCATCTGATGACCCGGCCTATGACTATTATACTTTCTTTGAGCATGAAGCAACTTCTGATTCAGATCATACATATACGAAAGAGACCTACTATAAGATTTTCTAATTTGAAATCATAAAGCTTCAATGCCTGTCGGTTATGCCGGCGGGCTTTTTTTGTTTAAAAACTCCGGGAAAAACTTGTTTTCTGTTGAATCCGTGATATAATTTTTTCAACTCAAGTGGGATCTGATGATGTTATGACAATTGATGTCCCGCTAAAGCAATAGCAGCTTTATTAAAGGCCCGTCAGTTTACAGTTCTCTTCCGGTCAAGAAATCCAGTGCATTAAGATGCTTTACTCCGGCATAATCCTCGTTCAAGGTCTTGTCCTGTGTGATTATGAGCCGTGGATATGAATCATGCAGTTTAGTAAATGGCTTTAGCTCACGGTCAAGGGTGGTCTGCTCCTTAACGCTTTCCGCCACCTGGATGTATGTTATTGATCGAGGGGTTTTTGCTATGAAATCAATTTCCATGTCACCGATCTTGCCTGTGTAGATCTCATACTTTCGGCGTTTGAGCTCAAGGAAAACGAGGGTCTCAAGAATGTGGCCTGTGTCAATATTACGGTACCCCAGGAGCATATTGCGTAAGCCTGTATCTGCAATGTAGTATTTGCAAAGAGTCTTCAGGTATTCCTTTCCCTTTATGTCGTAGCGGCCAACCTTGTAGACCATGAAACATTCCTCAAGATAATGCATGTAGTTTTCAACTGTGGGCTGACTGGTTTTTCTTCCTCCGCTTGTAAGTGTGTCACTTATTTTTTTTGACGTGCAGATATTGGCTGTGTTTGAGAACATGAACCGTATTACTGCCTCAAGACTGGGAATGTCGTTTATCTGGTGCCGTGCAGATATGTCCTTTAAAATAATTGTGTTGTAAACTCCGTTCAGATATTGGTTTGTATTTCGCTCGTCATTTTTAAGCTGAACTGTGAAGGGCAGGCTTCCGTATCTTACATAATCATAATAGCACTGTTCCTTGTCCTCTGTTGGAAGCTGATTTTCGTTCCGGGCCTTTAGATACTCCGTAAAAGAAAAGGGCTGCATTTCTATTGGGACATAACGGCCGCTGAGCAGGGTTGCAATCTCGCTGCTTAGCAGGTCTGAGTTTGAGCCTGTCAGATAAATGTCTGTGTTTTTCTTGTTGTAAAGTGAATCAACTGCCTTTTGAAAATCCGGGCAAAATTGAATTTCATCCAGAAAGATATAATTCATTTTTTTGGGGAGCAGTTTGGCAGTTACGGTTTTGTAGAGAGTCTTATAGTCAAGGAGTTCTTCATTCTCCAGGTCATCAAGGCGGTAATATATGATCTGACTTTTACTGATTCCTTCTGAAAGAAATTTTTCAATTATCTGTTCCATCAGGCAGGATTTCCCGCATCTTCGCAGGCCTGTGAGTACTTTGATTATCTGCTTGTCCTTGAAGGCAAGTATGTCTTCAAAATAATCTTCTCTTGTTATCATACTTTTAAAAGTGTACTTTGAAAACTTTAAAAAGTCAAGAATTTTCAAAGTGTATTTTGAAAACTTTTAATAATCGTCTTTTTTCAAAGTGTATTTTGAAAACTTTTTGCTTCTTTTCTCCATTTTTATTAGGAAATCTGAAAAAATACTGAAAAAGTTAAAAAATAGCAGAATCTTAAAAATCTCTATTTACACATTTCAAATTTGACGATATAATAATGATGGGAGTTGTATGTGCTGTTTTTAAATAGTGCATATATTATATGGAAATATATAAAATTTTGAGATCATTTTTTTAATGTGGCAGAAATATGTTTAATCGGAGAAAGGCCTGCATCCTTGCGGTGCTGGTAGCTATCAGTTCTAATTTACTCTTTTCGTATGAGATAACTTTCAAGTTAACCCCGGGAGTATTTTTCCCGTTTGTTTCACAAGGTCAGAATTTCAATACTTTTGCATTCAACGGATTTTTTGATACCGGCGTAAACGTCAACAATTTCCTGAACATCGGAGCTGAATTCGGCTTCTTCATGTTGCCAAAGCAGAGATCATCGGAGCTTCAGGAGGGCGTGTCAAAGAACATCATCACGGTTCCTGTGGGCCTGCATGTCGAGGGCACCTGGTACATTTCGTCAAGGCTGGAGCTTGATGCGGGTCTTGCGGCAGGCGTCGGAATGTCCATGAACGGAAGGTACTCGGATTACGCTCCGTGGGCCAGGGCTTATGGCGGTCTTGCGTTCAGGATTGATCCGCAGTGGTCTATTGGAGTTGAAGGCTCGTTCTTTGCATATCAGTCGCATCAGCTTTTCGGTAAGCCTTCGATTGGAGGTCCTTCTGCAGGCATTTCGGTAAAATTCAAATTTGACACCAAGAAAATCACGGGAAAGGTTAATGCCTCAATTGAGCAGGATGAAAGCGTCTTCCCGCTTATGGCATCTCTGTACAAGGAGAATGCAATCGGTTCCGTATATATAGAAAACGATGAGTCGGCGGAGATTCACAACGTAAAGGTATATTTCCGCACGGAGAACTTTACGGCATCTGATCTTTTCTGCGGTGAGGTTGACGCTATCGGCAAGAGGGATATGGCGGAGGTTCCGCTGCTGGCTGACTTCAACGAGAGAATCATGATGTTCAGCGAGGCAGGTGACATTCCGGGAGAAATCGTTGTTGAATATGACCTTCTGGGACAAAAGCGTACTTCAGTTGAATCTGTGGTCCTGACGGTTTACAACAGGAACCAGGTAAGGTGGGATGATCCTAATGTCCTGGCGGCCTACTGTTCAACTACATCTGACGACGTTCTTGACCTTTCAAAATATCTTGTGGGAATCGCACGCAACCAGCTCCGTTCTGATTGAACCGCAACCTTCAGTTTGCCATCTATCTTTATGAGGGAATCAGGCTTGCGGGTGTTGAATGCAAGGAAGACAATGCAACTCCATACGCAGAGAGCCATCTTGACAGTGAGATTCTTGACTATATTCAGTATCCGTATCAGACCCTGCTTTACAAATCAGGCGACGTGGACGATGTCGGCGTCCTCTTTATGACGATGCTTGAATCCGTTGGTATCGATGCTGGCTTTATTCCGCTTGAGAATGACTTTATCGTAATGATAGATTTGAGCATGGAAGAGTCCGGCATTTCAAACTCCTTTGACGGAAAGGACCGCGTGATTGTGATGGACGGGAACGTAATGATTCCGGTCTCCATGTCTACCTTGAGGGAAGGTTTCGTCAACAGCTGGTACAATGCCATTGAGGAAATCAGGACCGCCGCGGACAATGAGGAGGACGTGACCTACTATGCCCTGAGCGATGCATGGACCTATTATCCTCCTGTATCGGTATCAAGCGGAAGCAATGCGGGTGAAAAGCCCCTGGAGGCAAACCTCATTTCATCTGCAGAGACTGACATGTCAAGGTACATCACTACGGAATTCGGACCACAGATTGCGGCTATACAGAATCAGCTTGCATCAAAGGGAATCTCTGTTGATCTTCTGAACAAGCTGGGCCTCCTTTATGTCCGTGCGGGTATGTATTCAAGTGCCATACCTGTGTACGAGAGGTCTGCGGCAATGGGCTCCGTAAGTGCAATGAACAATCTTGGAAATATTGCGGTAATACAAAGACGTTTTGAAGAGGCTAAGCTCTGGTATGAAAGGGCTCTGTCTCTTGAACCAAAGAACAGTACGGCTCTACGTGGCTTGAACCGTGTATTGGGACAGCTTGAGGATTAGGAGAGTTTATGAAGAGGTCGTCAAAGAAATACAGGAATCCGGAAAAGAAAGCTCGAAAGAAGCAGGCAAAAAAGATGATCGCTGCTGGAATGATGGTCTGCCTCGGCACTCTTCCAATCTGGTGTGATGACGAAGTTCTTCTGACCCTTTTTCCGATGGGCTCCAAATCCGTGGGTTCTTATGCTGATGTCCAGTATGATATGGGTGTCGGTGGAAAACTCACATGGCGAAAGAACGGCAACCTGGACTTCTTTGTTGAGGGCGATTACAAGAACCTTACGCTTCCGAACGTATCTTCTGCAACAATGATCAACGGCGGTGTGGGAGCAGGATATCATCTTCCAATAAATGACCGATGGGGCGTGAACTTCAGCGCGCAGGTCGGAGGATACCGTGCCTCAAAATCTGACGGTGTTCTTACGGGGCTTTCCGGTGGATTGAACATCTCCATGACATACAGAATCAACTCCAAGGTTTCTGTTGAAGCAGGTGCCGCCGCAAATCACTATGTCGCAACGCCTGAGCCGCTTTTGACCGATGTCGGTGCCACTGCAGGACTTACGCTGAACCTTACAAAGGCATTCTCTGACTCCACCAAGGTTTCGATGGAGACAAAGGAAGTCCTTCCTGTGTTCCCTGTTCTCTACTCATGGTACAAGAACAATTCTTTTGCCAGCGTAGGAATCACAAACGAGGAAGATGCCGCAATAGAAAACGTACAGGTCAGCTTCTATCAGCCGCAATACATGAGCCAGCCTAACCTCTGCGCCACTACAGAAAAACTCGGCAAGGGAGAGACCTTTGACGCCGAGCTTACTGCATTCTTCAACGAGAGCATGCTGGACTTGACCGAAAAGACAAATACCGAGGCATCGGTTATAATCGAATACACATACCTGGGAGAAAAGAAAAAGAAGACCATCTCAATGGTTGTTCCTGTATACGGACGCAACTCCATGAGCTGGGACGATGACCGCCGTGCATCTGTTTTTGTTTCATCCAAGGATCCTGCAGCCCTGTGGTTCTCCAAGTACATCTCTTCTATTGTAAGGGACAACGTACGCATGGGTGTCTCGCCGAACATTCAGTATGCAATGGGAATCTTTGAGACTCTGGATCAGTTCGGAATCAACTATGTAATCGACCCGTCATCTGCATACTCGGATAACGTAGGCTCAACCTCTATCGACTTCCTTCAGTTCCCGTACCAGACTCTGACCTATCGTGGCGGTGACTGTGACGACCTTTCCATTTTGACCTGCTCGCTTTTTGAGGCGGTTGGTATCAAGACGGCATTCATCACGATTCCGGGACATATCTTCATGGCATTTGACTCCGGCATGACAATCAACGAGGCAAAGCAGGCCATGATGAACACCGACAACATGATAAACCACGACGGTGAGGCATGGGTCCCGCTTGAGATTACGCTTACAGACGAGGGATTCAGCCGTGCATGGCGTACAGGTGCAAGGGAATGGAATCAGGCATACAAGGACGGAACAGCCGCTTTCTATGCAATGGAAGACTCATGGAAGATTTATGATCCTGTAAGTGTTCCGGGTGCGGCGGCTAATTTCACCATGCCTGAAAAAGAAATCGTCTCAAGGCTTTTCCAGCACAGCATGGATGAATGGATTGCCCGCGAAATCTCTCCTGTTGTTGCAGAGTACAATGCACGTCTTGCAATGCATGACACGGTTGAGCTTCGCAACGAGCTTGGTATCCTTTACGGAAAGTACGGTCTTTTTGTGGAGGCCGATGATCAGTTCAAGAGGGCCAGACGAAAGGGTTATCTGCCGTCTCTCTTGAATACCGCAAACGTATATTTTGCACGCAAGCAGTACACTATCGCACTTGAATGGTACAAGAAGGTCCTTGAGGAAGATTCAGGAAACGAGCTTGCCATTCTGGGACTTGCAAGATGCTATTATGAGCTTGAGGATTACGATCAGTGTGATGACGCCTTTGACATTGTAAGGCATAAGAATCCTTCCCTTGCCTCCGAGTATACATATCTTGGTGCCTTTGAGGAGACAGTGGGACGAAGCTATTCTCTTGCTGACCGCATTGCCCTGACAAAATGGGACACAGGAAACACTTCCAGCGGAATCACAAACACTGGAAACAACTCCGGATATGACGACGGATATGGAACAGAGGATTCAAACGGATTTGTCATAGTTGATACCGGCGATACAATCATAGAGAATGCACATGGTGGAGAAGCGGATTCACTGCTTACTCAGCTTGCAGACTTGAACAGCTCAAATGGAATGCTCAGGCCTGATGCCGTGGTTCATGAGGAGAAAAAGACAGTTCTTCCTCCTGACCCCTATGCCGCAATGGATGACTACAACAATCTGGTTGAAGAGCTTCCTGGACTTCTTGCACAGCTGACCATCCCGGGAACAAATCTGGATGAACCCGCTCCGGTTATGGTAAGTGATACCAGAATCGCAAGCGTAAACGCAACAACAACTCCAGACGGTGGAATTGAAGAAGCACGCCCGACACAGCCAAAGCAGACAGAACCAAAGAAGGATTTGTCTTCTCTTATAAACAGGTCAAATCTTGAGCCAAAACAGACAGTGGCAGCAGTAACACCAGCACCTGCAGTAACACAGCCAAAGGTTCAGGAGACCCCGGTGACAGTTGCAACAACCGCAACAGTTACTCAGCCGGTAGTAGAGCAAACTCCGGTAACCGTAGCAACCACAGTCACAGTAACAGAACCGACAGTAGCGACAACCCCGGTGACAGTTGCAACAACTGCAACAGTAACTCAGCCAGCGGCAGTAACACAGCCGGTAGTAGAGGTGACACCAGTAACCGTAGCAACAACAGCGCCAGTAACACAGCCAACGGTAGTGCAGACACCTGTAACAGTGGCAACAACCACGCCAGTAACACAGCCAGCGGCAGTTACACAGCCGGTAGTTGAACAGACTCCAGCTACAGTTACCCCAACAGTAGCAGTAACCCAGCCAGTAGTTGAGCAGACTCCAGTTACCGTAACACCGACAGTCGCCGTGACACAGCCGGTCGTAGAGACAACACCAG
>JAGCYQ010000073.1 GCA_017960765.1 Treponema sp.
TGTACCGTCGGTTAATGAAAGCTGCATCTGGTCCTGAGGTATTGTCTCTCCGTTGCCTGAGATGGTCAGTGATTCGTCGTCGATGTAGAATGATTCTGGAGTTTGAGAGTCCTTTACCCATGCGCTTCCGTTCCAGGAATTCCTGTAGCGGTTGATTATGTATCCCTTTGCTCCCTGAATCTTTCTCCATGTAGATGCAATCTGTTTTTCCGCCTTTGCAACATCTGAGTTCAGGTTGATTTCCGCAGGTCCCATTGTCCTGGCTTCCACAGTTCCTGAAGCATTGTCATTTGTTGAGCTTGCGGATACGGTTATGGTCTTTGCTTTGCCTGACAGAGTTGCGTCTGTACAGTAAGTACCCAATGCATCCCTGCTGAAAGTATATGTGTAGAAGGTCTGTCCCAAACTGTTGGTGACTGCCGTAACATTTGCATTATCCGCATCATCTTCCGGGAGTGTTACAGGCACAGAAGTTGAGTTAGCAAACTGGACTGTATAGGAATCGGCTGCCTCTAGCTTTTTCCATTTTACTGAAATAGAGTCATATTTAGGATTGTCTGCGTCAAATGTTGGAACCGGCCTTCCAAGTGATGCTACGGCTTCCATTGTCGTGCTCATCGGTGAAGTTCCTGCTTTTACCGCTGACAGTGTATATGTGCGCTCAACACCAAGCGGGTCAACATTGCTTGTGTCCCAGACATTTCCTGGGGTCGAGATGTCTACCGGCCAAGTGATTCCCTCTGGAACTCCGTCTATGTTCTGTGTATATGTAAGCGTGTAGTTCCATCCGGCAGATTCAGTCCATGTGATGTGGAATTTGTCTTTGTATCCGCCAGTTACCTCAAAACCTCCGATTGTTTCCGTATTGTCGGTTACTATGTGCTCGTTTGCCGTAGGTGCAGAATGAAGGCATGATGGCAGAGTGCTGCTTCCTGAGTCTGGTGTGGGAGTGTTCTTGTCTGCGATGCAGGCAATGAATTTGTAATAGCCGTTGTCAGCAGGCAGTTCAAAGGACTTTGTATACTGGTTCAGCTCTGAGATGGACTGGAATTCCCCTACAAAGGAAGTGATGTAGGCGGCACCATTGTCAAAGGATTTCTTCTGCTGGTAAAGCCAGTATTTGTATTTTGATTTTGCTATGTTCTCAAGTTCCTGGGAATCCTCGTGGAAGTTGTCCCAGATGAAATTCAGGCTCATGGAGGCAGAGGCATAAGAAGTCTCGCCATTCTCATTCGTAACCATTACAGGTACATAGTCCCTTACATACAGGGCAGGAGCCTTCATTGACCAGCCCGTTGCCACAGATGCGGAGTTTTCCGATGTAAGGATTTTAGTGTAATTGCTGTCGCTGTTTATTGCAGCCGGAATGTCTGCGAGTGACTTTACCTTGAAGTCGTAAATGACACCGTTCAGCTGCTCATTTGAAATTGATATATCCCTTGAGACCTCATCACCTTTCTTGTAAACTGACGGCTGATATGTTTCCTTTAATTGCCAGGATTCCGCCGTGTGTTCCTTCATGTAAATCTCAAACTTAAGAGGAACCTGTGTGTAGCTTCCGTCGGTCTTGTTATATACATCGGCTGCTTCCGGCAGTGTAAAGCTGAGTATTACCTTGTTCCTTTCGCTTCCACGTGTTGCATCAAGGTCTTCCGGGGCAGAGGGACGGAGTCTGTGCAGTGTCTCCTGATTCAGTAAAAGGCTTTCCTGGGTATCGCCATAGCTTGTGTTCCTTGCGACAATCTGGAAATCATACTTTGTGTGCGGGTCAAGGTTTCTGAGTACCAGATGGGTCACTTCAAGATCAGAAGCCCTGTATGTCTGTATGTTCTCGGTACCGCCCTCAGGGGTGTACTTGATGTCGTATTCAATAAATGAACGGTATGTGCTTGAATCACAGTTTGACATGAACCAGTCAAGTATTACGGATATTTCTCCTGAATCCTTGTCCTCTGAGTTCTCGATTGCGGTTATCTCAGGACATGCCAGGGTTGAGCCGCGGACCGCTATGCTTTTCTTTGATTCGCTGAATGAGGAGTCTACGGCGCTTATCTTGTACCATACGGTTGAGCCCGGGTTTACGTCCAGCTCGATGGATGTGGCTGTTGTCTGCGTTATCTGAACGAAATCTTCCTCGCGGGGAGTAGATGCGTCTGTTGCATAGATGTAATAACGAACGGCACCCGTCAGTTCCTGCCATGAAAGGTAGATTTTTTCACGGCCGTTGCTTGCGCTGACATTCTGCGGGGATGCGTTTCTTGAGAGAGATGTGCCTTGCAATGGTGTGGGAGCCTGGATGAATTCATGTTTGCATGAAATGAAGAGTGTCAGAAAGATACTGATTCCTGCGGTGAGGATAGAAAGCGTTTTGCCAAAAGTTTTTCTCATTTTCCACCGTCCTATCTACTTATATTAGACAAAGATACATGCAAAAAGTTTCAGCATGTAAAAAAAAAGCCCTTCCGATTTGGGGAAGGACTAAAAGCGGTAGAAGGGAGTCGAACCCTCGTCTCCAGCTTGGAAGGCTGGGGTAATGAGCCGTTATACGACTACCGCAAAAGATATGACATTACTATATCAAATTGAAATAATAATGTCAAGTAGTCTGCCAGATTTTAACAGCCCCATTGCATCAAATCTTGAAGTGGAGTCCAAATGCTCCGCTCCAGATGAAGTCGGTGTAGTTTCCCTTGTCAAAGAAGCTCCTGACGTCTGCACATACGCTAAAGGTCAGCTGTGTCTTAGGCAGGTTGAATCCTAATCCGGCAAAAACCTGTGGCTGTATGCCTGAAAAGTCCCATTTTCCGTTCTTATGGGTGTCTGACAGTCCGGTAGCCGTGACGGAACCGTTATTGTCGTTGTCGTAGAAATCAAGTGCATCAACGGTGTCGTTATCTGTCTGGAATGCCCAGCTCCAGTCGCATGTCGTGTTGCTCAGTATTCCCCTTGCACCCGCAAAAAGGCTGACTATGCTCAAATCCTTGGAAACCTGTCCCTGTATGAAAATCACTTGTGTCTGATAGCCCATTCCCATGTCTATGGTTGTTGTCTGCGTTGTGCTTAAAATTTCTGATTCGTTTTGCGCATGGGCCTTTATGTTACCCTTAGTGTATGCATAACCGGCACCCACAGAGACGGCTGGAACCGCACCGTCTTCTTCAAGCAGCCTTATCCTGAAGTCGCCTCCGATGCTGAAGTAGTCGATTGAACCGTCAAAGCCCAGGAATTTGAAGTTGATTGCCTGGCTCATGTTGTAGATTGAGCTCGGATCGTTGAGATGAACCGCAAAGATGTTAGGGTTCGTCATTATTACGAAGATTCCGATGTCAAAGGGCATTACGAAGCCTCCAAGCCTCAAGTCCAGTGATGCTGACGGTAAAACGAATTTCTCAGGGATTTTTTCAAAAATAACCGGATCAATGGTGTCTCCAAGCATGGCTGCGGATATGGTGTTGAACTGGTTGGCAACCTCTACGGCGGCTGTTTTGAATCCCGTCATGTTTATTGCAGTTCCACCAATTGAAAGTCCTCCTCCAAAATGCGGATGTATGGACGGAAAAAGGTTTCCGATGTGGGCTTCCTGCCAGACATTCATCTGTGTGGCGGCTTCCGGGGCTGCAACCATGATTTCCTTGGCAAAGTCATTGAGACCGTTAGTGACGGTTTCCTCTGCCTCTGGATTTAATGCAAAAATATTAACCTCTGTAGCAGAGAAAGCAAAACTCGCTGATGCAAAAAGTATAGCGGCTGAAATGTATTTCCTAAAGCTCTTCATAAAAATCCTCCATAGGTCAATTACATTAAAGAAATTCTAATGCAAAATCAAATAAAAAACAAGTCAAAATCATTTTTTCTGAAGAATGGCAAAAAGAAGCAGAACAGCGTTGTAAAGAAAATGGGCAAGTGTTCCGGCCCAGATAGAAAGCGATTTTTTCCTGCAAAGCCTGAGGATTATTCCCCCCAGAAGCGCGTTCAGGACAGCCATCATGCCAAGATAACGGTGGGACATGGAGAAGATGATCACGCAGGCGCATTCAATCAAGACAACAAAGATTTTTCTGTCCCCGGAGAGCAGAAGCAGTGTTTCCGGCAGGAATTCGCGGTAAATGACCTCCTCGTAAAAGGCAGCGGCCAAAAGGTTGAAAAGGACAAAAATATAGTCAAAACGGCTAAGGTTGAACTCTATGGACGTTTCCTGATAATCCACAGGAAGAACCATTGCGAGTGCCTGCATCAGGGCCTGGGTTACCATAAGCAGACCGAAGCACAGTGCCGACCATGAGCAGAAAAGGATTAGGTTCCTGAATGATTCTTTTTGGCTCCCATGTGTTTTTTTTATGACATATATATGTTGATAATACAAAAAAATGGCGATAATCAAACGTAGGAAGATGTATGGACTGAATTTTCCGTTGTTTGCAATTGTCGCTGTGGTACCGGGATTTACCAGAAGCGGCGGAATGATGAGGAAAATCATAATTGCAAAAAATTCAATAATTATATATTTTTTTTTCATTTTTCGTGTTAATATTTTATATTGACATTATAAATGAATTATAAAGAGAGGTCAATTTGAGCAGCCTTATAGCTTTTTTAATCATCATCGCAGTTGTCGCAATTTTTGCCCGGATTTATGTGGTAAATGACACTAAAATAAAATTTTACACAAAGGGCATGGACTCTGATTTTAAGTTGAGTGAAATCAATACTCTTTGGAAGCTGGCGAAAAAAACTAAGCTAGAGGAACCGATTTCTCTGTTTCTTTCAACAAATGTCCTGAATGACTGCATTGCCCAGATTATCGCAGAGGCTAAGAACAATAACACAGAAAACAGCTATCAGACACAGCAGTTCCTGTCCAAGCTGTACAAATACCGCACAAGGATTACCCTTGATCATGAGGGTAAGAAAGGTCTTGAGGACACACGTTCTCTTGATGTAGGCCAGAGGCTCAGGATAATTCTTCCGGGAAAGGGTGTCTTTGCTTCTGTTGTGCTGAACAATGGCCGTGAGATTGTAGTGTCGCTTCCACGTCAGGAGGACAAAAAGAACAAGCGTTTTACGGTTCTTGAAGGGGAAATGTGGGAAGACCACCATATCTCCGTTTACTTCTGGCGCAAGGGTGATGCGGGATATGCCTTTGATACCGAGGTTTTCAGCGCTGGCGTATTCCAGGGGCAGGATTGTCTGTTCCTCCGTCATAGCAACAAACTTGATCGTGCCCAGAAAAGACAGTCTGTCAGATGCGTATGCAACATCTATGCACAGATGTACATGATAAAATCCGAGGTAGTTGACTACAATGCAGTTGATACGGAGGAAGGATACCGTTGTCTGCTTGAGGATATAAGCGAAGACGGAGCCATGATCCGTATCGGTGGAATCGGTAAGGCAAACGCAAGAATCAAGCTGCAGTTTGAGCTCCAGGACACATTCATCATGATGTACGGAATTATCCGTGCTGTTGAATACAACAAGGTTATCGACCAGTCACGCCTGCATTTTGAATGCACCCACATTGACCCGACGATGAAAAATGCCATCCTGACTTATGTCTACAACGTCATTCCTGAGAATGAAAAAGAAATCAACGAGGCTTTGATTGCATCCGAGGAAGACAGCTACAATGATGAGGAGCTTCCTTCTGGAGTTGTACTTGACATAAATCCAGATTATTCAACTGCTGTTCCGGAAAACAAGAATGCGGAAGAGGCACCAGCTGCTGTTGCAGAGAAACAAGCGGAAACTTCAGAGGATTCTTCTTCCAAAGCAGAGCCAGCATCAGAGAATCTTGTAAAGAGCGCTCCAAAACCAAAGCTGAATCCTGCAATTGACCCGAGCGTGGAAATTGTTGCGGGAGATGATTCATTCGGAATGGGTGGAGTTCCCAATACAGATGCTCAGACATTTTTAGGCTCAGGCATCAATCTTTAAAAAAAATTATATTTTTTCTCCGAATTTGCGTTAAAAATGTGAGGTCAGGCACTATATAATATATGGAGCCGTTTTGTCTAAGGTTCCAAGAGGCCTGATGTCCAGAGATTTATTAGATTATGTCAAGAACCCATTTATAATTGCAGCCGTGGTCGTGTCATTCCTGCTGTATGGCAGGATAGTACCGCTGCGTCCTCAGAATCCATATTTTTCTGTCATTCCGATAGAGGATGCCCTTAATGTAAGTGGAAAAATAGCATCAAATCCTTCAAAATTCTCATCCGGAAGGTATTATTCTGCATCAATCGATGTAAGTCATGTATCTGCGGTAAAAAGTTCTTCGCTTGTCTCGTCTGAGGCATCCGGGAAACTAAAACTGTGGATTCCAAGTGACATAGTCGAGGCTGTGTATCCTGGAAAACTGTACTCCCTTTCTGGCAAGACCGCCTTGATAGAAAAGGGTGAGAAGGTCATCTGTCACGGTTCATGGAACAGTGATTATGAGTGCTTTATTGTATCTTCACTCGATTATCTGGGCTACGACAGTGGTTTTTGGGGGACAGTTGAGCACTTCAGGGCCATGTGCCGCCTGATATTCAAACGACTGATGTTCTCATGGACAAATGCTGGTGGACTTATTCTTTCCCTTTTGTCTGGATCCAGGGAATACCTTGGGGACAATGTCGCCGACTCATTCAGGATTGCGGGCCTTTCACATATTCTTGCACTTAGCGGAATGCACCTTTCATTTTTCTCAGGCCTTTCCTCAAAAGCGGGAACATCCGTCTTCGGGAAACGTTGGTCAAATCTTTTTCAGGCTATTGGCATCCTCTTTTTCATCTGGTTTGCAGGGCTTTCACCGTCTCTGTTCAGGGCCTTTCTGTGCTCTGCGGTTGCAATCATTGCAAAGGGCGTATTCTGCTGTACCGCCGATTCTCTTGAAATCCTTTCACTTGTTTTTCTGATTCATGTATGCCTGATTCCGGATGATGTGATGAGTGCCGCCTTTATGCTTTCTTATGGTGCTCTTGCGGGAATACTTTTGTTTTCCAGAATAATCCAGCGCTTCATTTCAATTTTATTTCCGCCAAAACTGTCTTCCTCGCTTTCTGCCTCAACTGGTGCGCAAGTTTTTGGAGCCCCGATCTCAATATCACTTTTCGGCTCATTCTCTCCCATCGGTGTCATTGCAACAATATTTGTTGCCCCTTTGATTTCAATTTTCTTTGCACTATCGATAATTGCCGTCATTTTGAGCCTGTGCATGCCTTTTCTTTCTGATGCGTTTGGTGGTATACTGAATGTGTTCTATAACTGCATTGTCTGGATTGTAGGCCTCTTTGCCTTATGTCCGCCGGTGTATGTTTGATTTCGTATTTTGTAGATTGAGGATAATGTATGATTCAGATAGATTATAATTCTCCCGTTGCCCTAAAGAATTTCCTTGATGAAAAAGATATGGCTATGCAAAAAAAATTCGGCCAGAATTTCCTTGTGAATCCAAAGGCTAGAACACGCATAGTTGACATGCTGGAGATAAAGGAAGGTGAGGCCATCTGGGAAATAGGACCAGGGCTTGGCTGCATGACAAGGGAGATACTTGACAGAAAGGCTGATCTTACGGCTTTTGAGATAGACAGGGGATTTATCTCCGTCCTCAACGAAATATTTGCTCCGGAACTCAATGCAGGTAATTTCCGCATCGTTTCCGGGGATGTGCTGAAGACATGGCAAAAAGAGGTTCAGGATAAAAGGCCCGTAAAGCTTTTCGGCAACCTTCCGTACAATATTGCATCAACTTTTATCGCCGATACTATTGAGCAAGGTTTTGCCTTTGAGCGCTGTGTGTTTACTGTCCAGAAAGAGGTTGCCCAGAGGATATGCGCTTCATCCTCCACAAAGAATTATTCGTCATTCTCGGTGCTGTGCCAGTGGCAGTATGATGTAAGCCTTGGAGCCGAGATTTCAGCAGGTAATTTCTGGCCTCGTCCAAATGTTGCGTCCCAGACCGTTCTTCTTGAGAAAAAAGAAAATCCCCTTGAATGCTCAAATCCAAAGTTCCTTGTAAAGCTGATACATGCACTTTTCTCCAGCCGCAGGAAAACCGTGCTGAACAACATAAAGTCCGTTCTTCCACCTGGAGTTGATCCAAAGGAAGTTCTTGAAAAAGCATCGCTGGACCAGAACATGCGGGCCGAAAATCTGACGGTCGAAGACTATGTGAGGTTGTCTGAAACCTGTGCATCTGCTATAATATAGCCTGCTATAATATAACAAAAAAGGAGATGTGTAATGTCCGGTTCCATGATTGCAGAAAACCTTCTTGACATAAAAAATCAGATTCATCAGGCTGAACAAAAGGCTTCAGTAAAGACAGGCTCAGTACGTCTTTGTGCAGTAAGCAAATTTCATCCGGCACAGGCAGTCATGGATGCATTTGACGCCGGACAAATTCTTTTTGGCGAGAACAGGGTCCAGGAAGCAAACGAGAAATTTACAGAGGTCAATCAGACACTCTCTGATAAGGGAATAACGAATCTGCCTGAGCTTCACATAATCGGTTCACTTCAAAGCAACAAGGTAAAGAAAGCCGTGGCAATAGCTTCATGCATTCAATCTGTAGACAGGATAGAGCTTGTTGAGGAAATTGAAAAACACTGTACAGGCCTTTCAAAACAGATTTCGGTTTTCTTTGAGTATCATACGGCTGAGGATTCAAAATCAGGATACGGCAGCGAGGAAGAACTCTTCAAGACACTTGAGCGCTTTGCAAACGGAGATTTCCCGCACATCATTCCAGTTGGCCTCATGACGATGGCACCTTTTGTTTCAGAAGAGGCTCCGATAAGAAAATCATTCATAACATTGCGTAACCTGCGTGATTCAATACATACACGTTTTCCTTCCTTGCCCATACGTGAATTGAGCATGGGTATGAGCGGTGACTTTAAGATTGCAATTGAAGAGGGCAGCACGATGGTAAGAATCGGTACTGCAATTTTCGGTGAGAGGAATTACCAATGAAAAAGTTCTTATTGATATTTACAGTTTTTTCCATAATTTTCTCATCTCAGGTTTTTGCTGATGACAATACAAAGGATAAGGAACCTGAGCCTTATGAAAAATATGAGTTTCCCACATGGGCATTGAATCTTAGAAGAACAGAAATTGTCACCCTTGGATCTGTACCCTTTACGACACTGGCAGTCTCACTTACATACAGCACGATTCAATATGCAACCGGCAGGACAACAAGTTTCCCAAGTCCATTCAACAAGAATGCCTCATACACTCAGGATGACATAAAAATAATCGTAGGTTTTTCCTTGGGCATAAGTCTTGTTGTAGGAGTAGTTGATTTAATTATATCCCTGGTGAAACAAAAGAATCAGAAGAAAATACAGCAGAGATTGATGGAGGAATCCAATAACATAACGATTATCCCAACGGTGGAATACATCCCCGGCGGTCAGCCTTCAAGTGATACTGAGCAGGAAAACAAAACGGAAGAAGAGTAGTGCATTATTTCAGTGTAAAAGTTCCGGAGGATTATACCGAAACCCAACGTTTGGATTCTTATATTGCAACTCTGCCCAACGGAATGAACCGAAGCAAATTGAAAAGCGGTGCTACTGAGATTCTTGTTAACGGAAAAAGCAGAAAGCTTTCTTTTAAGGTAAAAGCCGGAGATCAGATAGACATACGGTGGGAAGACAATGTGCCCGACGACATAGAGCCGGAGGATATTCCGCTTGACATAATCTACGAGGGTGAAAATGTCTGTGTAGTGAATAAAAAACAGGGCATGGTGACTCATCCTGCATGCGGAAACTGGACTGGAACACTTGTAAATGCACTCCTTTATCATTGGGGAAGAGAAAACATTCCTCAGCTAAAAGAGGGGAATGAATCAGAGATACTTTTGCGTAGAAGACCCGGAATAGTTCATCGCCTTGACAAGGAGACATCAGGAGTAATCATAACGGCAAAAAACAGGGATGCAGAGGAATACCTTCAGGAGCAGTTCCGTCACCGAAGAAAAATGACAAAAGAATATATCGCCATCTGCTGCGGAAGGCCTCCCTCAAGAAGCGGTGTCATAAAGACGAACATAATACGTGACCCAAAGCACCGCCGTAGATTCAGGGCCGTACTGGACGAAACCCAGGGGAAATACGCGGAAACAGCCTATACCTGCATCGCATGTTACGGTCAATATTCGCTTATGGTACTTCATCTTCACACAGGGCGCACACATCAGATAAGGGTACACATGAAGCACCTCAACTGTCCCATTCTTGGAGATGACATATATTATAAAAAAGACAGCACTTTTCCAAATGCAACACTAATGCTCCATGCCAGAAAGCTTAGGATAGTTTTACCGGAACAATCAGAGCCCAGCGTTTTTATCGCAAGGACACCGGAAAGATTCATTCAAGTGGAAAAACGGCTTAAACATATGTTCAAGAAGACAATCATGGACAAGAAGGACTCATAGAATGGAAAAAAACATTTTTGTTCATGAGCCGACAGAAGAAGAGCCTTTCATAATCCTGAACAAGCCAAAGGGACTTCCAAGCGCTCCACTTAAAAAAGAAGATGAGTCAGCATTGACCATGGCTTCCAGGAAATATCCCTCGTGCCTTGAGATAAAGGGAAAAAAGGAAGTTGAGGGAGGTCTTGTTCACCGCCTTGACACCGACACAGACGGGCTTTTGCTTATTGCCATGACACAGGAATTCTATGATTTCATACAGGACGCACAGGATAAGGGCCTTTTTATAAAAACATACAGCGCTATATGCACAAGACTCTTGAAGCGTGACGATGACTCTTATCCTCCATGCCCGATAAATGTCATGGAAACAGGAAAAGAATACACGGTCAGCTCATATTTCAGGCATTACGGCCCCTCAAGAAAAAGTGTAAGGCCAGTGACAGACCAGAGCCCCATGATTGCACGGAAAAAAGCAGATAAAACCCTTTATACCACCAATATAGTGATAAAAGACCAGGACACGAAAGAACTTCATATAGAATGCAGGATTACACAGGGATTCCGCCATCAGGTAAGAAGTCATCTTGCATGGCTAGGTTTCCCCGTAATCGGTGATACGCTCTATAACCCGGAAAAAAGCGATATGGAGATGCAGTTCTCCGCCACCGGCCTTAGCTTTCCGCTTCCAGAAGGAGAAGTTTTTTCGGTTGGGATATGATTGAATGAAGGCTAGTGCAAATTTGTCAATCAGATTGCTTTATGCCAACTACTTGACAAAGCCTGTTGTGTATGAAAAGATAAACTAATCAAGAAAACTATATGCCAATCCGGAGGTAAGCACATGTCTTTTTTATTGAAAAATGCTAAAGGTTGTAATCTTTTCCTATATATCTGTTTAGTTGTGTTGATGTCATTCTTCCTTGTTCTGTCAGGGTGTGATTCAACGGTAAATAACGGCAGCTCCGGTAACCAAGGCGGACTGGAAAACACAGAGAACCAAGGAAACAATGGAAACAACGGAAACCAGCAGAACACTTCCGCGGATGCCGTGATTGCAGAAATCAATGCGGACTCCAGCCTGGTCGACAAGATAGAAATCATAAAAAACAATGACTGCTCATACAGCCTCAGGACACCTTATCTCATTGATTATGTCTGCGAGTCATCCGACAGGCAACCGCTAAGCGATTTCTCTGATCTGGCTCCCGATTCAAGCAGTTCAAGTTTAAGCGGATGTGTTGACCTCATAAAGCTGTATAATAAGCTCAAGACAAACGTGACAGTGGCGGCAACTGCATCGGAAAGGGAAGAGATTTCCCAGACCCAGGATTATCGGGCTATTGTACAGCAGAACGAGGCCATACTTTCCCGGCTTAGGACTTTGCTGGAAGATAACAGCGAACGCCTCGGAGAAAGTGTCTGCAGCAATATACTTTCAGAATTGAACAGTGCAAGAACAGAACCTGATATAAAGGTAACAAAAAGATACGAGTTTTCCAGCAACGGTTCCGGCATCACCATTTACATGATGATATCCTATCTTGATTCAACAGTGCTTCCTCAGGTCAACGCAAGCAATACGGATGCAGAGATTATTCCAGGTGTTAAGAGGATTTTGCGTAATAATCGTAAAGCAATAGATTTCACTGGCTCAAATGCTGATATAAAGATAGATTGTTCTCCAAAAGAAGAAGAAACATCTATAAATATTTCAGATTATTATAAGGGTGGAATTCTTTATACAAGTAATGAAACAGTATCTCTAATTAATGATAATGGCAATTTTGTTTGTAGAATAAATAAAGAAGACTTCAAAAATACAGATGACAAAAAATCTGTTTTAATGGACATTATAAAAGCGGGAAATGCAAATTTTTCTCAACTTACGATAAGATCATCTGATAATAATTTATATGGAATTATTAAA
>JAGCYQ010000074.1 GCA_017960765.1 Treponema sp.
CTGAACAATTGACCTGATTTAAGGGATTTAACATCGCGTTGCGATGTTGTCGAGTTGTTTCACAACTCGCTGTTTAATATCCGCCGACCTGATTTAAGGGATTAAGAGGGCTGGAAACATTTGCTTCCGGCCCTTTTTATTTTTAAAGCCATCCGCAAAAATTTTTTAAAATTCTGTCAATTTCCCTTACATATTCTCCTCTATTTTAAGCAGGATGATAAAGCGGCATCCTAAAAACCGCAAACAAATTGAATGGAAAGGAGATGTGAATATGTTAGGATTAGTTATTGGTGTAATCGGCGGTGCAATCGGAGCGGCAGTTGGGTCAGCAATTGACAGGAACAATGACGAGGACAGAGATGAGGAGGATGAAGGGGATGAACAATAGCAGGTAGTTCTCCAGCCTGCGGAGAAATGCAGGCAAATGTTTTATGTCAATTTTCTTACACAACCTGATTCATATTAGATAGAGATAACAAGGAGGATGGCTTATGTTTACAATAATTGGCGCTGTAATTGGAGGCGCAGTCGGACTTTTGATTGGTTCAGCCTTGGAAGAAACTAATACAGGAAAAAAAGTAAACAAGAATCTTAAAGACAACTGGGAAGACCTAAAGGACATAAAGAAAAATATTCCGGAAAAAGGAGTCCGTCATGTTCAAACCAACATTTGAATCAACCCAATACATATGCAAGGAATGCGGAGAAAGATTTCGTGGAAGTGAGTGTGCTGAAAAGCCCTCGGATTCCATAAGCAGCTTGCTGGATCCTCCTAAGCATCCGAAATGCCCCAAATGTGGTAGCCGGAAGACGGAAACAGATCCCATGGTGCGGTATTGATTTTGCACCGTGATTTGCTCTGGACACGGTTCTTTTCTCCCCACCCCTCCCATCCTTGACACCGTGGGGTTTTATTTATAGAATAGAAGAGATTTAAAAAATTATGCTATTTTCAATTGGTGCTAGACTGGTGTGATGAGGAGCTGTAAATGTCAAAACTTTCTTTGAAGGAACGATATAAGGATCTTTTTGCCGATCTGTCAAAGGTATCTATTGAATCTTCCACAATAAGTGATGAAAATGTCTATCAGGTGGCAAATCCCAAGACAAGAGTTTTTATGGATAAGCTTGTCTCCGACAATACGACTCCGGACAGTTTTATCGGTGGCGTTGAGAACTTTGAAAAGCTCTACGATTTGGTTCAGGAGGGAAAATCCGGCCTGATTTTGATGGAGCATTATTCCAACACAGACCTACCCGCATTCTGCTATCTTCTTGAAAAATCAGGGAACCCGAAGCTTGAGGCCCTTTCCAAGAATATCGTTGCAATCGCCGGAATGAAGCTGAATCAGGATAATCCTGTTGTAAAGGCATTTGCAGAGAGTTTTACCCGTGTTGTAATTTATCCTCCCAGAAGCCTCAGCAAGGTAGAAGCCGATGGTCAGTCAGCTGAGCTTGTAAAGGCAGAGGAGCAGAAGGCCCGCAAGATCAACATGGCTGCCATGCGTGCAATGGATGAATGCAAGCGCCGCGGTCAGGTGATTCTTGTTTTCCCCTCAGGCACCAGATATCGCCCGGGACATCCCGACACAAAAAGGGGCCTCAGGGAAATAGACAGCTATCTTCGCCTTTTTGACTATATGGTTCTTGTAAGCGTCAACGGTTCAATTCTGGAGATTCAGGATGAGGACATGCTCAACGATCTGGTTGAACCCGCACGTCAGTCTTTTACCGCAAGTCCTGTAATTGAATGCCGCTCATTCCGCACCGAGTACATGTCAAAGCTTCCGTCTGATACCGAGGACCCGAAGCAGAAAATGATAGACCATGTGATGGAGCTTCTTGAGGAGCAGCATGAGTCTGTCAAAGAAAAGTTCGGATTTGAGCACTAAAGCTTTTTTAAGATGAACATCTGTCTGTTTTCAGAGGAAGAGATAGGTAAGCCTCTTGAGATAAAGGATTCCCGCGCACAGCACATCATAAAAATCCTGCACAAAAAGGAAGGTGACTCTTTTACTGCCGGAATAATCGGAGGTGCATCTGGTACTGCCGTCATTTCTTCCGTTGGGGAAAAGCTTTCCTATGTTTTTACGCCGGAGTCAGAGGGGAAAAAACTCCATCCTCTGGTCATGATAATCGGTTTCCCGCGTCCCATTCAGCTTAAGCGTCTTCTCAGGGATATGGCGGGGCTTGGTGTCAGTGCCGTTCATCTTACGGGTACTGAGCTTGTTGAAAAATCATACATGTCGTCCACTATGTCCAGTCCGGAGGCTGCTCGTCAAATGCTTCTGGACGGAACTGTTCAGGCTGGATCTACCTTTGTGCCTGAAGTGGCGGTCCACAAGAATCTGCGCTCATGTCTTGAGACCCTTTTTGACGGTGACGCTGGTATTGCAAAGGCAGATAAACGCATGGCGCTGGACAACGTGAACCCTGCCGGAAGCCTGTGGGACTACTGCTCAAAAGGAAAGCTTGCCTTTGCAACGGGGCAGGAGCCTGCTTTTGCGGCTATCGGTTCTGAGCGCGGCTGGACGGATAACGAGAGGGCTGTTTTTGAGGATTACGGCTTTGTTCGCCTGGGAATGGGAGAACGTATCCTAAGAACAGAAACGGCCTCAACTGTGGCGGCTTCGATAATACTCGGCTCCATGGGCGTTTTGAATTGATTACCATGGCACGATGAATTAACTTGAAACTTTTCAAATTGAATGTTAGAATATTGGTCACTGTTAGAGTTGGGTGGAAGTAGATGGATAACGAGAAAATCAAGGAAATGCTCCTGGATATTCAAGATACAAAGCTGGAATTTTCTGTGATAATGACTGGCAAGGAAAGCAAGAGGGTTAACGGCCTTTACAAACCGGAGACCAGGGAAATCCTTTTGCACAACAGGAATTTCAAGCAGGACAATCAGCTCATCTACACTGCAATCCATGAGTATACACACCATCTGATCAACGAGGAGAAAATCCAGGAAAACGGCGGAAGGGAACCGCTTCACAGCTCAAGAAGCCACACGAATTATTTCTGGGCAAAATTCCACGGACTCTTGGACATAGCGGAGCAGAAGGGCTATTACAAGATGGACCTGTCTGGAAGTCCGGAACTTGAGGATTTGACCAAGGACATAAAGGAAAACTATATCGCGCCAAACGGTCACCTGATGCTGGAGTTCGGTAAAAAGCTTCTTCGGGCACACACTCTCTGCGAGGAGAACAACATCCGCTACGAGGATTATCTTGACCGCGTTCTTCAGCTTCCAAGGAGTACAGCCCAAACGATAACAAAGGTCGGAATGCTGCCGGAAGAGGATTCAGAGCTTGGTTTTGAGAACATGAAGATTCTTGCCTCTGCAAAAAAGCCGGAACAGAAGGCTCTTGCACAGGAAGCAATCAAGAAGGGTAAAAGCCCTGATTCCGTAATAGCTATGCTTAAGAAAAAGACAGAGTCTGTTGATGCCCGTACAAAACTTGAAAAAGAGCGGGACAGGCTCACAAAGACAATAAATGAATTGACAACCAGACTTGAATATGTGGAGGAAAGCCTTGCTAACATGTAAAAGAATAATCACATTCAGCGCAATCTGCCTTGCATGCGGATTTGCTTTTTCCCAGGGATTGACTGCACCATCAATGCCTACAATCTCCAGTCCGACAATGCCGACTGTTTCGGTTCCTGTAATCGGAAGCTCATTCTCCTATTCAAATTCAAGCTCAAAAGACAGCAGCAAAAACCAGTCAAGCCAGAAGAGCTCGAATTCAGACGAAAAGGATTCTGCATCAAAGAAAACATCCGTGGATCTGCTTTCAACATTGACGGCAAGCGACCTTCAGACTTTGAGTGCCACCGGTATGCTTGATACGCTCCTGGAGAGTAAGACCGGGACAAGCTCGTTGCTGGGACTTTCTAACCTGTACACTTCAGACAGCTCATCGGAGACCAACATCCTTTTGAAGCAGGTCCTTTCCGAGATGGAGGAGATAAAGCAGCAGACATCCGCACCGGAGAAAGTTGCATCTCAGGCGGTTCAGGCCCCTGTGGTGACATCAACCGAAAATACAAGTTCTGCCCGCGCCAAGGCATCCAGATTGATCCGCTTCTCCGTAAACGGTTATGATGTTCTCCATACATGCCGTACTGTCTATATCTCTGATGTTCAGGAGGACGGAACCTTCCTTGTAACTGGCGACAGGAAATATCCGAGCGACGGTGTAACAAGGTCAGAGACATTCCACCTGCTGTTCAAGAAGGACCAGGGGTCAAGCGGCCTGCAGAATTACCATGCGGCGGCGGCGGTGACCCAGGATTACCTTAACGAATATTCATTCCTGTATCAGCTTTCTCAGAGGGAAAACCTTACTGCTGTAAGGACGGGAAATCTTGTTACGATGAGGACCACCGATCCTGACTGGAAGCTTGAGCTTTTGATTGACCTTGGGGAAAACAAACGATGACGCAAAAACTCCATGACGGAGTAAAAAAACTTGAGCTGGATATGAGTCCGGGGCAGATGGATGCACTGGAGACTTATATTCAGCTTGTTCTTGAATGCAATAAGACCTACAATCTGATTCGTGCCTCAACTGCGGAGGAAGTCGCCGTAAATCATGTGCTTGATTCACTTGCCGCCGCTAAGGAGATAGAATCCCTTGCAAATGAGCTGAAGGAAAAGCATGCCGCATCCCCCTTGATTGCCGACATAGGTTCCGGTGGGGGATGTCCGGGTATTCCGCTTTCTGTCTATATGCCGGAGTTCAGCTTTGTCCTTGTTGAGCGTATGGAAAGGAGATGCCGTTTCCTTGAGAATGCCATTTCCCAGATGCAGCTTAAGAACGTCAGGGTTGAATGCATTCAGGCTGATTTACTTGAGTCTAAGAGCATCGATATAGAGGTTTTCCGTGCATTTCATCCGTTTGACAAGAAAATCGCAGGCCTGCTGCTGGACAAGCTTAAGAAAGGCGGTTACATTGCCTGCTACAAGGCCAGAACGGAAAAAATCACTGCCGAGATGGAAGCCGTAAAGGCACAGATTCCCTCATATAAGAAAATTCCGCTCACTGTTCCATATCTTGAGGACCACGAAAGGAATCTTGTAATAATTAAGAAATAGTTAAGAAAGAAATTTTCATTCCTTATGGACTAAAACGCAAAAAGGGTATATAATTATAGATAGGTTTATCGTTTATTTATTTTATAAGTTGTATCAAAAAAGGAGGATATTATGGCATTAAAAAAATCATATCCAAAGAAAGACCCTACAAAATGCAAGGTTACATTTACTGTTGAAGCAGAAGCTGCACGTGATGTAAAAACCATAACTATAGCCGGAGACTTCAACAGCTGGAGCAGTACAGCTAATCCTCTTAAGCAGGGAAAGGACGGTTCATTCTCTGTTACTATTGAGCTTGAAAAGGGAAAGGAATACCAGTTCCGCTATCTGCTTGACGGAAAACGCTGGGAAAATGACTGGGCTGCAGATAAATATATCCCCGCACCATTCTCCCACACAGACAACTCAGTCGTTATCTGCTAAACATTCTTTATATGCCGGGTAATTTGGACTCTTTTGTTCATAAATCCCGGCCCTTTTTTTCTCATGCAGTCTGAATTAAATTCCAGTTTGATTTCTATTCTCAATTGCCGTATTCAGGATGGCTCACGGCCTGTGCTTAAGGATTTTTCCTGGCAGATGCAGAAGGGTGAGGCATGGCTTGTTACAGGTCCCAATGGCGGAGGCAAGGCTGATTTCATAAAGGCCCTCAGCTCCCAGCTTGATTTTGTTCCTGTCGAGTCAAAGAATCCTGATGAGAACGGTTCATTTTACTCAGCATTTGAAGGTTCTGTCGCGGTTGTGTCCCTTGAGATGGCGGCCCGTCTTATAGAAGAGGAACGTGAGAGGGATGAGAGCGAGATTCTGGACAAGGAGGACATCGGCAGGACTGGACGTCAGTATATTGCCGAGGTTCTGGGCGGTTCAAGCAAAAAAAATGCCCCGCTTCCTGCCATTGCACATCGACTTGAGTCAATGCCCCAGGTAAAGCTTTGTGGAGTTGAGCATATCCTGGACAGGGGACTTCGCTATATGTCCACCGGGGAAATACGCCGAACCCTTTTGTGCCGTGCGTTGTTGTCCGGTTCACGTCTCTTGATTCTGAGCGACCCGTTTGCAGGCCTTGATGCTGAGTCACGCCGTATCCTTCTTGAATTCTTTGAGACCATGGTCAGCCGTCAGCTTAATTCCAAGGACGATGACTATGCCTTCCCAAGAATCCTCCTGAGCATGGAGCGTTTCTCTGAGATACCTGCCTCCATAAACCGTGTGCTTGAGTTCAGTGATAAAAAAGTCTCGTTCTCCGGTGACAGGAAAGAATACGAGGCCCTGCTTGCCGACAGACAGAACCGTGATAGGGAAAAGCGTGTTCAGGAACGCAATGAATTCCTTGATGCGCTTAAAATCATTCAGGAAAAATATTCGGTTGGAACAGAGGATGCCTCTTCCGGTCAAAATGATTCTTCGGATTCAGCCCTGATTAAATTCGAGGACGTGAACGTAGGGTGGGGCGATCATCATGTGCTTGTAAACCTGAACTGGGAAGTCAGACGCAATGAGCATTACCTTATCCGCGGGCCAAACGGCTCCGGAAAGACAACTATACTTGAGCTTATTACCGGCGACAACATGCAGGTCTTCCGTGAAAAAATATATCTGTTCGGTAAGCGTCGTGGAAGCGGTGAGACAATCTGGGACATAAAGAAAAATCTTGGCATAGTGAGCTACCGTCTTCATGTTGAGTACCGCATGGTAGGTGACACCACTTTGCTTGAGGCGATTATTAGCGGCTTCTATGACAGCATAGGCCTTTATGAGGTGCCCGGTGATTTTGAGAAAGCCACTGCACGCCAATGGTTAAAGCTGGCAGGTTTTGAGAACAGGGAGATGCAGACATTCAAGAGCCTGAGCTACGGTGAGCAGAGGGCCATATTGATTCTGAGGGCTGCCGTAAAAAGTCCGCGTGTATTGATTCTGGATGAGCCGTGCCATGGTCTGGACGAGAATTACCGCTCGAAGATCCTGGACCTGCTTGAGGTAATAGCCGAGAC
>JAGCYQ010000075.1 GCA_017960765.1 Treponema sp.
ATTTACTCTTCTTGAATCTTAATCTTTAGCGTTTGCGGCATATCCTGAAAACCTTAACGATTCCCCCGATGAACGCAAGAGATGCAGAAAACAAAAGCACGATGTAAAGATCCGGCACGAACAGTCTTACAACCCATAATGGCGTATCCAGCAGAATCTTTGTAAAGGTCAAAAGGAAGAGGGGGAATAAAAGGTAAGCCAAGATGCCCAAAATGATTTTTCCTATTCTTCTTTTTTTGCCCTGTGACTTAATGCGGCGCGATTTAAATGCCCTTATAAAAATGAAAAGGGAAAGGCAGAATATCAAAAGATAAATTGCGTCATAGAGGAGATGCAGCTTAATGTATTCGGTTTTGCTTACTTCCTCCACAGACTCGCCCCCTAAGATTGATACAGTGTCCCAGATAACGTCGTTCATAAGATTGTTCAGCACAAACTCATCGTTGGCATTTATCATAAAGCAGCATGCAAGGTTTTCTCCCGGCAGGATGAACATGTAGGTGATGCCGTTCTCCACCTGGCCTCCATGAAACACCATGGGATAACCCTCCCACTTCATGTAGTTCCAGCCCATTCCGTAATAGGCGTCATATTCATCTACACCCAGCGGAACGTTTTTATACCACATCTTGCTTATAGACTCGCTCGTGATTATTCTGTCATCATTTTCCGTAAGTCCACCTTTAAGATACATCCTCAGATATTTGGCATGATTGTTTGGTGTAGAGGCGATATAGCCCGCAGGCTCATGGAACCAAGATTTTTCCGTAGGGAAATCCGCGTCACCCTGCTTGAAAAAACCGAAATAGTTACGGTTGCCCTTCAAAAGCTTAGGACTGTCCTTTACCTTCCATGCATTTGCCATTGAGTCTGACATGCCAATAGGTTCAAAAACATTCTTCCGGACATAATCCTCATAGGACATGCCGCTAACCGACTCTATTATTTTTCCGAGCAAATCGTAATTCACATTTGCATATTCATACTTTCCATAAGAATCAGTGACCTTTACATTATGAAGTTTGGCATGAGTGTCAAATCCGCTTGTCTGATTCAAGAGTGAAAGCACGGTGATTTTTTCCTCAAACTTAAACTCAGGAAGATAGACGGAGACATCCGCATCAAGATTCACAAGGCCTTTTTCAACCAATTGCATGATGCAAAGGGCGGTATAGGACTTGCTCATTGATCCTATATAGAACTGCCGGTTCATGTCCGTACACTCGCCGTAAGTCCTTTCCATAATGGCCTGATCGGGGCCTGTTAAAACGAATGCCATTCCCGGAATGTGATATGCTTCTGTTATCTGATTTAGATAATCATCAAGCTTCTGAATCCTGGAAGAATCCAAAGCCTCCTGTGCAAAACACATCGGAGCCAACACAAATAAAATTACAGAAAGAAATCTTTTCATAAAAAACCTCATGCCACAAATCATAACGCATTAAAAAAAATCCACAATACCAAAGTGAGGAACCTAATATGCATTTATGAGGTACTTAACATGACAGGAAACAAAAAAAAAGACCGGGCTGCAAGACGCTTCCCGGCCATTGTAAACATATTATTTTCACATGAACTTATGTGACCAGCTTAATGCCAGACGCTTAAAGAACCATTCACGGCCTGTGACATTCAGCGCCAAAGACTCACCCGGCTTATTATATTCAGACTCGAAGCTTCTGCGGCTTGAAAAATCAAACAGACATGTAAGCTCATCCTTCTCTCCAAACTTAAAGCGCATAAGAGGACTGATTGAAATCTCAACAAAGTCACCGTCGTAGGTATCATCAAAGCTTCCGTACACGCTACCGTCATAATAACCGCTTGTCTTGAACATCAAACCGGCAAGATTCAACGGAAGAGGCATCTGGTATCCAAGGACACCCTGGAACTCGTATGAAAGACCGCGTGCTTTTCCCTTGCTGGCCTGCCATTCATAGACAGTGTAATCGTCCAGCCCCGCAATACCGGAATAAGTTGCAGTATAGGATGCAAGGAGAACAACATGTGTCCAGTCACCCTTGATGATTGCACCTGTATCAAACTGGAATGTGGCACCCACCCAGAAATCATAATACGGATGACTGAATGTTGAAAGCTTGTCGTAGTCATAAGTGATTGGATTCAACTCGCAAAGTCCCTCGATGCTTCCGATATTCCATCCCCATCCGATAGAGGTACCGGCAGAGAAAATCAAGAAAGGCACAGGCGTAAAATCAATGCTGAGCTTTGGCCTTATTGAGACCGGACTTAATTCAAGACCGCCAGAAAATGCAACATTCGCATCTTTTACAAGCCAGTTTTCTCCCAGAGGAGTGCCAAGCTTATAGGAAGCCTTAAGTGTTGTGCGGGCCTCTACTCCGCTGTATATTCCTGTAATCGGAGCAAAATGTGTTCCGCCTGGTATGGCATCTGACTTCGGATAGTATGCAAAATCAGTTGTCAGCTTCAGGGCAAACGGGGATTCATCTTCCGAATCATCCTCAGCAAAAAGCGGTGTGCCTAAAATCATCAGGGCAGAAACCAATGCCATCAGAATAAGTCTAGTTCTCTTCATGTTCAATTCTCCTTTCTCCCTTTTCCATTATACAGCCATTTACGCCTCATGACAAGTTTAGGCCGTCTTAAAAAAAATCTGTAGTAAAGCCCTTGTTGTCTTGAATAATGTTTCTGTCTAAAGTATACTTAAATTAAGTTTTATTTAAACCAAGGAGATTATTTATTATGAAACGTTTTTGTACAATTTTTACCGTCTGTTCGATTCTGCTTTTACCGTTGATTTTTTCTTCATGTGCAAGTACCGATTGGTCAAATGTTGACCTGCTTGAGCCCGGAGATTACATCGGTCAATATGATGAAAGCATGACACCGGAAAATTCTTGCGTCATCATCTTTTCATTTACCAGCAATGACAGTGCAACTTTCAGGCAGATAAATCCGAATTTTGAATCTGATATACAAGAATTTAAATATGATGGTTTTGATATTCTTGGTTACAATTGGACAATATTTAAACCATGCAAGCCTGGTTCCCGTTATATGCTTACGAGCTTAAAAGGTTCAGATTGGAATGGCAACTTTAATACTACCTGGGATATGGATTTTTCACCGAAACAACAGGTTCTTGTAATTGATATTCCCGAAAAACCCGGTATTTATGTGTACGGTCCTGATAGTAAAGGCACTTACTTTAGTATCTGGGGGCTCAAGGTTGCACAAGCAGCAAACTCAGGACGTGCATATGAATTTCCTAAACCTAATGGCAATCATACTAAAACTATATACAAAACGGTAGTTAAGGAATTTGCAAAACACTATGCCCACACACCATGGTATGATACCTTCATTGCAAAACGCGAAGAAATCCTGAAAAAAAAATAAAGGATAATGTTCTTTTCATAAAACGGCCGGGTTGCAAAAACGCTTCCCGGTCATTTTTTATTGAGCCGTTTATTTGCTCATTGTATAAATCGCAAGCATGTCCTCTTCCTTAAGGAATCTTGCTGAACCCTTTCCACCGTCTACACCAACAGCGCATTTGTGTGCCATCAGCTTTAGGTCATCATCAGTTGCATTGACTCCAAGCTCACGCAGATTTGTAGGCATCTTGATCTCACGGTAGAAATCCTCCATTGCCTCAATTCCCCTGAGTGCAATCTCTTCATCCGTACCGACCGGAGCAACACCCATGACATTCAGGGCATAGCGCTTGAATCTTGGAAGGCAGTTCTTGTAAACATAACGTGCCCAGCTTCCCCAGATAGCCGCAAGACCTGCACCGTGGGCAACATCGTAAAGACCGCCCAGCTCATGCTCCAGCTTGTGTGTCATCCAGTCACCGCCGTCGTTTCCGCATCCAGTAAGTCCGTTATGTGAAAGACTTCCAGCCCACATGACCTCTGCCCTTGCATCATAATTCTTTGGATCCTTTGCAAGAATCTTTGCATTCTCCTTGACCGTGCGCAAAAGTGCCTCTGCCATGGAATCGGTAATCTCCATGTTTCCGCCGTTTGTAAAATAACGCTCCATCGTGTGCATCATTATGTCGGTACATCCGCATGCCGTCTGATAATCCGGGAGTGTCATCGTAAGCTCAGGGTTAAGGATTGCAAATTTAGGACGACCGAAGTCACTTGAATATCCGCGTTTTACAAGGCCCTCTTCTTTTGTGATGACGGAAGAGTCACTCATCTCACTTCCTGTTGCCGCAAGAGTCAGGATAACACCAAGAGGCATACATGCTTTTGCTGTCCGCTTGTAATCGTAGAAATCCCAGACATCACCCTCGTTCATAAGACCGTAACCGATGGCCTTTGCTGAGTCTATTGCACTACCACCACCCACGGCAAGAAGAAAATCCACGCCCTCTTTTCTGCACAATTCAATCCCCTCATAAACGAGGCCTAAGTGTGGATTCGGTACGGCACCGCCAAGCATCACGTACTTTATGCCTTCCTTGTCCAAAAGATCTGTCACACGCTGCATAAGACCAGAACGGATTACACTTCCACCGCCATAGTGAATCAACACTTTCTTTCCGCCGAACTCTTTAATCAAGTCAGCAACCTTCATCTCTGTATTCTTTCCGAATACAACTTTCGTTGGTGCAAAATATTTGAAGTCAAACATAAACATCACCTCCATAATGTTCTATAAATGAAGTTATAGGTATAAAAAAAAGTATAGCATAGAAACAGAAAGAATGATAGACTGATTGCAATGACTAACGAGATTTCCTACCAGAAGAAAAATGACGAGATTGAATGTGTCCACTACAAAAACTGGACCAAAGCATATCCGCCCCACACCCACACAGGGCACATTGTTTTAGGATGTGTTGAAGACGGTGAAGTATGCATCATCATGGAGGGAAAATCCCAAGTTTACAAAAGCAGCGAAGAGTTTTCGATTCTCCCGAATGTCGTACACGAAATCAAGCCTATGGATGAAAAAGGATACTCAATGCTAGTAACCTGCATACTCATTCCAGACACAGATGATTCAGGCACACAGGAGCCGCATCTTGTGGAGCTGAAGGACAGCATCTTGGATTCACCGGAAAATATTTATCTTATAGAAGAAATGTCCAGGGATTCAAACATCAGCCCCTATCACATGATCAGGAAATTCAAGAAAGCCTTTGGTCTTACGCCGCACCAATTTCAGATTCAATGCAAGGTACGCAAGGCACAGAAACTTTTGGAAGAAGAAAAGAGCGTTTGTGATGTAAGCTATGACGCCGGATTTTGCGATCAGAGCCATTTGGACAGATGCTTTCAGAAAATTGTGGGACTAACGCCAAAGGAATACAAGTCCGCAGTCACCCCTCCTGAAACGCAGGGTTAAAGAAGGGGCCTGAGCCTGATTCCGTCTAGCACAAGGCAGGGAAGAATTTTGCAAAAAGATAGAGCCCGTCCTTTCCGGCATTAACCTGATGAGGGACATTTGCCGGCATGATTGAGATTACGCCAGAGTCGTATTTTATTTCCGCTCCATCATTGATGCATACACCTTCACCCGCAATGACCTCATGAGTCTCAAGCTGCTTTTCGTGCACGTGATTTCCTATGCTTTTATTCGGGGCAATCCGCACAAGATGATAGCTGAACTCACCGCCAGTATCTTTTGAAGTGATGATGTGCTTGAGCTCCACACCCTCGAACACAGGATGCTTTGACCATGCAATCTCGCTGAACAAAACCGACTTACCCGGGAGGCTCAATTTACCGCCGTTGAATCTCTCAAAAACTTCATTTTCCATACAAACTCCTTTTGCCGCATTCCGCAGCGCTTGTTTTATGCCTGAAGTCTACACTGAAACAAAAACAAATAATTGGATAAAATTGCGGTTTAAATTCAGTTTCCAACAACAAGGAAATGTGTTATAATTTTTTAATCGCCTCGGAAAAAGACGCGGACAAGGAGAAACAAATGACAAATGAGGAATTAAAGAAGATCTATTTTGGAGCCTACAGTTTTGAGGAGACAGCGGACGGTTACATCAAGGCAAACCAGCACACAAAGGAGCAGATGGAATATTTCAAGGGCGCAATGGATTTCTGGTACGAGCGGTGTGATGCAAGCACGGCAAAGACCTTTGAATTCCAGACCGAGGCAACAGAGGTTTCATTCGATTATAAAATCATCTGGACAGGCTCACTTGATTCTTTTGAGATGGCCGTTGACGGACTTATTACAAAAATCATTTACTTAAAGGATCTTGTTAAGGGCGACACTGTAAAGGAACCGTTCCCTGAAGGCACACTCAGCTGGGAGCTACCTGAGGGAAAGAAAAACGTAATCATCTATCTTCCTGCAGATGCCACGGTTCTGGTACGCAACTTCAACATCAAAGCCGCATATACACCCGCAAAAAAAGGCGACAAAGTATTGTGGCTCGGTGACTCAATCACACAGGGATTCGGTCCTCTTCGTTCTTCACAGACCTATGTTAGCGTTGCAAACAGGCTTTTGAACTACGACATCATCAACCAGGGAATCGGCGGTTATGTCTATGACAAAAAATCCCTCCTTAAAATGGAAGGCTACAATCCAGACAAAATCATCGTTGCCCTGGGAACAAACCAGTACGGCTGCGAGACAATGAAGGACATCGAGGAATACTACGAGACATTGATTGGCCTGTACGGAACAAAAATCCCGATCCTGTGCATCAGCCCTCTTTGGCGTGGTGACAATGTGGACGGCATCCCGACTCTGACACGCTTCTGTGAGGACGTAAAGAAAATCGCTTCAAAATATGCCAATGTAAAAATCGTGGACGGATTCAAACTTGTCCCGCATTTAAGCGAATACTTCCTGGACAATCTTCACCCGAATCAGCTGGGCACGGAAGTCTATGCACGTAACCTGGTGGAAGAAATACGCAGGCTTGGCTTTTAGGAAATGTCTATGCAGGAACAGAGAAACGGAATAATTGATTTCTGGAAATTCATCGCGGCCATCGGTGTCATACTGGTTCACATCCCGCTCCCCGGAGTCTATGGCAAGATAGGAACTGCCGTCGGTGTATGCGGTGTCGGATTTTTCTATATAATAAGCGGCTATGCATGTTACGGTCCCGACAAAAACGTAATGTGCTCAAAAATAATGAAGCGCTTCCGACGCAACGGGATAATCACCATCATAGCGGTGGCAGTTTATTTTCTGTTTGCATTCCTCGTGACAAAATTATATGGAAACAGACAGGACCTGCTCCTGTTCAAGCAATACGTAATGAATCCGGTTACATACCTTCGCATGATTCTCCTTGGTGACTTTGAGTTCATCTACGGTTCTGCTCTCTGGTTCATGGTGGCACTTTTATACTGTTACCTGATTTTCTATGTGATTGTCCGTTTTGAATTAAAGAAACTTGTCTATGTCCTGACTCCGATTTTCCTGATCTTAAGGATAGTCGTTGATTCCTACGTGAACTCTTATCCTGTAAGCTGGCATATAAGCGCAAACGTGATTATCGGTGCCCTGCCCATGATGCTTCTTGGATATGTTATTGCAGACAAAAAAGAAAGCCTGTGCAAGATTTCAAATCCGGTCCTGATTATCTCATGCATCGTTTCTGCAGCACTCATGTTCCTTGCCGTGAACTTTAAGGCCGGAAAGATAGACATATCCCAGCCGTTTAAGATTCTGTGCGGTGCATCGATTTTCGTTTGTGGAATTAAAAATTCAGGAAGGCATATTTTAAAACCGATTGAAAAGCTTGGCCGTGAAGATTCACTTTACATTTACCTCTGTCATTTCCTTATAATCGTGATCCTTTCTGAATTGATATACAGTTTCTACTACAACGAGAAAGTCCTGTCATGGCTTCTTCCCCTGCTGGTCATAATCGTCTCCATCATCGTTGCAAGATTCTTGTCGATTATTGTCAGGGCATGTGGTAAGTGTTTTGCAAAAGCATCACGGGAAAAAGAGGAATCATAAAACCTCTCACCACAAAAGCTGAAGCCCGGCAGCCTCGTACAGCGGGAAATTCTGATCACGACTCAACAACACAAGGTTTTTCCGTATTGCAAAGAGTATGGAGGAAAAATCAGCCTTAACTTAATCCGTTCAACATGCTATAATCAGTCTACGGTACAAAAAGTTTTTCACCCCAGGATTCAGACATCTACAACGAAAAAAAAGGAGTTGCCATTTATGAAAAAAATAATTTTTAACAAGACATTAATCATTGTCTGTGCACTGATTGCGGCTTTCCTGATTCTTCTGGGAATTGACATGAAAAATATCAAACCGGTCATCATAGCCGTTTTCCCCATTGGCCTTATCATAATGACTCTTTTATGGCGGATTGAATACGATGACACTTCTTTTACCTCGGAGTTTGACGACATAATTAAGCTTGAATACCAGAACATTAAACGCATCATCCATTACAAAGCACATATAGGCAGGGGTGCTGTTGATCACTTCATAATTGAATATGCAGAGAAATCGGAAGACGGCGAGGAAGGAGATATCCAGAAGGCAACCATCAAAGATTTATTCAAATACAAAGAGATGCGGGAATTCTTTAATTTTGTAAGCGATAAAAATCCCGCAATTGAATTCTATCTGGAACAAGCCACTAGCGAAGGCGTAGAAAGATATGCATTCGACTATTTCTAGAATTTTATCCTTTGGAATCGAATGAAGTTTATCAAGGCACGGGCGGCCTCATCGCACAAAACTGCAACAAAGACACCGAGCATACCCATCTTAAAGACAAAAACACACAGACCTGCAAGTCCCACAACACCGACAGTTCCCATGACCTGAGTGAGCATCATCCATTTTGTGTCACCATATCCGCGGATTCCATTTCCGACAACTATGTTCGTTGATTTTCCGAAAAGATTGACGGCAACAAGAATTACAAAAATCACCGACATATCAATGACAGACTGATCCTTTGTAAAAATACCCAACGTGAGCCGAGGGAATATAGAGACAAAAATCAGTGCAAAAGCCGCCACCAGGAATGCCCACTTAACCGAAGTCTTTACAATATTACGATAGAGCGTGTGATCCTTTGCACCAGTTGCCTCTCCAGTCAGGGTCATGGTACCGCTTCCTATTGCTCCTATGACAACGACAAAAATTATCTCGATGGTAAATACCATAGTATAAATTCCTGCCGCCATCTCGTTGATTGTATTAAGGATCCTGATGATGCACAGGTTTCCGACATTCCAGAGCAAATCCTCACATGCCGTCGGGACACCAAGTTTAATTGAACGGAGATAAGGCGTGATCCTTGAATGAACAATCATCTTGAGACCAGGGCTTGTAAAGAATTTGTCACGCTTTGCAATCGTCACATACAAGAGATAGAACGCACCCGCATATTCAGCAATTGCCGTACCGAGAGCAGCACCACGAATCTCCATGCGAGGGCATCCGAATTTTCCAAAAATCAAAAGATAATCCAGCACGATGTTCAGGAGTGAACGTATGAGTCCGTACCAGACAAGAGGCTTTGTATAATTTGAAGTCTGAAAAACAACGCCGTATGATGCACCCAGTCCTAGAATCAAAAACACAGGGGAATAGATTCTGGTATAGGAAACACACAGGCCCATCACGTTTTCAGAGACACCCATCAAAGTGAACACCAGAGGACTTGCGAACATCCAGAACAGGAAAAGCAGAACCGGAACAACATTATGAAACTTTATCATAGAAGCGGCATATTCCTTTGCCTTGTCCAGATCCTTTTCTCCCACCGAGTGACTGATTAAAATTGAAGCACCCATCGAAAGCGAAAAAATACATGACATCGTGGTCCACATTGGGGCCGTTGCATTTCCAACCGCACTCATGTACAGATTGTTCATTCTTCCCAAAAAGATCCTGTCTATGAGCATCTGAATCTGAGAAATCAAATTGCTGAGCATGATTGGAACAAATAATTTAAAAAGCCTGTTTTTGTAATCTGTCTTAAAAAGCATGAAAATATCCTTGGTACGTGAGAGATAAAATAACAAATAATTGAAGAAAAGTAAAGAAGAGAGGGAGGACGCCCCATCCGTACTGACAAATAAAAAATGTTGTGTTAGAATTATATTATCAGTGGGACGAATTTCCCGCCTATTATAAATCAGGAGTGTAATTTTATGAAAAAAAAGATGCATCTATTTGTCATTCTGTTGGTTTCTTTGGTTTCTGTCTTTGCACAGGAAGAAGATTTCTTTATGGAAGAAGATTACAGCATGGATGTTGATTACCCATTGAATCCCGCCTATGAGGATATTAATCTTGATAAAGAAAATGAGATGATTCAGAACCTCTACAGCGAGGATAAAAAGCTTGTGGACAAATCAATCAAAAAGGCCATAAAAGATCTTGACGAATACAATCCCTGTGTCCTTTATGTTCTGTCAAACGTCTACTTTGAAAAAAACAAGGACAAGGCCGCTCAGATTTTCTATATAGGACAGCTAAGGGCCAGGATAGATGCAAATCTCTGCGAGGACATATCTGCAAGAGAAGCCGTTTCTGTACTGAATGAGGAATTTGGACCATTGATAAATGGATACACTCTGAAAGACCCTCGTAAGCTGAAAAAAATAGTTGAATCCGCCATTGACTACGTGAAGAAACATGACGTCAATTATGACAGGCGCTGGATAAACCTCTACGGCATGACAGCCTTTTATGACACCGGAGACAAACCGACAACAGCACCGGAAGAAAAATGGAAAGAGATTACAGAATCAACTATCGAGAATTACGACACCACTTTCCATGATTATTTGAAGACCATGGAGAAAAAATAAAAAAAGCAATGATTCACAATTGTTCGCTTTGAACATAACTTTGCTTTTATGATATGCTTTTTTTAATACGACTGTCTGGAAACGGCAGCCGAAACCTTATGGAGATGTCAAATGAAAAGAACACTGATTATTACTCTGGCCCTTATGCTTTGTTCCACCATGTTGTTTGCCGGCGGTTCAAAGGAAAAGTACAGTGTGGCAACGGTAAAAGAATTTGTTGACGTTGATGCCGGAGTCTTTATTATCGGTTGCGAAGATGAGTTTGAAAACGAGCACGAGGTCGTTGTATCGGAATTCTACATCTGCACGCACGAAGTCACCCAGGAAGAATTCCAGAGCCTTATGGGATACAACCCGAGCAAGAACAAGGGAAAGAACAAACCCGTAGACAATGTGACATGGTATGAGGCAGTCGATTACTGCAACAAAAGGAGCATCGCCGAAGGTTTCACTCCATGCTATGACGAAAACTACGAATACGACTTTTGCGCCGACGGTTACCGACTTCCCACCGAAAGTGAATGGGAAATAGCCGCCAAGGGTGGACAAAAGTCACGTGGCTTCATCTTTAGCGGAAGCGATTATCTTGAAGATGTTGCATGGCACGGACAGAACAGCGGTCACAAGACCCATGATGTAAGGACAAAAGCCCCAAATGAACTTGGCATTTACGACATGACCGGAAATGTTGCAGAGTGGTGCTTGGACTGGCACGGAGAATATCCCACACAGATTAAAGGAATGGATCCGACAGGGCCTGCTTTCGGAACAGAGAGAATTGTCCGCGGTGGAAGCTGTTATTTTATCGACGAGAACTGTTCAGTCACCGCACGAAACTCCAGGACACCTGAGACCAAGGAATCCTACATAGGTTTCCGTATTGTACGCTCAGGTCCACGAGGATAAAAGATAAGCATCAGATTAAATACAGGTACAGGCATCTTCCTTTGATGGAGGATGCCTTTTTTTATCTCATTTGAATTTTTCTATCAGTTCTTCCCTGTTCTTTACGCCAATTTTTGAATAGAGCCGGCTTGTGTAGTTCTCTACTGTGCGGGATGAAATATAAAGCTCATCGCAAATCTGCTTGTTAGTTTTTTCCTGAAGAAGTGCCTCAAAAATATTGCGCTCCTGCTTGGAAAGAATTGACACAATGGAATCAATCTTGTTCTGTGCATCAAGCATGTACTGCTCAAGATATGTGCCGCCATTCTGAACGACTTCCAGACAGTGTGCAAGCTCTTCTTCCTTGGCAACCTTGGAGATGTATCCCGACGCTCCCGAATCCCTTGCCTGAAGCACAAAACCTGTCATGTCATACATTGAATACATGACGCACTTTATTTCCGGCCACTTTTCCTTGATCGTCTTTACAAGGGCAAAACCGGTTTCATTTATAAGCTGAACGTCAACGATTATTATCTCAGGGAACAGCATGTCTTCAATTCCCGTTTCATCGGTCTTTTTGGAATTCGCCTTTGTCTTTCGCATTGAGGTTATGCATTTCAGGCAGTCAAGACACTCTTTTGAGGATGCAAAATCTTTTGGAACACGCCATTCGGTGTGATTTTCAAGCCATGACTTGAGGCCGTTGCGAACCATGTTATGATCATCAACAATATAAACGATATTTTTCATCACGCTTTCCTCAATGGTAAATTTAGCTTGATTTCCATTCCATCATTCTGTGCAGTAAAGAATTCAATGGAACCGCCGATTAACTCCATCCTGTCTTTCATGGACCGTAATCCCAACTGCTCCTTGCTCTTTATTTTTGCATTCAATTCTTCCGGGTGGCAGCCTATGCCGTCGTCAGTTATGTAAATCAAGAGGGAACCGCCGTCCTTCTTGATGAATATTGAAACCTTTGTTGCATAAGAATGCTTTTCGATGTTTGTGAGCGCCTTCTGAATAACGCGGAAAAGGTTTTGGGTTTCTTCTTTTTCCAGGACCGGATATTCAAAACCTTCGTCCACCTTGAAGACGCATGGAATGTGTGTGCGCATGCTGAACTGCTGTACGAGCGAATTGATGATTGAAATGAGTTCCAGCTTGGAGGAATCGCCCTGGGTGTGGCTTGCAAGTTCTGCCGGAGTAAGGTTGTAACAGATGTTGCGCAGCTTGATGATGCAGTCTGTCGCAATGTCTTCGATTTTTGTCTGGCGCTGTTTTGAATTTTCGTCCACCACAAGATTTTCGGTTTCAAGACGCAGGACACGGATGTCCTGTACAACCGAGTCATGTATGTCACGGCTGATTTTGGCGCGTTCCTTTTCCTGAATGTCAAAGACCATCTTGTTGTGTTCGATGACCTTGTTGGCAGAGCTTTTGTTCAGGCGGCGTTTGTGCAAAATCACCAGTATGCCAAAGAATACCATCAGGATAAAGCTGATGATGGCAACAACCTGAAGGATAACCTGATGTATCGGTGTGGGTATGCGGCTCTTCTTTTCTGCAATTTTGGTACTGTAAAGCGCATCGATGCTGGCAGCTTCTTCCATTGCAAGTGCAAGGCTCTGGACCTTTAAGGCTTTGTCCTTTACGCAGTCATACACCCACCATGACTGTTCATCCTGATCGCAAACCATAAGAGTGTAGTCAGTATACCTAAAATTCTGTTCATATTCGTGGACAACTGATTCTTCCTGAATTCTC
>JAGCYQ010000076.1 GCA_017960765.1 Treponema sp.
GTATTCCGATTGTGGTCTACAATATCCAGGGACGCACAGCAAAGAATATCTCAACTTCCCTTCTTGAACGCATAGCGGATCTTCCGAATATCGTTGGAGTAAAGGAAGCAAGCGGAAACATCAATCAGATGATGGAAGTTATAGAAAAGGTTGTCTCAAAGCATCCTGATTTTTCTGTGATGAGCGGAGACGACGGTCTTACACTTCCACTTATGGCAGCTGGTGGACAGGGCATCATTTCCGTTGTAACAAACATGATTCCGGAACTGATGACAGAGCTGGCACATGACTGTCTGGAAGGAAAGTTTGCAGAGGCACGCAAGATTCATTACCGCCTGCAGCCATTCTTCCGTGCGGCATTTGTTGACGGAAACCCGTCCTGCATCAAGTATGCCATGAACGTAAAGGGACTTCCAGCTGGATCTGTAAGGCTTCCGCTGGTTGAACCGAAGCCCGAGGCAAAGGCAATCATCGAGGAAGCCATTAAGAGCTGCGGACTTTAATCATTAAAATGGAGCTGTCTTATTAAACAGGACAGCACCATGCAACAGGAGTATTTACATGAGCAATAAAATAAAGGTTGGAGTACTGGGAGCCACTGGTATGGTCGGACAGAGATACATCAAGCTTCTGGAGGATCATCCGTGGTTTGAGGTAAGCTATGTCGCCGCCTCTCCCCGCTCTGCAGGAAAACTTTACAAGGACGCGGTAGCAAACCGCTGGTTGATTGGAGCAGACATTCCTGAGGCTGTTGCAAACCTCACTGTTCAGGATGCAAATGACGCTTCTCTGGCACTGGGAAAATGCAAATTCGTTTTCAGTGCCCTGGAGATGGGAAAGGACGAGATCAAGGCTCTTGAGGAAGCATATGCGGCAGAGGGAATCCCTGTTGTATCAAATGCATCTGCAAACCGCTGGACCCCTGATGTTCCGATGCTGGTTCCTGAAATCAACTACAAGCATCTTGACGTTATCAAGAAGCAGCAGGAGCACCACGGATGGGACAAGGGCTTTATCGTCGTAAAACCCAACTGTTCACTGCAAACCTATATGATGCCGCTTCATGCACTGATTCAGGCAGGTTATCCTGTAAAGAGGATGATCGTAACCACGGAGCAGGCTGTCAGTGGAGCAGGATATCCAGGCGTTCCAAGCTATGACGAGATTGACAACATAGTACCATATATCGGCGGTGAGGAAGAAAAGACCGAGAAAGAATGCCTCAAGATTCTTGGCAACGTTGAGTTTGACAGGATCGAGAATGCATCACTTCCATTGGTTTCATCAACCTGTACCAGAGTTCCAGTCATCGACGGTCATACGGCCATCGTAAACCTGGAGTTTGATCTGCCGGAGAACAAGAAACCTTCACTTGAGGAAATTGAGCGTGTATGGACAAGCTATACCTCATTGCCCCAGGAGCTGGATCTGCCATCTGCCCCGGTTCACCCGATTGTCGTGCGCCACGAGGAGAACAGGCCTCAGCCACGCCGTGACAGGGAGACGGAAAAGGGAATGGCTTGCGTTATAGGCCGTCTTAGAAAGTGCAATGTATTTGACGTAAAATTCGTTGCATTGAGCCACAACACCAAGCGCGGTGCTGCAAGAGGCGGAATATTGAATGCAGAGCTTCTTATGGCAAAAGGATTCTTTGAGAAACTGTAATCGTTAGTTGAATAAACTAGAATGCAGGCGGTTGTATCCAGAAGGTTACGGCCACCTGCTTTTTTTTTACTCGCTGTATGACATTACAATCTTGGCATCACAGTCTGCATCCCATGCAAAATCCCAGCCAGATGGAATTGAATCTGCACGACAAGCTACAGTCTGATCTGCATTCCAGAACCAGAAGGCATAATTCTTTACCGTTTCTACGGAAGCCGGAATTACGATTTTTTTAAGCTCAAGGCAGTTTGCAAATGAATGTGTACCTATGGAGGCCAATCCGTCATTCAATGATATTTCACTAAGATTCGTACAGCTGTCAAATGCATGATGTCCAAGCGACTTGACATTCTTAAGCACGACTTTCTTTAGGTCATAGTTTCGGTTAAATGCATAAGGACCGATTGTCTCAACGCTGTCTGGAATAGTGATTGAACCTGATGCGGCAGGCCATTCAACAAGAGTCTTTAAATCCGCTGAGAAAACAGCGCCATTTTGTGCTTTATATGTTTTGTTTCCATCCTGAACAGTAATTGAATTAAGGGAAGAACACTCGGCAAAAGCACCACCGTCACAACGCCTAAGGTTTGCTGGAAAATCAATCTGCTTAAGGGACGTACATCTTTCAAAAGCATATGATTCGATTATGGCAACATTGCTCATAACAACGCCTGACAGATCAGTACATGAAGAGAATGCCTGATATCCGATTTCCCTTACAGACCTTGGCATGCTTACTTGAAGAAGCCCCTTCTGATTCTGGAATGCACAGTCATCAATTCTTGTTACGGTATCTGGAATCACAATGTTTTTTTGTGCAGATGGCCATGCATACAGGACAGAACCGTCATAGGAAAGTATCATTCCCTTATTTGAGCTGTAATTCTCGTTTTCTTCAGCGATGACGATATTTTCAAGCAGAGTACAGTGTTCAAATACATTCTTATCAATTGACTCAAGCTTGGAGGAAAAACTGACTGAAGCAAGCGATGTACAGTCTTTGAATGCATGCTGCTTAACGTTCACGACACCAGGCATGACCACAGAACTAAGATTGGAGCATCCTGCAAAGCAATAGTCATTCAACAGCTGGATGTTTTCAGGTAAAACAACATCACCTGCCGCAGAAGGCCATGCAATAAGCGAACGCTGGGTTTTATCAAAAATTATCCCTTTATTAGAAATATATGATTTATTCCGGGAACCTATTTCGATTTCGGAAAGAGACGTACATGCCTCAAAGACACCGCCTTCAATCGTCTGCACTGCGTCAGGAACAATAATACGGTACATGGAAGAACAGAATGCAAATGATTCTTTTCCAAGTGTATTCATGTCCAGAGAAAGAACCATGGACTTTAAGTTCTTAAGGCCATAGAAGCCCCTGTAGCCCATAGTCATGTTTGGACATTCAGCCAAATCTATATTGACGGGAGATTTTACCTGGCTCGCTGCTGTAATCAGTGGATTGTCAAAGCCAAGGTTAACGAATGTCTTATCCTTTATTATAAGATAGATTCCGGCTGTATCAGAATTTTTAAGGATTGCATCTTTGGCATAGGCAAGTGATGAACAGTATACTATCTGTGCCTTATTGTGCTTCAGATCAACAGAAAAAAAGGCACCTGTATCCTCACCACTCTCAAAAAGCCTGTATTCACCAGCCTGAACTACAGTATGATAAACGCTGCTGTTGTCTTCTGTCGGCTCAAACGGAGTATCACCAAGAACAATGATTTCTCCGTTTTCATCTTCCTGCTCGAACAAATCTCCGTTGATGTTGCGAAGTGAAAAATTCTTGGCTTCTCCGATATAGACATCATCATCAACAAAAAGATCCAGCTCAAACTCAACAGTCTCTATCGGCTTTTCCGCACAAGAGCAGATCAGCATCAGGAACATTAAGCCAAATGCATAAAATATACTGTAAACTTTTTTTCTATTTTTCATTATTAAACTCCCGACGATTACATCATATTTTTATATGGTCTTTTTCCATTCGTCGACAAATTCTATCATGAACTGCTGGACATCGCCAAACCATTTGTTCTGGAAGACACAGGCAGGTTTTCCGATATAGCGGAAGTGCCAGCATTCCCACATAAAACCGGTGACATCCTCATACTCCTGAGGGAAAGAGAGCGACCATCCGTATTCCTCGCTGTGCTGGTTGAGCCATTTTCCCATCTTTGTCAATGCAAAGTCATCCGTAACAGAACCGAAGTCTATGGCAACACCAAGCTGATGCTGACTTGTTCCAGGTTTTGCTGAATAGCGTGATGCAAGCTCCTCTCCGTCTTCACGGACATAGCGGGCAAAAAGGTTTTTCTGATATTCATAGGACCTGTAGGTTGAGGAAACCATAAGCTTTATGCCATCCTCAAGAGCCGCATCTGCCATGACGGTAAGGGCCTCCTCTACATCCGGACGAAGGCTGAGGTCATTGCGGCTTACATTATAATGTGAATTGTTTGAAACCTTGACCAAATCCTTTGGGACATAGTTTTCATCAACAAAATGCTTTTTATCGATTAAGTAATAAAGTGAAAGATCATCTGAGCGGAAAGTCTTTTCTTCCTCAAGAACGCTGTGAAGATCCGCCAGGAATTCATCATAATTTGACTCAGGAATCTTTACGACTTCCTTGAATCTTGGGCTCATCTTTGAAACGACGGTCTTAATCTTTTCGTATTCAGGATTAACAGGAGGAGTCTTTTCCTCTTCTTTTGGTTCGGCCACTTTTTCAGATTTATTTCCCGTAGACTGTTGTTCAGCAGAAGCCTTTAGCAGTACCGGAGAATCCTTTCCCTTATTGCAGGAAAAAAGCATGACTACGGCAGCCAAAGACAGACAAATACATAAACACCTACGAAACATCGGAAACCTCCGTGATACCGTGAATTATATTGAAAGTATCCAGAAAGCCTGTTCGTTCAAGCGCATGACGAGAAGCTTCAGATGGGTTCATGATAAATATCTGAGTGTTATGTTCCTCACCGTCATTTATACCGGCTAGAATTACCCCCACCCCGGCAGCATCAATAGAAAGAACTTCGGACATATCCAGAACAACATTGGTATCCTGGATGTAACTGTACACCTTTTCTTGAAATTCTGCAAGAGTATAGCCGTTTACAGATCCAGCCAGCTCAAAAAGCATGTAATTTGCACCAGATTTCTCGTGTATGGTAAGTTGATCCATTTAATCCTCCTATTTGTTGCTCTTGTACTTAAGGACCAGGACAGTGACGTCGCTTTCCAAGGCACGGGAAGTAAACTGAACAAGTCCGTCGTATGTGAACTGAGCCATCTTATCTGCAGGGAAAGAAGCATTCTCCATGATCTGTGACTGAACGCGTGTCTTACCGTAGCTTTCACCGCGCAAAGACTTTTCTTCTATGAGTCCATCCGTACATGCCAGAATGATGTCACCCTCTGACAGCTTGACCTTCTTTACGCGCACAAGGTTGCTGATATCCTTTTTGAATCCAAGAACGTGACCTTCACCCTGGATCTCGATGACGTTGTTGTAGATGTGGTTGTACATGAACAGAGCAGGACATCCGCAGTTGATGTAATACATTGTGTCAGTTGAAAAATCAAGCATGCTCAGGACACCTGCAAAGAAAGTGCCCTTCGGAAGGCTGGTACGAATAAAGTTATTGATCTTCTGAACCAGAATCTTGAAATCAGATGTCTCAGCAAGGTCGGTACGGATAACAGACTTCAAGATGACCATACTCATGGAGGCTGCGATACCCTTACCGTTCAATGAACCGATTATGAACATGTGTCTTTCATTGTTAAGGCGGATCAAGTCAATGAACTCACCACCGATGTTGTGTGCCGGAACCATGCGGTATCCACAGTCAATCTTTGGATTTGTGATGTAGTCCATGTTTTCCTGAATGGAAGTAATGATCTGGCTTGACATGCGGATTTCCCGGTTAACTGTACCAACGACAGACTCATTCATGATGTTCTTCATGTAGTAGACGTTTACAAAGAAGTTTGAGTACATTTTGGTAAAGACTTCATAGTCATATGGAGTATAACGGTTGCCGCTGTTTTTCGGACCAAGGAACATGATTCCCAGAACGTGACGGCCTTCGTTCAAAACTATGAATGCATCGCTTTTTGTACTGTCAAGAAGCTGAACAAGCTGCTCACGGACACTTACTACGGAATAGTCTTTTTGTGCATACTCACGGAAAACAATAGGATGCTTTTGATTCAAAAGAACGTCAAATGAAGGATCGTCAATCGGAATCATAATCTTGTTCTCTTCATCCGTAAACACAGACTCCAGGAAACCTGTGCCCGCATCAATCGCAAGCGTGAATGTACTTGAGTCGACATATTTCTTGAAACAGTTGGTCAGAATGTCAATTATTCCTTTTGGATTACCGTCGTATGCAATTTTTGAAATCGCGTTCTCAAACGGTTCACCATATTTACTGCCACGGAGCTTGTCTGCCTTTAAGAAATGGCGTCCCATGAATACCCAAAGAAGGACAACAAGAACAGTACCTGCAAAAATAATCCAATAATACTTTGCAGAACCAACTGGGAAAAGATGGCGTGCAAGCAGATATACAAGACCCTCTATCGCCGCCGGAAGTAAGTAAATCAGGGTCATACGGAGAATAGTTCTACCGATGAGCCTTTTACCCCAGACTTCCATGGTATCAAATGCCTTGGAGAAAATGATGATGGCAGGAACATAACTCAGCATGATGAGGCTTGAGAACATTGGCTGGAAACGGTTTCCAAGCTGAAGAACTGCATACACGACCCACATTGAGAGGAAGCCCAGTGCGATGGTATGAAGGTTCTGTCTGAGCAGCTTTGACTTAGCGTTCTCTGCACGAATCAAAATAATAAGTGAAGAAATAAACGGCAGAACGATGATGAACACAACACAGTACAAGGTATACCATGTAAATGGAAGCAGCTGAGCAAGTCCACCTGAGAATGCATATCCTGAATAAATCTTATAGTAAGAGTCAGGCTCAATTATCAAGTCACGGAAACCGCCGTTGACAATGAAAATCACGGCAAAAGCGGCAAGGTTAAAAATCCAGCGTGTGACATTCAGTACTGGATGGGGTTTGTCAGATTCATATGTAATTGCAATCCTGCAGAGACCTGTGGAGACCCATGCCATCAAAACATACATGAAACGTGCGACCAGCAGAATGAATTGACGTGGAGCCTCAATTATCGTAAACAACTGAACAAATGCCAGCAAATAGAAAAGAGCGGAAATAAACATTATCATGTTTACAAAGGGATTGCTGAACCTGGAACCTTTAGAGTTATCAAATGAAAAAGCAAAAGCAATCAACAGCGTGCCTATTACAGCACTTAACAACATAAAGAACATAACTTACCCCTCAATCTTTGCCACCATCATGGTAACGTCATCACGCAATTTCTTGTCGCCGTTATAATTCATAACAAGATTGACAACATCATCTATGAATTCCTGAGGCTCTTTTACAGCACTGGATTTGATTGTGTCTTCATACAGTTTTGTATTTCCAAGTTCTTCTCCGCTTTCATCCATTACCTCGGATACACCGTCAGATGCCATAAGGATTACGTCACCGCGGAAAAGCCTCTGCTCACTTACCGTTACCTCAGTCAAGTCAATGATACCTACCAGGGAACAGTTGGAGTTAAGCGGCTTAATCCTGTAACCGTCCGGTGATTTAGATATGATCAGAGGATCAGACATGGAAGCGTTTACATAACGGATTGTCATTGCATTTGTGTCTACAATTCCAAGGAAAAGAACCGTATACTTATCCTGAAGCTTCATGCCCTTGATAGCCTTGTCAACAGCACGGATCATGTTCGGCAAATCTTCCTTGTTGTCAAGAATCTTTACCGTGTTCATCACGAGACCCATAACGAGAGCGGCGGCAAGACCTTTACCAGATACGTCACCAAGCATCAGAAGTGTCTTTGAGCGGCTTATCGGCAGAACTGAATAGTAGTCACCGGAAACATTTACAAGAGGACGGTAATATGCGGCAACCTTAAGCTTATCGATTTCCGGCATCACTGGAGGGAGGAAGGAACGCTGTGTGTCAGCAAGCTGGTTCCATTCAGATGAAAGTTCTGAGATTTCCGCCAGGTCGTCGATTGTCTTTGCACGGGCAAAAAAGTGCTTGAATTCACGAATAAAAGTCGGATAGACCGCAGGATCAAAAAGTTTGGTATAGCGGCAGAAAATGAACAGCTGATGGTTGTTGTGGACTATAAAGAAACCGCGGGCAGTCTTAGGGCCAGATACAATACCGTAGTTATCGCCCAGGAAATAGCATCCCTCTGACCATGATAGCGGAAAGTTCTGTGAAAGCTTTGTAAGAACCGAGGGATTACAGGTAAGCTTGTCGGAACTGTTGTAAAGGACATAATCCTTCTGCCTGTCGATAAAAAGAACTGAACAGTCCCCTTTTTCCTCAAGAATCGTACCTATGTTATCATAAAAATCATCCATTGAGTAACAGAAGCGGAGTTTTTCAATGAATTCTGTAAGAAGTCCGGTTTCTTCCTTGTGGAATATCTTGTTTCGGAGTTTCTCTAATAAATGGAAGCTTTCCATATGTAAAATAGTGGACAGGATAAAAAAACAGACTACAACGGTCAGCCAGACAAAAAGTGGAACATGGCTTTGGTCGCGAATCGGATTTGGTATTACAAAACCAATAAGAAAAACCAAACATGTTACCAAAAGAAAGTCAGTAAGCACCATGACCGCATTCCGTTTTGTTTTAAACATAAAAACTCCTTAAGTCAACTCCGTATTAGCGGCCGCACAATGGGTGCGGAATCGCATTTTTACCCAGCGGGAATAAAGTTCTTTGCAGTGAAAGAACAATTCCAATTATATCACATTATCGGCAAAAACACAAAAGTTTTTTAACGAGTCAACGATGCAAGAGGTATCAGTTGTGGTGTTTTGGTTGCGTTTTCCAGCTTGGCGTACTCTTCCATGACAGCCTGCTGCTGCCTTGTGAGTTTTGTAGGCAATTGAACGATTATCTTTACGTAAAGATCGCCCTTTCTGCCGGAAGATGAAGGAACTCCCTCGTCCTTTATGCGCAAAAGCTTTCCCTGCGGGGTACCGGACGGAATCCGTACAGTGATCCTGCGCCCGTCAAGAGCCGTAATGTCCACATCCGCTCCCAGGGCTGCCTGAGAAATAGAGATAGGGACCGCACAATAAAGGTCATTTCCGTCCCTCTCAAAGAATTTATCGCTTTTTACATGAACTACTATTATAAGGTCACCCGGAGCACCGCCGTTGGTACCTGCATCCCCCTGATGTGGAATGGAGATACGTCTTCCATCGTCGATACCGGCCGGAATCGTGACCGTCATACGTTTTTCTTTTTCTACGACACCTGAGCCACGGCAATGCTGACATGGATTGTCGATTACAGTGCCCTTACCGGAACATGTGGGACAAGTCTGCTGTACGGCAAAAAATCCCGCACTGCGCCTGATCTGCCCCGCACCCTGACATGTCGGACAGGTCTTGCGGCTTGAACCGGCGGCTCCCCCGCTTCCGTTACACTCAGGACAGGTCTCATTGTGCCTGAACCTGATGTCGGTCTTGCAACCGTAAACGGCATCCTTGAAGTTGATCTCAAGGTCATAGCGGAGGCTTGCTCCGTCGTTGTTCTGCCTGCTTCTTGATGAGGAAGAAAATCCGCCACCAAAGAGATTCTCAAAAATGTCTCCGAAGCCACTGGAACCAAAAATATCGCTGAAATCGTGGAAGGCATGGCTGTATCCGCCTGCACCTCCCATTCCGTCAACACCAGCAAATCCATACTGATCGTAGATAGGACGCTTCTGATCATCGCTCAATATCTCATAAGCTTCCGTAGCTTCCTTGAACTTCTCCTCGGCTTCCTTGTTGCCAGGATTCCGGTCAGGATGGTACTTGATGGCAAGCTTTTTATAAGCTCTTTTTATTGTTTCCTTGTCGGCAGTCTTATCGACTCCCAGAACCTCGTAATAATCTCTTTTGTTGGCCATTTTCGTTCTTCTTATTTGTCGTCATGCACTTCGTACTGCACGTCGTCTGCTGTTCCCTTGTCAAATTTAGAGTTATCAGAAGATCCTGCATTAGCGGAACCACCTGCGGCACCGGCATCAGCACCTGGATTTGCACCACCAGCAGCACCAGCGGCATTCTGAGCCTTGTACATTTCCTCAGCAATCTTGTAAGAGGCCTGCTTGAGGTTCTCTGTCTTTGTCTTGATTGCGGCGATATCCTGTCCGCTAAGGGCATCCTTCAGCTCTTTTACGGCATCCTCAACCTTGCTCTTGTCTGAGGCGGAAACCTTGTCACCGTAATCCTTGAGTGCCTTTTCTGTCTGATATACAAGGCTGTCTGCCTCGTTGCGTGCATCAACTTCCTCACGCTTTTTCTTGTCAGACTCTGCGTTGGCCTCGGCATCCTTTACCATGCGGTTGATCTCGTCCTCGCTAAGACCTGAGGAATTCTGGATCTGAATCTTCTGCTCTTTTCCAGTTCCCATATCCTTTGCAGATACCTTTACGATACCGTTTGCGTCAATGTCGAATGTTACCTCAATCTGTGGAACTCCGCGTGGTGCCGGTGGAATACCTACCAGGTCAAAGTTTCCAAGAGTGCGGTTCTCTGATGCCATCTCGCGCTCACCCTGCAGAACGTGGATTGTAACAGCAGTCTGTCCGTCCGCGGCTGTAGAGAAGATCTGGCTCTTCTTTGTAGGAATGGTTGTGTTGCGGTTGATGAGGCGGGTAAATACACCACCCATTGTTTCAATACCGAGTGAAAGAGGTGTAACGTCAAGAAGAAGAACGTCCTTAACATCACCTGCAAGAACACCACCCTGAATTGCAGCACCAAGTGCTACAGCTTCGTCTGGGTTAAC
>JAGCYQ010000077.1 GCA_017960765.1 Treponema sp.
AAAATCCTTTTTATTAAAAGTAACAATACTTTCTGCTTCCGCGTTTATTGCCAGCTCAAGTACATGGTCATCAAACGGATCTTTCAAATATGGGCGCCAAAGATAGAATATTTTTGTTTTTACTCCGGCGGTACAAATGTAATCGATAAAATCATCAATATCGGAATCAGAAAAAAAATTCCGATCAAGATGATTCCTTAAAATCGCTTCATATTCCAAAACAAGTGGAACAGAAACTGCGAAATCGAACAAACCGATTCCAATCTTTGAGATCAATTCAAAGGATTTCCCTTTGCTGCTTTGTAATGCAGACAAAATGACATTTGTATCGATTACAATAATACGTTTCATTGGTAGTATTATATATGATACCATACAATCTTGTCAATTTGAATTTTCGTATCAAACTTTGCAGGCTTGGCTTCATACTTATTTAATCATGATACTATTCTCAAATCTGAATAAACAATATCGTACCAGAAAGCAATTGGCTTGAAAACTTGCTCTTTATTCTTTAAAATTAAAGACTGGCATGTCGTCGGGGAGAAAGATCAAGAATTCCTGGTATCTCTCAATCCAATCTCCGTTGCCTACCCACATAGGTGATGTAAGCATAACATAAAGCCATTTTCCTGGTTTATTATTCTGAATATCATCTTTAAGTATTTCCAATACCCTAAGGTTCATTCCATTTTCATGATTCAAGGTACTGTATCTTACAGGTGCTTTAATATCTTTTTCTGTACGCAATTCAATTTCACCCATAATCCTAAAAGAAGAAAATTCCTTTATCCTTGAATGGTCCGTTAAAGTATTACCGAGAGCATACAAGGTGAATGAGAAAATCAAACTAAAGAATACAATCCAACAAAATCTTTTTCTTCTCACTTTGTCCAATCCTCAACTTTTATCCAAGGGATATTTTCAAATTCGCATACATTATCCAGCTTAACTATCTTATCCATCATTTTAAGCTGAAACAATCAAGAACCTGTATTTCCTAAAAAATATCATACCATAGATTTTATATAATTCAAGTCAAAGAAAAGAGTTTCCGTAGGAAACTCAAATCCGTGTGATAATTCTACAACTATCTTCCACCAGCATATATCACGAAAGCATAGGACAAAAACATCCTTTTTCCAAAGAAACGACGTTAGTCGTTTCTAATCCCTGTGACACACCCTACTTCTCCACAGGGAGGGTCACGGTGAACTGGGTGTAGGAGTCGAGCTGGCTTTCTACGCTGATTTTTCCTTTGTTGTTGGTGACGATTGTGTTGGCGATGGCTAGTCCAAGGCCGTAACCGCCGGTTGTTCTGGCACGTGATGAGTCTACGCGATAGAAGCGGTTGAATATCAGCGGAATCTCTTTTGCGGGAATGCCGTGGCCTGTGTTGTAAACCTTGATAAGGACCTTGGAGGAATCTTCCTCAACTGTAACACGGATGACGGCGCCTTTCTCGGAGTTCTTGAGGGCATTATCGGTCAGGATGATTACGGACTGCTTGATCTTTTCCTCGTCACCGCGGACCTTGATTTCCTTTTTGGGAACATTCAGCTCCAGCTTCTTTCCCTGCTCGAATGCCACGCTCTCAAACGGAAGGACACAGCAGGCAACTGCATTACAGACATTGAACGGAACAAACACAAAGTCAGTGTGTCCAGCATCATTCTTTGCAAGGTAGAGCATATCCTTTACCAGGGCACTCATCCTGCTGTTTTCTGTCTTGATGTATTCAAGCCATTTGTTGCCCTTTATCTCCTGCTGAAGTACCTCTATGTTTGCGGAGATGACTGCTATCGGGGTCTTAAGCTCGTGTGATGCATCTGCTATGAACTGCTTCTGCTTTTCAAATGCCTCACGCACAGGAACAACGGTAAAATACGAGCCTATCCATGCAACGATAAAAAACACAATAAGGGATGCAAAATAAATCAAGAGTGAAAAATAAAGGAAATTCCGCTGGTGCCTCAGCTCATTCACACGGTCCATGATGATTACAAGGAAACCATAGCTTTTTTCGGCAACAAGATATCCCATGCCGTCCAGTGTGCCGGATGTTTCCACTCCAGTGAATATTTCCCCGATGAACCTCTCGCTACCCTCTTCCGCTTCCTCGTTGTTAAAGTGATGGATGACGTAAATCATTTTTCCATTATGATCAAGACATGCTGAATAAAAATCCGTGAAACCGCGTGACCTTGAAAGAGGCAGAATTGAATGCCAGAATCCCTGGGGAGGCTGTTCTTCCTCCGCTCGAAGACGTGAGATAGAGAAACCTGCGTTGCGGTCAAGCTCCTGAAGGAACTGGTTGGCGTCACTTTGATTCTGGAATGTCATGTAGACGTTAAGCAGTGCAAAAAGAACCAGCAGCACAAATGCCAGAATCACAAGAAGTGTCATTGACATCTTCAGGCGCAGACGTAGGAATACATCCCCTTTTTTCATTTTAGATTTCCAGTGAATAGCCTATGCCGCGGGCTGTCCTAATCTGCGTATTGACCTTGAGCTGCTCAAGTTTTTTCCGGATGAATGATATGTATACCTCGACATTATTGTATTCAGCATCTGAGTCACCGCCCCAGATTTTCTCTATGATGCGCTCTTTTTTGATTATCTGCTTTGGGTTCTCAAAAAGCAAGTCGATTATCTGGAATTCCTTGAGAGAAAGCTTGATTGATTCTCCGCCGACTTTCTGGAGCTCACAGTTGCTCTTGTTCAATATCAAGTCGCCAAAGGTCACGAAATCCTCGCGGACCTCCCCCTTGCGTCTGGTAAGTGCCCTGATTCTTGCAAGAAGCTCATCGGTGCTGAACGGCTTGATCATGTAATCATCAGCGCCACAGTCAAGGCCCTTTACCTTGTCCTGAATCTCATCCTTTGCAGTAAGCAGAAGGACCGGAACCTGATTCTTTTCCTCCCGCAGCTCCCTCAGGACAGAAATACCGTCCATTCCCGGAAGCATTATGTCAAGAACAATGATGTCATATATTCCGCTCTGCGCATACTGAAGCCCCTCAGGACCTGTATAAACGGCATCCACTCCATAGCGGTTCTTTTGAAAAATCTCCACCAATGCCTGCGAAAGGCGCACTTCATCTTCTACAAGTAAAATTCTCATGTCTTCATTATACATTATTTTGGCGAATAATTCCTATATTTTTTTGCTGTTTTTGCATGAATTTTTAAGAAAGGCGGAAAAGCTGCTCAATCTGTGGCTGACGGACTACAAGAACAGAACAGTGCGCTGAACCGATGATTTCGCTGTCCTGGGCACCCACCATGCCATGACGGATCATTTTGGAGACAGAAGAATTGTCAACTCCACCCAGAAGAATCAGGTCGGCCTTGTATTCATCCGCAGCGGTTATCACCTCAGACCATACGGCCCCCTGCCTTATCTCAGTCTCTACCTTGACACCCTTGGACTTGGCGAGTTTCTCAACATAGGCAAGATCCTTGTCCGCATCCAGCTGAAGGTCTCCCTTTAGTGAATGTCCCTCATCCCTCATAAGGAATTTTGTAAGCGTGAGTTTTTTTATTGAGTCAGTGTCCACGACATAGACAATCTTTACGCGGCACTTGTAGATTTTTGCCATGAGTATTGAATACATAACAGCATTTAGCGAGGATCTGGATCCGTTGTATCCGACCACCACATTATGAAAAAGGCTTCTTATCATTCTTTCCTCTGTTTGTTTTTTAATGCTTTCAGCACAAAGATGTTGTCACGCTCCCGTTCTTCCAACACCGACTCAATATAAGTAACGGTAGCTTTTGACTGCGGTATTACCATTTTATCCAGGGCATTTACACGCCTCTGTGTCTTCTTTACTTCCATTGCAAGCCGCCAGACAATCGTCCTGATGCTCGCCATTTGAGTCAACAGAATCAACAGCTCAAAGAACTCCTTCATAACCTGGTCGTTGTCCGGCGATGTTCCCAAAAATGAAGAAAAAAGCTCCTTGTTCGGAAGGTTTACCTCCAGAGTCTGAAAGTTGATTCCTGCGATGACGGCACTTTTCTCCACCATGTCGAACTTATAATCCACCGAATGTGCGATGCGCTCAACACGGTCTCCACCGACAGACATCAGCATGCGCTTTAATGCAGGATAGGCGCTCTCAATGCACTTGTCCATCTTTTTTTCCAGAAGCTTTACACGCTCAACAAGATGCATTAGCTCCATGACCAGGATCTCGCGTTTCTGCTCAAGCAGGTCATAGCCCTCCGTGCTTACGGCAAGCTGCTCCTTTACGGAAAGAAGATTTGATTTTGTCGGTGCAAGGTTAAGACGCTGCGGCATCAGGCCTCCATCTCAAGGATTGGCTGTGCTTCCTTCTTTGGAAGGTATTTGTCTATGTATTCATCCTTGATGCGGTACAATTCTTCTCTTGGCAGTATGCTCAGGATTTCCCATCCCAGGTCCAGGGTCTGCTCTATTGAACGGTTCTCGTATTCTCCCTGTGTAAAGAACCTCTCCTCAAGCTGCTCACCGAATTTCAGATAAAGCTTGTCTATCTCAGAAAGTTCTTCCTCACCGATGATTGCGGCAAGATTCCTGATTGACTTCACTTTTGAATATGATGCAAACAGCTGGCTTGAGACTGCACTGTGATCCTCGCGTGTCATTCCGTCACCAATTCCGTCCTTCATCAGACGGCTCAAGGAAGGCAATGCACTGACCGGTGGATACATTCCCTTCTGTCCCATTTCCCTGTCAAGAACAATCTGGCCTTCGGTGATGTAGCCTGTAAGGTCTGGAATCGGGTGGCTTATGTCATCGTTGGGCATGGTCAGAATCGGAAGCTGTGTAATGGAACCCTCCGAGCCCTGAATCCTTCCTGCCCTCTCGTAAAGCTCTGCCAGATCTGAGTAAAGATATCCCGGATAGCCTTTTCTTCCCGGAACCTCACCGCGTGTAGTAGAGATCTCGCGCAAGGCCTCACAGTAGTTTGTCATGTCCGTCATTACGACAAGAACGTGCATGTTGCATTCAAACGCAAGATATTCGGCGGCAGTAAGTGCACAGCGTGGAGTGATGATACGCTCAATTGAAGGTGCATCAGCCAGAGACTGGAACATTACGACTTTGCTCAATACACCGCTTTCCTCAAATGTATGCTGGAAAAACTGTGCGACATCGTATTTGATTCCCATGCCTGCGAAAACCATTACAAAGTCACCGTCTGCATTCTTGAGTTTTGCCTGTCTGATTATCTGAGCCGCAAGCCTGTTGTGTGAAAGACCGTTGCCGCTGAAAATCGGAAGCTTCTGTCCGCGGATCAAAGTGTTCATTCCGTCAATGGAA
>JAGCYQ010000078.1 GCA_017960765.1 Treponema sp.
TACCACGGAACGCTATCCAGACCGAGCCTGTTTTACCGATTTTGAAGGCCCGAATGGAGCAAAAAACACTCTGACATACCGACAGGCTCATGAGAAAATCGTTCAGCTTTCAAAATGGCTTGCGGCAAACGGTGTAAAGCATGGAGACAGGGTTGCTGTTACCGGAAAAAACTCCCCGGAGTGGGCTGTGGTCTATCTTGCGGCCCTTTACGCAGGTGCAATCGTGTGCCCTCTGGATTATGCACTCAAGATAGAAGAACAGGAAAACCTCCTTTCTGTTGCGGAACCGAAATACCTGTTTGTTGATGACGAAAAATACCAGCGTTATATAGAAAAGAGCGCCTCATACAAGGTTTATGCACTTTCGCCCAAATATCAGGACAAATATGTCTATAACCTGAGCACGGATGAAGACCCGGAGATTAAGCGCCCGGAAGAAAATGAAACGGCCGCCATCCTCTTTACTAGCGGAACCACGGGCAAACCCAAGGGTGTTATGCTTAGCCACAAAAATCTTGTCAGCGACTGCTACATAGCCCAGACCCACATGACCATCTACAACACGGACGTCTTCTATGCCCTTCTTCCAATCCACCATGCCTACACAATGCTTGCGGTCTTTATTGAGACGATCAGCGTCGGTGCGGAAGTCGTATTCGGAAAGAGCATGGCGGTAAACAGGCTTATGCACGAGCTCAAGGAAGGAAAAATCACCATGCTCCTTGGCGTTCCGATGCTCTTCAACAAGCTCATTCAGGGAATAATGAAGGGGGTGAAGGAAAAGGGTGCCTTTGTCTATGGCCTGATCCGCTTCTTGATGGGAATTTCCTACTTTGTCAAGAAAGTGTTCAAGGTGAATCCCGGCAAAAAAATGTTCAAGGCTGTATTGGAAAAAGCAAACCTCTCCACAATCCGAATCGCCATCTGCGGTGGTGGCCCTCTGGCAAAGTCTGTCTTCAAGCTCTATAACGAAATGGGAATCGACTTCGTTCAGGGCTATGGACTTACCGAAACTTCCCCAATCATTGCATTGAATCCTGTCCAGCACTTTAAGATTGAAAGCGTTGGAAAATATTTTGTGGACTACATGGAAATGAAGATTCTGGATCCCAACGAGGACGGTGTCGGTGAGATTGCGGTAAAGGGTCCCATGGTTATGCAGGGCTACTACAATATGCCTACGGAAACTTCGCTCATGTTCACGGAAGACGGCTGGTTCAAGACCGGTGATTTGGGATGGCTGGACAGCGAAAACTACCTCATGCTTTCAGGACGCGTAAAGAACATGATTGTTACTGAGGGCGGAAAGAATGTTTATCCTGAGGAAATTGAGGATAAATTCCAGCTGCAGTCTGATGTGCAGCAGATAACCGTTCAGGGATACATTGCGGATGAGGTTAAGAAGAGTGAGGAACTTGAGGCCCTCATCTATCCTGCAGACGATCTGTTCAAGAGGCTGGGTGTTGAGCGGGATGATGCCGATGCAACTGCGGTCTACAACGAAATCAAGAAGGATGTGGAAGAGGTGAACAAAACCCTGCTTCCGTATCAGCGCATAACCAAAATCACAATCCTTGAAAAGCCGCTTGAGATGACCACAACCCTAAAGGTAAAGCGAAATTACAAGAAATAATTTGATGATAGGACTTGAAAAAACATGAAGCACAACATGCAGGTATTACAGGAGCTGGCTGCCAAAAACGGTCCCCTGTGCGTGGGTCTGGACACGGATCCTTCCTATATTCCGGAGGAGGTGTCGGCCCTTTATTCCTCACCGGCGCAGGCAGTTCTTGCGTACAATAAGGAAATTATTCAGCGCGTAAAAAGCGACCAGTCGGCATGTTGCTTTAAGGTTCAGGCGGCATACTACGAGGCCATGGGGCTTGAAGGCATGCAGGTCTACGCTCAAACCCTCAGGCTGGTCAGGGAATCGGGGCTTGTCTGCATCAGTGACGTTAAGCGTGGAGATATTGCCGCTTCCGCAAAGGCTTATGCCAGGGCACATTTCTCCGGTGATTTTGAGACAGACATCATGACGGTAAATCCATACATGGGTTTTGAGACTCTTGAGCCGTTCACCGAATACTGCAAGACAAATGGAAAGGGCGTTTTTGTTCTGCTCAGGACAAGCAATCCCGGAATGAATGACCTGGAGAACCTTGAGCTTAAGGAGGGCGGCCGTGTTCTGGATAAGGTCGGCAGTGAGCTTAACCGTTTGAGCCAGCAGTTCAAGGAGACATATCCCGGACAGACATGCTCACCGGTTGGAGCGGTTGTCGGATGCACGGAAGAAGAGAATGCCAGAATGTTGCGTGAGACATATCCCGATGTATTTTTCCTGATTCCAGGTTACGGGGCACAGGGAGGAGACGCCAGGATTGCAGCGACACTTTTGCTTAAGGCAGGTGGAACGGTCAATTCATCCAGGGGAATTCTCTGTGCATGGAAGAAATCCGAGGAATGCATTAAAAAACAAAATGAATCAAAACTTACAATGAGCGATATAGCCGATGCAGCCGCTGTTGCTTCAATCAATGCAAAGAAAGATCTCTTGGCCGCAAAAGCCCAACTCTAGGAGCCGAATATGCTTGATAAGCCGTTGATAGATGAGGAAGGAAAAGGCATTCAGTTTAATGGAATTGTGCCTGTCAGTGTAGTAAAACAAATTGAAGGGCAGAAGGACGTTTACCTTTTGGAAACAGTCGTGGAGCTTGAACGCAAGAGCCAGCTTGTGCCAAAACCCGGACAGTTTTACATGATTAGGAGTGCCGCAAGTTCCGTTTATTTCAAGAGGCCCATTTCAGTCTACCGTTCCATGGAATATCGTGGAAGTGGAAAACGACGGCTTGTGCTTCAGTTTTTGATTCTCGAGAAAGGAGAGGGAACACGGGAACTGTGCCACATGCTTCCGGGTGCCCCCCTCATGATTACAGGTCCCTGCGGAATGCCGTTCAAGGAGCCGGAGCCTGTTCAGGGAAAAACAAAGGCATGCATCATCGGCGGTGGAATAGGAATAGCCCCGGTTGCCAATTTTGCCTCATCCCTCCCGGAAAAAAGCTATGATTTTTATGCCTGCTTTAAAACAGGTTCATATGGACTTGAGCATATCAGTGCCGATAAGCTTACAATCACGACAGATGACGGAAGCGTTGGAATAAAGGGAATGCTCCCTGCCGCAATAGACGCAGAAACAATCAGGAAAAACGGATACACGACTCTGTATGCCTGCGGACCTACACCCATGCTTGCCTATGTTCAGAAAATAGCTGCCGAGGCCGGGGTAAAATGCTATCTTAGCCTTGAGCACCGCATGCTTTGTGGACTTGGAGCATGTCTCGGCTGTACGATTCAGACAACAAAAGGAACTGTCCGCGTCTGCAAGGAAGGCCCTGTCTTTGATTCAACAGAGATACAGTTCCCGCAGCCTGCCCCAAGGAATAAGCCGCTTGAGCCGGAGATTGAGCCTGATCTGAGCGTTGACATTGCAGGCGTTCATTTTAAGAATCCGGTCATAGCCGCATCAGGAACATTCGGTTACGGACAGATTTACCGCGGAGTATCGGACATCAGCTGGTGGGGTGGAATCTCCTCAAAGGGAACCACACTTGAGCCGAGGGACGGAAACACAGGTGAGCGTGTCATAGAGGAAAGCCGTGGAGACATCAATTCAATAGGCCTGCAGAATCCGGGCATGGAAGAAGTTAGCAGAATTCAGCTTCCAAACATGATGACCCTGGGAGTCACCTGTATCCTGAACATCGCAGGACATGATCTTGAGTCATACATAAAGGCAGTGGAGATAGCGAGCAAGAGCGATATCCCGATGATAGAGCTGAACATAAGCTGCCCCAATGTAAAAGCCGGAGGACAGGCATGGTCAATGGATCCAAAGGTTGCATTTGAATGCGTAGACGCTGTCCGAAAGAACACAAAGAAGCCGCTGATGGTCAAGCTTTCTCCCAATGCACCAGACATCCGTGCTGTTGCCCTGGCCTGTATTGATGCGGGAGCCGATGCCCTGAGCCTTGTAAACACATTCCAGTCGACGGCAATAGACATCGAGACCGGAAAACCATTCTTTGACAATATCCGCGCAGGATTCTGTGGTCCAGCCATAAAGCCAATCGCACTCCGCATAGTCTATGACGTGGTGGAGGAAATCAACAAGCTTCCCGAGGCCAAGCGTGTGCCAGTTGTAGGAATCGGTGGAATAGAAAAGTGGCAGGATGCGGTTGAATACATAATGGCGGGTGCGGCGGCGGTTCAAGTTGGAACGGCGGTCTGCGTGGAACCCGATGTGGCCAAAAACATAGTCAAAGGCCTGACTGAATTCATGAAGAGAAAGGGCTACAAAACCCTCTCCGACTTCCGCGGCATCGCACAGGGGAGATAGTATAAGTTACGAATTATAGTCTGCAACCTTTAATAATCCGGCATCCTCATCAATGCTGTAGGTTACAGGCTTTGTTGAAGGTGAATCTTCATAGTCCGCAAGATTATCAGTCCAAAGCTCGCATTGGCTTATGACTGTCTTGAGGGCGTCTTCCTGACCTTCCGGCGGATAGCGGTATTTCTTTAGGAGTTTTTTTACAATCATTCGCATTTTGGCTCGGGCTGATTCTTTTTTCTGCCAGTCGATTGTCTTGTTTTTGCGCAGGGTTTCGGTAAGCTCGCGTGTAAGGGCCACAAGCTCATCATCACTGTAGAAATCCTTTACGGCCTCTGGTTTTGTGAGGGCATCATAAAATGCAAGTTCCTCATCATTAAGACCGAGTTTGTTTCCTTCTTCGCTTGCATGCATCATTTCCTTTGCGAGTTTCAAAAGTTCCTGAATTACTTCCTCATTTGTGAGCATGCCGTTCAGATAGCGGTTCAAGGTCTGCTGAATCAATTCGCTGAATGTTTCTGATTTTACAAGATTTGTGCGCTTATAAACTTTAACTTGCTCTGATATGAGTTTCCTGAGCATTTCAACTGCAAGATTTTTCTCTTTCATCTTGGCAATATTCTCAAGGAAGGTTGGATCAAAGAGATTTACTTTTTCACCAACATCAGAGAAAAGATTTATAACGCCATCAGATTTTACTGACTGTTTAAGAAGTTCGTTTATTCGTTCATTGATTTCCTTTAGAGAAAATTTCTTTCCTGTAGGATTATACAAAAGACGCATTACAAGAACACGAACAGACTCAAAGAAAGCCGCTTCAAGCCTCATGTGCTCTTGTACCATAGAAGAACAAAGGGAAAGGGCCTGTTTGAGCATTAAGGCTTCTTTTATAAAAGCCTGTTTTTGGTTTTCCTTATCCGGTGCAACGATGAAGTTAACGGCACCGCTGATAGCCATTCCTCGCTGTAGATCAGAGCCTGTATAGAATTTGGTGTAATCGTAACCAAAGAAAAAATTACGGCAGATTTCAAGTTTTTCCAGGAATTTAGGATATGCCCGCTTTGCAATATCCATTTCACCGTAATTCTGACGGTCACGGATGGTATAGTCATTCATTGCCTGTTTGAGTGCGCTTGCAATTCCGACATAATCAACTACAAGACCACCTTCCTTATCTTTGAAGACGCGGTTTACACGGGCAATTGCCTGCATCAGGTTGTAGCTTTCCATAGGTTTGTAGACATACATTGTTGCAAGAGACGGGACATCAAACCCTGTAAGCCACATATCAACTACGATTGCGATTTTAAGCGGACTGTCATTGTCTTTGAAGTGGGTAGCAAGTTCCTGTTTGCGGTGTTTGTTTCCAATTATTGCACGCCATTCTTCCGGATCCTTATTGCTTTCTGTCATTACAACGGCGATGCGGGCATCATCACCTGGAACGGTAATCTGCTTTGAGCCTACAGTTACTTGAGAAGTTGTTCCTGCCCAGTTTGGTCGAAGTTCCAGAATACGGTTGAAAATCTTCATTGCGATAGAACGGTTATATGCAACAATCATAGCCTTTCCGGTATAAAGATACTGGCGTTCATTCTCGTAGTGATTAAGAATATCATCAACCAGAGAATTGATTGTCTTTTCATGGCCAAGGATTTCTTCCATCTTGCCAAGCTCGTGCTTACTCTTTTCAATTACTTCTTCATCTGCATTCTGGGCAAGGGCGTTGTATTCTGCATCAATCTGTGCTAGGACTTTATCATCAAGCTTAAGTTTAATGACTCGGCTTTCGTAATAAACAGGGCGAGTTGCTCCATCTTCCACGGCCTGGGTCATATCATAAATGTCAATGTAATCACCAAAGACTTCGATAGTGCTCCGATCCTCGCGGGAAATTGGAGTGCCGGTAAAACCGATATAACTTGCATTAGGAAGACTGTCACGGATAATGCGGGCGGTACCTATTGTGCGGTGAGCTATCAGATTTCCATTTTCATCTTTTGTAGTTTTGATTTTCTCAGTAAGTCCATATTGGCCACGGTGAGCCTCATCTGCCATGACGATGATATTCCGTCTGTCGCTTAAGGGACCGTCACCTTCCTCGAACTTCTGCATTGTTGTGAATATGATTCCGTTTGCTTTACGTCCTTCAAGAAGAGTTTTAAGATTCTCGCGGCTTTCTGCCTGAACAGGTTCCTGCCTCAAAAAATCCTTGCAGTTACAGAACTGACTGTAAAGCTGATTATCAAGATCATTTCGGTCTGTAATAACAACGATAGTCGGGGAATCAATTGCCTGCTGCAAAAGATGCGCATAGAAAACCATGGAAAGCGATTTACCCGACCCTTGAGTATGCCAGAAGACACCGATTTTTCCGTCGCCGCTAACAGCCAGCTTTGTGCGTTCAACAGCCTTGCGGACTGCAAAATACTGATGATATCCTGCAAGAATCTTATATGAATTTATACCGTCGTTATTAAAGCATATAAAGTTTTTGATTATATCAAGCAGGCGTTCTTTCTGGAAAATGCCTTCAAAGAAAGTTGTAAAATCGGCAAAGGATTTGGATTCTGTATTACCGTCTTTTGTTTTCCATTCCATAAAGCGGTCTTCACCACTTGTGATTGTTCCTGCCTTACTTGTAAGCTGATCACTCATTACACAAATACAGTTGTAAATGAACATGGAAGGAATTTCCTGCATATAATTTCTGATTTGTGTATATGCTTCGCTTGCATCCGTCTGCTCACGGCTTGGAGACTTTAATTCAAAAAGACAGACAGGAAGTCCGTTCAGGAAAAGCAGAATGTCAGGACGTTTGTTTGAGTTTTCAATGAATGTCCACTGATTTGCAATGATATAAGAGTTCTTGTCTTCAGGTTTTCCGGCATTTTCAAAATCCGCTATATAAATAATGGCCGATTTGCTTTCGCCATTTTGATGATAGCTTACCTCAATACCGTTCTGCAGGTATTCCATAAAAACAGCATTTTTCTTTTTGAGTTCAGCATTTTCAAAATTGCGCAGTTTAAGAAGAGCCTCGTCTATTGCAGCAGGAGCGGCATCGGGATTTATACGTCGGATAGAATCTTCAAGGACAGAATCATAAAGAGGAGAATGCCAGTCGCGCTCAATCTCAGGTCCATAAACATGTTCCCATCCCATATTCTGGAACAGTTCAATCAGAGCGTTTTCATATGCTTCTTCATCGTAGGTGGACATGCCGATACTTCCTTAGAGATTCTGTAACATAATTCTAACACGAAAACTGGAAAAAAGATATGGAATATTTCTTTTCTTCTAAAAAATCTATAAAATTTCCTAACATAGAAAAAACATGATCTGTAGATTGCTCATGTTGAATATTCTGTCTAGCAATTTTCCGCTTATTCCATAATACCTCTTGCTGATCTAAAGTTAGCTTTCCTTTTTTATAATCTTTCCATGAATTGTATTTTCTAAGCATTTCCATGCATTGTTCATTAGAAAAGTCTTTTCCAGAAACTTTTTCAGAATGAGCCAGAAACCATACTTCAATACAGGGGCGAGATAATAACAGTTTTTCTTCACAAGAAAGCAGATTATCAACGACCGACTGAATATCTGCATCATACATCAAAAAACAATCTATGCTTTCTGAATTAGTCAATGCAAGCTCTTTTTTGTGTCGCGAAATAAGTCTTGAATTTATCTTGCTACCTACAATCTTAGAAACTATTTTAATTGGAATCCTATATTTCTGCTTTAGAAAATCTACATAACATTCTTCTGTTTCGCCTTCGCATAAAACGAGGATTACAGGTTTCATTTTTCGGCTTGGTCGAGTATTACTTGCCATTTTACTCTCCAAACAGTTTCTTTATTGTTTCTACAGAAGATGTCACATAAGGAACGGCATCAAATCTTCCCTGCAGGTATCCCTTTTCGGCATCCATGTTTTCGCGGAAATCCTTAAAATCAAAAAGCGAGTAAAAATCTGTTGAAGCGTCCTCTTTTTTGTTGGTAAAGTAAATCTGGTCCCTGCGAAATTTCTTTGTGTCAATAAGATTTGTGTTATGGCTTGTAAAGAGAATCTGCGCATTTTTGGATGCATGAACAAGATTCAAAATGAATTCAGCAAGCTCAGTGTGCAAGCTCAAGTCAAATTCATCAATAACAAGTGTTTTGCCATGTTTACAGACATCAAGAAGTGCCAGAAGCAAATAAAAGAGTTGTACAGTACCCGCAGATTCTTCAAGTTCCAAGTCAAATTTTATCTCAGGATTCTTCTTGTGCGAAGTAAGAAAACGGATATATGTTTCTGTCTGCATTGCAGGCATTCCGGGGATAATTTCTCTTCTTGAAGTTAAATAAGCCGGCATGAAAGGTACAGTTACATTTTCTTTTTTTGCTTCAATATCAATAATATCACTGTCTGCCATTTTTAGGGCCTGTAAAAGCAATGGCTTGTTTGCATTGAAAAGCTTAACCGCATAATCATTTGGAAGAGAAGGAATAGTCACAAGAAGATCTTGCATAAAGAATGTATAAATCTTTTTTGCAAGTTCTCTGTCCATCTGAGAAGCACGGCTTATAAAAAGAGTATTACGACCTGTACTTTGTGCAACATCGAGAGGTTTTACAAAGAACCCGTCACCAAAGCTATAGATCTCTGATTTAGGTTTTCCAACTTGTTCTTTGCGGACAAAGATTTTTGCTTTTCGCTTTCCAGGATAATAATAGAGGCTTTCCGAGATAATTTCTTTTCGATTGAGAGAAAATGAATATTCGTATTCTGTATTATCACAAATAAAATTGATACTGAATTCACTTGGTTTCTCATGATATCCGTCGAATTTGAATGGCATGAAATTAAAAATGCTTCCTTCATTGTTTCTGTATGAATCAAGGATTAGAGAAACACAAAAGAATAAGGCTTTTACAATACTTGTTTTTCCAGATGCGTTAGGCCCAAATACCCCGATAGATTTAAGGTATTTTTTTTCATTTAAGGTAAACACATTGTCAGAAAGCTCTTTTGTAGCAGCAGTAGAAATACGAGCCGCTTCAAAATCCACAACAAGAGTATCTTTAATTGAATAAAAGTTACTTAAAGATAATTTTAATACCATAAAACACCTATATTTGTAGAATTGTTACAAATATAGCATTTTCACAAGAAAAAAGCAAGAAAATTCGGGGAATTTGAGGTAAATTCAGGTTGATTTTGCACGATTTGTGCAAAATCAAAAGAAAAGTAGCGTCAGATTAAAAATTTCTCCATTTTAAAATCCGTTTTTCGCATTCTCCTTTCGGTAATCTCATATTAATCTGTGTTAATTGTTCCAACAGGTCTGCAGCTTTAGATTTTTCAAGAATACCATATTCAACAAGATTGTCAAAAACATATAGGATGCCAGAAACTTTTACGTCGTCATTCTCTGCCGATTGTCTGAGTTTTCCATCACCGGTTAATAGTCTGCTGTCTGTTTTCTTGGCATAATACCATACTGAACAATCTGTCATGGACGCATTGTTTGTATTTTTGGTATGAATGCCATTAATTTCTATGATTTCGTCAAAACTGAAAGAAACAACATCCAGTTTATTTGATTTAGTGTATTTTTCAATCGCTTTAATTTGTGCAGGCTGAATAATTTCACTAATAACAAAATCAGTAGTAGAAAAATCGCAAGGCAGAGAAAAGAACTCTTCCAGTATATTTACCGAGATTAAATCGAGAAGAATGTTCGTATCACTGATAACCAGCTTTTCCTTTATCATACCAAAGCAAGATCTCCTCTAACCTTATCAACACTCTGATGCAATAATGAAGCGGCTTTAGAAATAGTAA
>JAGCYQ010000079.1 GCA_017960765.1 Treponema sp.
TAATCCGATCCTCCTTTCTTTCGCCTCATCCTGTGCCTTGCTAAAGCTGTCCATAAGGCTGCGGTTAAATTCAAAGTTACCGTAGTAATAGCCGAAGCCTTCCTGAATGAGCCTCCTGTTGAAGCACTCTCCGTCAATGTAAATATACGCTATAATCCTGTCATATACATCCCTTTCAGATGAAACATCATCAAGACTGATTTCAACTGTCTTTCCTTCCAGACATGATGAGGTGTAGGCCTTTGCCTCCTGCGCGTAATAATCCGGTTCCAGTCCGTCAGAAAAATGCATTTCAGGCGTGTCAACGCCTATAAGCCTTACACGTTCCTGCCTGTTGCAGTTGCGCGGTTTTTCTCCGGGAAAGCAAACGATTACCGTATCCCCGTCTATAGCCCTGAGAACCTCAGCTTCATATTTTTTTTCCTCTCCGTGCCCGCAGGCCTCTGGGGCACAGCATGTTATGAGTATGATGACCGCATAAAGACAAAGAGGTATGATAAACTGAAGGAAGCTCTTTCTTGTACTGTACTCCATGTCAGGACTCCCTCTACATCTCGATGCCGCCCAGTGACTGTGACACGTCCATGGACTGAGTGCGGTTTATGCTCTGGTTGATGTCACTGGCCTTCTGCCTTATGAATGCATCGCCCTGACGCTCGACGGATTTTCCGAAGTCATAGACCGCCTGACTCTGACCGTTATCAACAAGAGGACCAAGGGCTTCAACTGTTTTCTGCTGCATGGCTTTCATGACCTCAGGAGTTGTGACGAACTCAGCTCCGAGCTGAGCTGCTGCAGTCCATGCTCCGAGATAGGCGGCTGCCTCCATTGCCGGGTCAGTGGCGTAAATTGTCTTGTCAGGATACCGTCTTAGGCCGGATGTCTTTAAGTAGTTCTCCTTGTCGTCCATAGCTGTTTCCGGATAAAGATAATAGTTGTTCTTGATGTTTGCCTCATTGTTCACTGTCGCAACTACAATCTTCTCATCAGGATTGAGCTTGCTTCTGTCGCGGATCGAACTTTCCGTGGCCACGTAAATGCAGCCGTCATGCGAGTTCCTGGCAAAACCTTTTTCTCTTGCCTCTTTTTCAATTATTAGTCCGTTCACGCCTGTAATACGCTTTCCGTTTCCTGCAAGGCACACGGCATCCGGCTTGAAGACTATATTTCCGTCTTTGTCAGGCATACCTTCCCGCGTGTTGAAAGCCGGGAGAGTTCCTCTTTTAACGGCATCAAGCAGATCCTTGGGGCGTGAGGAATATGAGTTTTCCTCCTTAACTTTCTGCTGCTTGTCTATGTTGCTAACAACGGCGTTTATCTGTGCCACGGTACCGAAAATCTGCTTGTAGTGCTGGTTGGCCTTGATGTCGTTAGGCATTGACTGCCTCATGTACTCCAAATACATGTTCTTGTCCGGGCTGTTAGCGAAAACATGAGAGACGACCCGGAAATTCTGAAGAGCCTCGTTGATGGCGATCCGTTCATTGATAGTGTTGTCGCTGTTCCTGGTGAAGCCGATCTGCTTTGTGAGCATGTCGATGGCCTTGTAGTTCATTTTTTCAGCAAAACCATTCTGATTGGCAGGATCATAAAGCGTCTCCGCGAAAAGTCTTTCCTCCGGCTTCACATTGTCAAGGTCAAGCATCTGTCTCCTGTTCTCGATGTCACCCTCGAACTTGTCCTTGATACGTCCAAACGGAATATTCTTGAAGCTGAAGTCATTGGAATTATTGACGGCTCTGAGGGCTGAATAAACCTCTGCGCGTCTTTCCGCAAGTGACTTTGATGTATCAAGTTGTCTTGTTTCCTCCACGAACCTCTCCACGGTGTTGACTTCTATGATTTCACCAGCAACCCTTCCGTCTGCAAGCTCGCACTTGCCGTATTTTGAAAGTGTCTCGCCCAGGCTCTTGCCTTCCGAAAAATCCTTACCGATGTTCTGGAGCCAGGTACCGATACGCTTTGAGACTTTCTGCCTGTCCTCGTTAGGCATCTGCCTCATCGTTCTGTCATTGTCATAGTATATTTTAATCGTATACATTGTCTACTCCTTTTTAAAAATTAGGGCTGATAAAACCTCTCCGCGTTTTATTTCTCAGCCCTATGGATGATGTCCAGTCAGCCGATGTCAATAGCGTTGTCCGACTTCTGGATTTCTTTCTGTATGTTCCTGTCCTTTGTCTGTTCCATTGATTTGGTTGCCTCAGCTGCACTGAGAAGAAGGTTGTTAGCTCCGCTCTCGATGGCCGCTGAGAAGCTGTTGTACTTGAAGTTGCTTGAAAGTTCCTTCTCCATTCCGATGGTCTTTTCCCTCACGGCTTCAACCGTCTTCTTGTTCGTCTCGAACTGGCATCCAGCCTTGGTAGCCGCCTCATAAGCCGCGAAGTAGTCCTTGGGGCTCATGTTCGGATCGGTTGCGGAAATCTTGGCATCCGGAACTGTCTCCGGAGCCTGTCCAGGACTGACTTTATCAGGATCAATGACGGCGGACATCGGATAGAGGTGATAATAGTTGATGCTGTTCTTTTCCTTGTCATAGCTTGTAAGCTCAAAGTTCGGGGATCCCTTTCTGATGTTCTTCTCTCCGGCCTGACGGTATGTGATGAGCCTTACGGAACCACTCGCATCCGGCTCAAGCCCGAGTTCTGCGGCTTTCTTCTGTGCCACAAGCTGATTCACACCGGTGAATACCTGCCCTTTGGTAAACGAGCGGACAGCCACAGGTCTCATCGTAATCTTGCCTGAAGCATCAGCTCCATCCATGGAAAATGCAGGAAGACTTCCGTCCTTTACCGCATTCATAAAAGTCTTTACATTGCCCCTGAATATGACGTATCCGAGACGATTCGGGTCAATTGCTTTCTTTCCTTCAGCCTTTGCTGAACCTTCTGTCTGATTTACATTTCCTTCTGCCATAGTATTTTCCTCCTTTCTGGCATTGATTATATTTGCAGAGTCCATTAAGGATTTCTGTTTACCTGAGTTGAGCTGCGGACGCTATCTGTCCACGCTGAGGTCGTTGCACCTAGTTCTAGGATGCAGCTCTGCGTTTATATTCCTGGCTTTATCAAGGATTATCTTCTTTGACCTTGAGCCGATTGATGCGGAAAGAGAATTGTAATTCTCTGTTTTCAGCAGTTCCTTTTCCATCGCCATCAACTTTTCCCTCACAGCCTCAACCGTTTTCCTGTTGGTCCTGAACTTGCATCCAGCCTTGGTAGCCGCCTCATAAGACGCGAGATAATCAACAGGGGCAATATCAGGGTCCTCCGCCTTTATGACGGCACTTGGAATGACCAGGGGTTTATGAGGAGGAGGAAGCTTGCTTTCATCGATGATTCCCTTAACAGAATAGAGGTGATAGTAATTCATCCTGTTGTTTGCGCCGTCATAGCTCGTAAGGTCGAAATGCGGGGTCCCTTTCCTGATGTTCTTTTCTCCCGCCTGACGATATGTAATGACGTTTATGGAGCCTCGTGCATCCGGTTTAAGCCCGAGTTCCGCGGCTTTCTTCTGTGCTACAAGCTGATTGAGTCCAGTAAAGACCTGGCCTTTGAGGTAGGAACGTACGGCCGCCGGCCTGATTGTGATTCCTCCGTCCGGAGAAAATCCGTCCTTTGGAAGAGCGGGAAGGCTTCCGTCTCGGGCACCACTGATGATGCTCTCAACATTTCCGGAGAAAATTTCAATTCCGCGGTTTCCACCTGGTTTTCTCTCCGGAGAAAGTTTCATGGAAACAGGCTTGTCCGCCACGACAGAAATTTGCGGGACGTTCCTTCCGTTAAGAATGTCCTTCACAGGGGAGACGACAAACTCATTCAGTTTCTGAAAATCTGAAGCGGAAAGACGTTCTCCACGCTCTGAAAGCTCGCTGTAGACGTATGCGGAAACTTCAAGATCCCAGTTGATGACCTTATCCCTTGCAATCTCGCCGTCCTCTGCAGCAATCCGCTCAAGCACCTGAGCCGCAACCTTTCCCGCAATCCGGGCATGACACTCACTAAGGACAAGGTTGTCGTCGTCCGCAATGTCTGCATAATCGGGACTGGCCTTGACCTCGTTCCAGAGAGAAGTCCGCTTGAAAACTTCCTTTCCCTTTTCCCAAAGCTCCGGATTGGTTTTCATTGTGTAATTGTCCCAGAGATGGGTATACTCATGGACTGTAACCTCGGAATTCATTATCTCCGGGTCCAGGTAGATTTTGCCGTTATAGGCGAAGCCATAGGTCTTATTATTTTTGATATAAAACTCTGAGTTTTTTTTATTTTTTGCGTATTGAGCTATTGACTTATCAATAAAATCTGATAAACTACTATTAGGTTCACGTTCCGCAGAGATAGCCGCTGCATCAACTTTAGTTGACATGAACGGTGATATGGCTACACCATCGTGAACCTTAATTTTTGCATTTTCTATATTTGTCGATTCATTATTCATGCTAATAATGTTTAACAGTCGTGCATTAGATATGTCATTTTCCTTTTTGAATAAAGTTTTTCCTCTTAATTTTTTGTTTTTATTTCCTTCAAGAACTTCTTCAAAATATAAACTCGTTCCATTAACCATTTTTTTTGAATAAATTATGCGTGGTTTATCGATCCACTTTCCAGATACAAATTCTTTCCTTGTTGTGCCATAAACAATTTTATCAGGATTTGATATTATATCTGTTATGGATTTTAAATCGTCCTCTGTAATTGCAATATTACCTCTTGCATTTTCTGAAATCGAATTTCCATGTTCTTTGATGACATGAGCTACAAACTGGTTAGTAATCTCATGTTTATATCCTGTCAAATCTAAATCAGCTTCTTTCGCTTCTACTATTTGCCAATTCTCAACTTTTCCAATTTCAAACTTTAAAAAATTGTTTACCATCTTTTGCAAGTGTTGTTCTTTTTCAAGAATTCTATCAAACTCATTCTTATCCGTTACAACCTCAATTCCGGCGGCAGCCAGCTTTTCAAGGACATAGTTTGTAGCAATCTGTTTACTATCTGTTTTTATTTTGTTGGCCACATTATGGTCACTATTTTCAGAAACAGAGTATCCTCTTTCATTGCATTTCTCCTGCAGAATATTTTCTACATATCCACTCATATTTACTTTTGCAGGGAACTGTTTGAAAATCTTACGGAATTTTTCCCAATCATCAGATGTATATTTTGTATAATCTTTTGCAGCTTCAATACTTGGAAGATAAAGCTCTGAAATAAGCATTTTCTTTGCTTCGTTAGCTGTGTACAGCATAAATTGAGAATCAGAAATATCTTCCTTTTCCGCTAACGAATATTCATTCAAAACTTTTGTATAAAGATTTGA
>JAGCYQ010000080.1 GCA_017960765.1 Treponema sp.
ACCTCGTGGTCACACATCCAGAGTGTAGGTATGATTTCCACCGTTCTTCCCTCGATGAATACATTTGAGCCGGTTATTCCTTCCACTACGATGGGCTGGGGTGCCGGTTCAGGCTCACTCGTACTGTGCTTACACCCCATAAACACAAATGCCATTGCAATCACCATGGCAAAACCAAGCTTTACAAACTTTTTCATAGTTTTCCTCCAAGTTGAAAGTTGAAAAAAATTACCGGGTACAGACTTTTTGTCAAGGGAATGTTCAAACTTTTTTTCTTCCACAAACTTTTCCTTCATGATTCAATTCTATGGGTGATTTTTTCTATTGTCAAGGGGAAGCTGGTAATTCATAATTCATAATGCGTAATTCTTAATTATCAAAGTACTTTTTTTCAAAATTCTTCCCCAAAAATTGTTAAAAATGCCCACCCTGATACTATATATATAGTGATGGGAAATGATTTCCTAAAACTATTTTAAGGAGTATCAGTTGGATTTTACGATTAAACCCCAGCGGGAATACAAGGACAGATTGTTCAAGGCGATATTCGGAAGAGATACCGAGGAAAGTAAGCGGTGGAGGCTGGATCTTTACAACGCCCTTAACAACACAAGCTACACCGACCCGGAGGCACTGGAAGTCAACACGATTGAGAACGTAATCTATATTACAATGAAGAATGACGTGTCCTTTCTTGTGGACTCGGAAATGAACCTGTATGAACAACAGTCAACGCATAACCCGAAATGCAACAAACCCCTTCAAAAAAGTTGCAAGGCGTTGTATGATTACATAAGGTATGTCTATCGGATAAAGGACAACCGTAAATCCGGCATGGACAAGAAGGAAGCGGTGGAGGAAGCCCTTGACTGGGCTATCAGGGAAAAACTGCTCGACGGCTTTTTCAAGGAACAGAAAGAAGAGGTAATCGGTATGAGTTTGACGGAGTTTGATGAGGAAGAATTCAAGAGGATATGCCGAGAGGATGGCTATGAGGATGGTATATCTGTCGGCCTCGCCCAAGGTGCCTCCCAGAAAGCCGTGGAGGACGCTGAAAACTTCTTGAGGATGAATGTCCTTTCGTTTGAACAAGTTTCCCAAGGTACAGGCCTACCCTTGGAACAGGTTCAAGAGATTGCGGAGCGAATTGGTAATTCATAATTACAATCACACTAGGCCCCTTGTATGCTGGAGACTTGTCAGAATTTGTTTTCTCCTATATATTAAAGGCATGGCAAAGACTGTTGACGAAAAGAAAATCATTTACACTATGGAAAGGGTGTCGCGCTCTTATGGAACAAAAGTCGTTCTAAAGGACATAAGCATTTCTTATTATTACGGAGCGAAAATCGGTGTCGTCGGTGAAAACGGTGCCGGTAAATCCTCACTGTTCAAGATTCTGGCTGGGGTGGACAAGGATTTTGTAGGGGAAACCCATGTTTCTCCCGGCTATACCCTGGGATATCTGGAGCAGGAACCGGTTCTGGAAGCAGGCAAGACGGTAAAGGAAATCGTTATGGAAGGCGTAAAGCCGATTACCGATCTTCTTGCGGAATTTGACAAGGTTAACGAGGCATTCGGAGACCCCGATGCTGATTTTGACAAGCTTTGTGCAAGACAGGCAGAGCTTCAGGAAAAACTTGATGCCGCCGATGCATGGAACCTTGATGCAAACCTGGAGCTTGCAATGGATGCCCTAAGGTGCCCCCCGGGAGAACAGGTTGTCGACGTGCTTTCAGGAGGTGAACGCCGCCGTGTCGCATTGTGCAGGTTACTCTTACAGCAACCCGACATTCTTCTTCTTGACGAGCCTACTAACCACCTTGACGCAGAGACTGTAGCATGGCTTGAGCGTCACCTTCAGAACTACGCTGGAACAGTAATCGCGATTACACACGACCGTTACTTTCTTGACAATGTTGCAGGCTGGATCCTTGAGATGGACAGGGGCGAAGGATATCCGTTCAAGGGAAATTACACAGCATGGCTTGAGGCAAAGCAAAAACGTCTTGCACAGGAAGAAAAGCAGGCCAGCGTGCGCCAGAAACAGATGCAGGAAGAGCTTGAATGGATTCATGCAGGTGCAAAGGGAAGACAGGCAAAGCACAAGGAACATATCACACGCTATGAGCAGCTTCTGGCAGAAGAAAGCAAGAGGGTTCAGCTCAAGGATTCTCAGATTTCAATTCCGGCAGGTCCACGTCTCGGAAATGTCGTAATCGATGCAGAGAAGCTTACAAAGAGTTTTGATGACAGGGTTCTCTTTGAAAACCTTGATTTCCATATTCCGGCTGGTGCGGTTGTCGGCATTGTAGGTCCGAACGGTGCGGGTAAAACCACATTGTTCAAGATGATCACAAGTGCGGCAGGCCAAAAGGTTCAGATGCCAGATGGAAGCGAGGGAGAGGAAAAGCCTGATTCCGGTTCAATCAAAATCGGTGAGACGGTAAAGCTGGTTTACGTTGACCAGATGAGGAGCAAGCTTGACCCCAACAAGACAGTATGGGAAATGCTCTCTGGCGGTGCAGACCTTGTAAAGCTGGGTGCTGTTGATGAGAAGGGACGTCCTGTAAACGGTGCAGTCCGTGAGGTAAACAGCCGTGCCTACTGCTCATGGTTCAATTTTAACGGAGCAGAGCAGAACAAGAAAATCAGCGTGCTTTCCGGTGGAGAGAAAAACCGCCTTAACATGGGCATGATGTTCAAGGAAGCGGGAAACGTCCTACTGCTTGACGAGCCTACAAACGATCTTGACATTACGACGACACGCTCACTGGAAGAAGCGATAAACGACTTTGCCGGTGTTGTTCTTGTAATCAGCCATGACCGTTACTTTTTGGACAGAATTTGCACGCATATACTTGCATTTGAAAACAATTCTGAAGTAAAATGGTTTGAAGGAAGCTGGTCTGACTATTCTGAATGGCGCAAGAAGATGCTTGGAGATGACGCAGACCGTCCTCATAAAACTATATACCGGAAATTGGTCCGGTAAATATTTCATCCAGGAGGAAACAAAGATGAAATCAATCAAAAAAATAGCACTGTCAATCCTTGCACTTGGATTTTTGGCAATGACACAGGTATTTGCAGCAAAAGCCCCGACAGTTGTTGCAACCTACGCAAGCGACGATGTTGAGATGTCCGAGGAAGGCGAAGCAGGTACAGCAATAATTACCTTCTATTCCGACAAGACTTTTGTGATGCACATTGTAATGGATCAGGACATATTCATTGACGAGGATTTTGGTTCTATCCCAATGAAGATGGATATTGATGCTGCCGCCGGAAAATACAAGGGAGATCCGAAAAAGGATGGAAAACTTTCTCTTACAGCGACAAAAACAATGTCAGAAGATGCCGCAGGATCAGAGGAATTCCTAAACACCATGATCGGGGCATTGATGACAGGTGAACCAATCGTAATAACAAGCGATGACATGCCACTCGTTGACATTCCCAAAAAAGAACAGGAAACCATAGAAGTGGTAATTACAGACGGTGTAATGAATTTCGAAGGAGAAGAACTTACCCGCGTAATGCCAGAAGGCAAATAAGATAACAAACTGCTGATTGCTGACTGACTTTTGTTGATCGGCAATCAGTTTCCTCTTTTCATGAACGAAACTAAGCTCCCAAAAAACAAACTAAACGTAAAACTCATAGCACTGGATTTAGACGACACGCTTCTGGACTCACACCAACAGATAAGCGACGAAACTGTCCATACATTGCGCAGGGCGGCCTCACTCGGCATCTATATTGTCCTGTGCTCCGGAAGGGCTGAGGATGCGATACTTCCGTTTGTACGCAAACTTGAGATAGCTGGAATGCAAAGCGGAAGATATATCATAGCGGTAAACGGATGCTCAATCTTTGACCTGCACAAGAGGCAGAGGATATACAATCAGTTCGTTGCCCCGGAAATCCTCTTGCATGCAAACAAGCGTGCCAAGGAATTTGGACTGGTATCTGAAGTATACGACCCCGACACCATCCACACGGAAAAAGAAACAAAATGGACAAGGCTTGACGTCGACCTGTGCGGACTCAAGATGAATGTGGTAAAGGACTACGAGGAATTCCTTAAGCAGGGATTCGTAAAGATGCTTATTCCCGGAGAACCGGAGCTTTTACAGAAACTTCAGGCAACACTGAAGGCAGATTTCGGGAACAATGCAAGCGTGTTCATCTCAAAGCCATATTTCCTGGAGATACTTCCACCCGACTGCGGAAAAGGACAGGCCATATCATATCTTGCAGAGCACCTTGGTCTTGACGGCGGCACCATGGGTTTCGGTGACAGCATGAATGACGAGACCATGATCAAGCTGTGCACTTACGGTGTTGCGATGAAAAACGGCCTGGATGAGATAAAGGAAATGGCGGATTTCGTAACGGCCAGGACAAACGATGAGGATGGAATAGCTGATTTTATCCAGAGATTTGTCCTCTAGTCAGTTTGCGGAAACATATTTTTCCACGGCCTTCTTATAATCTTCCAGCCTGGCGCCTACAATAGCCTCTCCAACGATAGTACCAGTTGAATCAACAAAAATCGTAGTGGGAACAAACTGAACTGCAGTCAGATATGTAAGTATGCCTCCCGATGCAATCACATTCGGGAACTCGACCCCGCATTCCTTGATAATCTGTTCCGCAGCCTCTTTTTCACTTGAATCATCAAGAGAACCTACATCACAGACAACTCCCAAGACCTGGACATTTTTGGGAAGTGATTTTACCCATTCAGCAAGCGAAGGCATTTCTTCTATGCATGGGGTGCAGAAGGTTCCCCAGATATGGATCATGGTTATGTCCTTTCCAGAGAAAATGTCATTGGTTACAGGAGTGCCGTCCAATGTGGGAGACTCGAACTGCGGGAACACGAGGGAATTATCGCCGCTCCCACTTCCTGACTTTACGACGGGCTCCTCAATGCGGATCTTTCTGATTGATTTTTCTATGTATTTCTGGCAGTCCCTGAAGACCTCTATTTCTTCATCATCCATACCATCTGTTGAGTTTTCCATGACTTTAAGAAGGTAGACATATCCGTATTTGCGGACAAGAACTGGAAGAGTCGCAAGATAATCATCAGGGGCAAGTGACCTGTAATCTGATTCCGGCAGCGTGATTCCAATAGCAATTATCTTCTGATGGAGTACAAGGGAGCGCTCAAAATCTTCCATATATAAATCCTGGGCTTCCTGACTTTCAATTGTGTCCCACATCACCTCGGCCTGTTCATAAAGCCTGTCCAGTGCAGGTGTGTATGCAAAACTGATTATGAACGTGGGATACTGTGCCATGTCTGAACTGTAGCTGTCGTAGGAGATCCCCTTGTCCAGATATTCCTGGCTGATCAAAAGCTGAACTCCGTTTTCCTCAAATACAACAAGGTCATCTTTATTTGAGCATGATGAAAGCCAAAAAAATGCCAACAGGGCAAGAACTGTAAAACCAATCTTTTTCATTCCAACATTTTACGGGTAAAGCCGCTTTTATTCAAGAGCCAACTTTTCCTCTCATTCCCTTGAAAAAATCTTCCATTTGGTACATACTGAATGGCATGGAAACTCGTAATATTTTTCAAAACTTATCATGTATCGATCACAGATATTCATTGTCGGAAGCCTCTGCATTTGAAGGCTTGTCAAAATACATCTCAGAGGAAGCAAGCATAAGAAGCTGTGCCCGTGCGGAAGCGGCCCTTGTAAAAGCCCACCTCAAGCTAAGGGGTCAGCTCAACCAGCAGACAGCAGACATGCTTGACCAGACTGCCCTTAACCTTGATCCTCAGGAAGTCTATGCGGAAGAGGAAAAGACAAAGCACAACATCCGTGCCCTGGTAAACGTCTTCAAGACAAAGGTTCCTGCTGATATCGGACCTTATGTTCATCTTGGCGCAACATCGGTGGATATCCTTGACACTGCCCTTTCATGCCGCATGAGGGATGTCACACAGAATGTAGTCCTTCCGGAATTAAAGGCACTGGAAAAAGCCCTCTGCACCATCGCAGACAGGGAGGCCGAGACACCTCAGGTAGGACGCACACACGGACAGCATGCCGTTCCGATTACATTTGGATGGAGCATTGCGGAATTCGTGTCCAGACTTGGAAAATCAATTCTTCGCATAGAGGAGCTTTCAAATCAGCTCAAGGGAAAACTTGCAGGTCCAGTTGGCTCATACAACGGCCCCAGCATGATTGTAAAGGACCCTGAGGAGCTTGAACGCACATATCTTGAATTCCTGGGACTTGAACCTAGCGAATACTCAAACCAGCTTGTCGAGCCGGAATACCTTCTCCGTCTTTTGCTTGAGATGAACGTTGCATTCGGAGTCATTGCAAACCTTGCCGATGACCTCAGGAACCTTCAGCGCAGTGAAATCGGTGAAGTCTATGAGTATTTTGCCTCAACACAGGTCGGTTCTTCAACCATGCCGCAGAAGCGCAATCCATGGAACAGCGAGCACGTAAAATCCCTGTGGAAAGCAATGTGCCCCCGCGTAATCACATTCTACATGGACCAGATCTCGGAGCACCAGAGGGACCTGACAAACTCCGCAAGCCAGCGTTTCATCGCAGACTATGTATCAGGCTTTACAATGGCAGTTGCCCGCATGAAGGCTGTCGTATCAGGACTGCAGGCAGACCGTGAGAACATGGCAAAGAATCTTGCAGAGGCAGGAGGAAAAGTCCGTGGCGGTGTCCTTGCAGAGCCGGCATACATCCTTCTTGGTGAAGCAGGAGTAAACGACGGTCACGAAGTCATCCGCAAAATCACCCTTGAGGCAGAACAGAGCGGAAAAACCTTCTTCGAGGTCCTTAAGACCCATACAGACGCATATCAGAAGATTACAGCCCAGCTTGAGAAGCTTGGAGTTCAGGATCCGGCCAACTTCTTTGAGGATCCATCCCGCTACAGGGGACTTGCAGCAGAAAAGAGCCGCCGTATCGCAAAGAAATATGCTGAATTGATGGGAGAGTAAGGCGTGGTCCAGGGTTACGTTCATTCAATAGAAAGCTTCGGTTCCGTGGATGGACCTGGAGTCAGGTATATAATCTTTCTGTCGGGCTGTCCGATGCGCTGCCTGTTCTGCCATAACCCGGATACCTGGGACATGACAAAAGGCGAGAAAAAGACCGCACAGGAGCTGATTCAGGACTCCCTGGACTGCAGGAATTACTGGGGAGACAAGGGCGGAATCACCGTAAGCGGAGGAGAACCCCTTGCCCAGCTGGATTTCCTTATCGAACTGTTCGAGGAAGCCAAAAAGAACTCAATCAACACCTGCATAGACACAGCGGGAGGCCCTTTTACCAAGGAAAGCCCCTGGTTTGACAAATTCCAGCACCTGATGGAGCTTACCGACACCCTTTTGATGGACATAAAGCACATAGACCCCGTGGAGCACAAAAAGCTCACAGGCATGGGAAATGACAATGTAATCCAGATGTTCCGCTACCTTGACGAAATCAAGAAGCCAATCTGGATAAGGCACGTCCTGGTTCCGGGATATTCCGACAACGACGAGTACCTTATGAAGACAAGGGATTTCATAAGGACCCTAGGCAATGTCCACAGGGTTGAGATACTGCCATATCACACTCTGGGCATCACAAAATACAAGGATATGGGCATTCCCTACCCTCTGGAAGGAGTCAATCCCCCGACAGCAGAAAGAATCAAGAATGCCCGTGAAATTCTTGAATGCAGCAAGTACACGGCATGGAAAGAGTAAAAAAGGAGATACCCCTCTTTTTTCAACTTCTTCTATTGACTTTATTCGATTCATGCTTTAAAATAAACATAATTAAGTTGCGAGTTAGCATAAAATCTATATAACTCAAGGAGTAACTATGAAATTTTCAAAAAAAGGCGTAGCTGTTTTTGCTGCTGCTCTTGCTCTTAGTGCTTCAGTTGCGTTTGCAGATGTTTCATTTACAAACACTGTAAGCACAGGTATCATTGAAATCATTCCTGGTGTAAGCCCAATGATTGATTTTGCGGGTGTTTCTGAAAAAATCGAAGCCGAGTATACTTCGGAAAAATTCGATTTTGGAGCACAGGCAGAACTGACTCTGGACAACCAGCCAGGTTTCCAGCTTGTCTATTCTCAGGCCGACAGCACATGGGACTTCATGGACTTGAAGTGGACAGACTTGGATTTCTATCTTGAATTCCGTCCTTGGTCATGGCTCACATTCTTCCTGAGTGACGAGATCTATACTCCGGGTTCATATCTTCCGGTAGTAGGATTCAACATGGGCTCTGGTAACCTTGGAAGCGACATCGGTGTCATGTGGAAGCCATTCAACGGTCTCCGCGCAACAATCGGTCTTGATGTAATCAGCTACTTCGGTGGCGATCCTTCAACTGACAAGGATGTTTGGATTGGTTCTTACATTACAGACAGCCTTCCAAAAATCAACATCGGTGCAGACTATACATACAAGAATATGTGGTCTGTAGGCTTGGTAGGACGCGACATCCTCAACTGGGGAACACCTAAGTCTGCTTCTATCGGCTTGTTCGGATCATTTACAGGAATTGAAGGCTGGGCATTCTACTCTGGCTTGATGTTCAACCACAACTATGACTGGAAGTGGGACGTAAACGATCAGTATCCAAATGCTAACGTAATCGGATTCATCGGTGAATACCGCGTAGAAGGTCTCCTTCTCTTTGATATCGGTTTGAGCGCATGGAACGACAAGATCAGCGTAGACTTCGACCTTTCAACAAACTTCGGCATGAACCGTGCTCCTGAGTGGGATTACCGCTGGTACAGCCTCTTTGGTGCAAAGGACAATCCATTCCCAACAGACAGCGCATCATATCAGGGTGTAGATTATACAGACAAGTACAACAGAGCTAACCAGTACCGCCACTACTATGAAGCATATGACTTCTATGCAGGTCTCCGCGGAAAGTATCAGTTCTCTAAGTCATTCAGCACAGACATCACACTCAAGGGTGTTGCAGACTTCGAGCCACGCTTGAGCACAACATCTGAAGATACAGCAAGTGCTACAGACAACAACTGGGATGCTGTTAACCCGAACATCTACGGTGGAAAATATAATGGACGCGGTGTTGTATTCGAGACACTCCCAACTGTACAGTACCATGTTGGAAAGCACACCTTCTCATTCGGTGTAGACCTGGTATTTGCAGATCCATTCGTACAGATTACATTCCCAACATCTTGGACATACAGGTTCTAAGTTAGGGAATAACTTGTAAAATATGCCCCGGTTGGTTTTCAGCCGGGGATTTTTTTTCTAAAAAGCCTGCCACACGGATTTGAAATACCGACGGCGCTCCCGTTTGGGATGTTTGTATTCAACAACAAAAAAAAACTCATAGACTTAACTATCTTTATATACTATACTCTCCTCATGGATGAAATTATTATTTACACAGACGGCGGATGCTCGGGAAACCCAGGTCCTGGTGGATGGGGCGTTGTCATCATAGACGGAAACGACGAGCATACTTACAGTGGCGGAGAGGCTGACACAACAAACAACCGCATGGAGCTTATGGCCGCAATCAAGGCACTGGAGGCCGTACTCTCCAACAGCAAATGGAAGAGCAATAAAGTCAAGGTCTTTTCTGACAGCCAGTATGTCAAGAACGGAATCACATCATGGATCAACAACTGGAAGAAAAACGGATGGCGGACAGCCGCAAAGAAACCGGTGCTTAACCAGGACCTTTGGATTCAACTTGATGCAGAATACAACCAGCTTGACATAGAATGGGCATGGGTAAAGGGACACGCGGGCCACAAGTACAACGAGATATGCGACTCACTGTGCAAGCAGGAAATGAATAAATTCCTCGGTTGAAACAAAAGTCAAAATAGTATACAATCGCTCACATGGATTTGATTAAAAAGCTAGAAGACCTTTCAGCAAGATTTGAAGAAGTACAGGGTCTTATCGCCGATCCCGATTTGGTTAAGGATCAAAAGAAGTACAAGGATGTCATGCGCGAGCACCGTTATCTTACGGAGCTGATGGATCTGTATGCAGAATACAAGAAAGTCCTCTCTGGAATTGAAGAGGCCACGGTCCTGATTACGGAAGAAGAAGACCACGACATGAAAGAGATGGCCCGCGAGGAATTGAAGGAACTGGAGGAAAAGCAGCCGGTTCTGGAAGAGCAGATTAAACTCAAGCTGATTCCACCGGACCCACTCGACGAAAAGAACATCATTCTGGAAATCCGCTCTGCCGCAGGTGGAGATGAGGCAAGCCTCTTTGTACGCGATCTTTGGGAAATGTATACACATCTGGCCGAACGCAAAGGCTGGAGCACAGAAACCATGGAAGCACAGGAAACAGAAGTCGGCGGATTCAACAAGATTGTAACATCAATCAGCGGCTCTTTTGTTTACGGAACACTCAGATGGGAATCAGGCGTTCACCGTGTGCAGAGGGTTCCTGCCACAGAATCACAGGGACGCTTGCAGACATCAACAGCAACCGTTGCAGTTTTGCCGGAAGCAGAGGAAACAGAAATCGACATAAAGCCGGAAGACGTGCGTGTGGATGTAATGCGTGCAGGTGGACCGGGCGGTCAGTGCGTCAACACAACGGATTCAGCAGTCCGTCTTACACATATACCGACAGGAATCGTTGTTATCCAGCAGGATGAAAAATCTCAGATAAAGAACAAGGCTAAGGCATGGCGTGTTCTTCGTGCAAGACTCTTTGACCTTGAGGAAAGCAAAAGACAGGCAGAAAGGGCCGATGCAAGAAAGAGCATGGTAGGAAGCGGTGCCAGAAGCGAGAAAATCCGTACATACAATTTCCCGCAGGACCGTGTCACAGACCACCGCATAAACCTGAGCCTCCACAACCTTCCTTCATTCATGATGGGAAACATGGACGACATGCTCGATGCCCTGAACGTCTATGCAAAGGAAGAGCAGCTCAAAGACGTGTCTGATCTGGAAGGATAATAGTTGAACATTCAAGAGGCGCGCTCTTACGGCAAAGGCAAACTTGAAGACTCAAGCCCCACAGCACAACTGGATGCCGACTGCATTCTACAGGAAATCCTTGGATGCGACAAAGCATTCCTCCTGTTCCACCGCGAAACAGAACTCACAAGAGAACAGGAAGTGCATTTTGTAAAGGCCACAGAAAAAAGGCTCACGGGACTTCCTGTTGCATACATCACAGGCCACAAGGAATTCTACGGACGCGATTTTGCCGTCACCCCCGATGTCCTCATTCCAAAGCCGGACACCGAAATCCTTGTGGAAAACGCCCTCAATTTCATAAAGGAAAAACATTCAGGAAACACAGGCCTTTCCATCTGCGATATGTGCACCGGAAGCGGATGTGTTGGCCTTTCAATTCTTGCCGAATGCAGGGACACGCTTTTATACAGTACCCTGCCCCACCTGACTCTTTGCGACATCAGCACGGATGCCCTTGAGATCGCACAAAAAAACATCAGCCTGTTAAAACTTGATACAATCACACCGGGCATAAAAATCATACGTTCAAATCTATTTGAGGCCATAACGGAAAACTTTGACATGATTGTCTCAAACCCGCCGTACATTCCCTTACCTGAGGCACAGGAACTGCTTGAGGACGGAAGAAGTGAACCGCTCCTTGCATTAAACGGAGACGTGGAGCTTGACGGAAAGCCTTCCTCAACAAATGACGGACTTGCAATCATAAGGAACCTTGTACCAGAGGCATACGCTCACCTGAAACAAAACGGCATCCTTGCAATCGAAACCGGAGAATACAACGCCACAGGTGCCGCCCAAATATTCAGGGAAAACGGCTTTAAGAATGTCATGATAATAAAGGACCTTTCAGACCAGGACAGAAATGTCATTGGAAAAAAAGAATAATCCACCGTCATGCCACATCAAGATGCCGGATCAGGTCCGGCATGACACTTTATTTTTTCTTTTCTTCGCTTTTATCCCAGGAAACTTCTACCGACCTGTTCTTGATGTCTGGTATGCGCTGGAATGTGATGCATGTCGCCGCATGTACCGTTATGCCCCTGTTGCGTGAGACATATCCTACTATCGGCTCTCCTGGAACTGGCTTACAGCATTTTGCAATCGTAACCATAAAGTTTGTGGTGTCGCCGATCCTTATCAGGCCTGTGTAGTTAGTCTCTTCCTTCTTTTTCCTGTGCTTTCCTTCCGCCGCCCTCTGCTGCATCACCTGCATTGAATGAAGGTTGTTTGCCTGTATCTCTGCCTCGTGTTTTGCAATTGCATCCTTGTCAAGGAAAGTGTCGTCGTTTGCCACAAGCCATGAATGAATCTTCTGCCTTGCCTTGCCGGTCTTTACTGCCTTGAGCTGTGCCTGGGTCGGATGTGCCTGAGGATTTGTAATGATCTCTACAATCTGTGTGTTCTTCAATTCTGCAGTTAACGGAATTATTTTTCCATCCGCTTTTGCACCGACAACTTTCTCGCCAATATCGGTGTGAATCGAATACGCAAAGTCAATTGCATTTGAACCCGCAGGAAGCTGCTTTACGTCACCGTTTGGAGTAAACACATAAATTGAATCGCCAAGAAGCTCGTCCTTGAGTTCCTGGAAAAAGTTCTCATCGCTAAGATGCTCATCCCTCAGTTCCCTGAGCTGATTGATTATGGACAGGTCCTGAGCCTTTACCATGTCATGGTTTGTGCCCTTCTTGTACAGCCAGTGAGATGCAACACCATGCTCTGCAACATTATGCATGTTCTGCGTGCGGATCTGAATCTCAAGCGGCTTTCCCTCGCATATAACCGTCGTATGCAAAGACTGATATCCGTTTGATTTTGGCATTGCAATATAATCCTTGAAACGGCCTTCCATGGGCTTCCATAGCGAGTGTACTATTCCAATGAGAGTGTAGCATTCATTTTCTGTGGAGCAGATAATCCTCAAGGCAAGCAGGTCGAAAAGCTCGGCTACTTCCTTGTTGCGCTTTCTCATCTTTTGGTAAATCGAATAGAAATGCTTTGCCCTGCTGGAAATCTTTACCTCGATATTCTGCTTTAATGCCGCTGTAGAAATATTCCTTACGGCCTTGTCCAGATACTCCTGACGCTCATCTATCTTTAACGATACGATTGACTTAATCTGCTGGAATGCGGCTGGATTTGAATATTTTAAGCTCAGGTCCTCAAGCTCGTTCTTGACGTCATTCATACCAAGACGGGATGCAAGAGGTGCCCATATATCGATTACTTCCCTTGCAACCTCACGCTGTGCATCAGGGCTCACGGACTTTAAGTTCCTCATGCGGTCAAGTCTGTCGGCAAGCTTTATCAAGATAACGCGGATGTCGTCCACCATTGCAAAAAGCATTTTCCTGATTGCGTCTGCCTGCTGAAGTGACTTGCTCTTTATCCTGAGGCTTGTGATTTTAGAAGTCTGACTGCATAGCTTTGCGACATCTGAACCGAATTCCTTTTCA
>JAGCYQ010000007.1 GCA_017960765.1 Treponema sp.
GGCAAGCACAAGGACTGCGTCTACTACAAAGACCGCCTCAAGCTCAAGAACACGCACAAGCACGGAAACTGGCACAAAACCTTTGACATCTTCTGCAACACAGGATACAAAGACAGAGTCAACATATATTTCTCCGTCATTTTATTCTGCTTCTTCACTCTTTGCGGATGATGCTGGTTCAGAGAAGACTTCACTTTACGATAAGACCGATAGCGCTGAAAAAGAAAGCTTTTCTTACAATACTTCCTCTCAAAGCGAAAAGACTCAGTATGAGACAAGTCAAGTCCCGGATGATTTGATTTATTCAAGTCCAAGCGACAATAACTTTGAGGAACCCTATGAAACAGAAGATGACAGGTCTTCTTCAAAAAAATGGCCTCTTATCCTTACCGTAGTCGGTGTATTCCTTCTTTTGGGATTGGGTGGATTCCTTGTCGCAAACCTCACAAACAAAAACAAGACAGAGAAAAATCCAATCAATACCCGTCTTGAAATTAATGATAAGGAAAAGGGTGCTCTTGTACGTGATCAGGCCCAGAAATATATTTTTGATGGTGACTATGACCAGGCGATTTCACTCTTGACATCTTATCTTGCAGAAAACGCCGATGACGCAGAGGCCCAGCAGCTTCTTGAGCAGGCACGCAACAGGAAGGCATTGCAGGAATCACCGGATGTTGACATTCTTTCTGCATACAACTCCTATATTGCCGCCGCAGATTATTCAGGTGCAGTCAGGCTTATAGAGGGTGCTGATGAGGATGAGCTTAAAAAACAGGGCCTGGATAAAAATGCCCTTTTGAATAAAGCACGCACACTTGAGAATGCACGTAACCTGATGAACCGTAACGATTACGATGGTGCAGAAAAGATTCTTGAGAAATATCTTTCAGACAACAATTCATCAGATCCAGATGTGACAAGCCTTCTTGATCAGGTGAGACGTCTGCAGGCCATTGTAAATCCAAGCAATGACTATCAGGTGAGCGACAATTCCGGTGAAAGAAAGCGCATTGATGATGCAGGTCAGAATTCCCCGAACATGGTTGAAGGAATAGACGGAACAAGTACATCTTCAGATATTCCTGCATTTGTAGGAATGAATACTCCACAGACCAACCGCAGCACGCTTTTGGCAAACAACACTGGAAACAACGGCACATCCGGAAACAGTGCAAATAACAGTAATGGTAATTCAGCATCACCTGCTAATTCAACTGGCACAGGAAACAATTCAACTGGAAACAGCGGTTCAAGCAGCAGCGGAACTGGCACACAGGGAAATAACTCAACTAATAATTCCGGTACTGGAAACAATAATGGAAGCAACACAGCAAGTGGAACTGGTAACGGTACAGGCAATGCTGGCAACAGTGCTGCTACAGGAAACAGGACAGCAACGACCGGTACAAATGCAGGAACTAATGCCGGGACAAACTCTGGCACAAACAACGCTACTGGAACTACAGGAAGAAATACCGGATCAACAAATACTCCTTCCACAACAAATTCAGGAAGCAACAACTCAAATGTAAACGGTTCATCTGGAACAAATACTACATCTGCAGGCAATACATCTGGCTCTGGAAACGGAACAGGTAGAAATACTGCTGGTACTGGTTCAAGCGGTTCTACTGGAAATACAACAGGAAACACTGCTGGAAATAATGCAGGTAATTCTGGTGCTGCAGCCGGAACCGGTTCAAGTGGAAATAATGGTTCTACTGGAAATAATGACGGAACAAACAACGGTTCAACTGGCGGTTCAAAGCTTGCACAGATGGCACTTCAGAACGGATATACCGGAGCCGCAAACAAGGGTACTGTAGGAGCAGACGGAACTTCAACTTCTCCTGAGATTCTTGTACGCCGCTATGGAAAGAGGGCAATTACACGCGCAGAGGCACTTGATGTCGGTCAGGATTACATCGATGACGGTAAATACGATGAAGCCATCAACCTGATGAAAGAGCTTTTGACATTGAATCCTCAGGATCAAAAGGCACGTGAACTCTTGGAGAAGGCACAGGAATTAAAAAGAAAAAACGGTGGTAACGACGGAAAGCGTTCTACCGACCAGAACCTTGACTTGGCCAAAAGATGGCTTGATAACGAGAACTATGACGATGCCATTGCTTTGTTGAACAGCATCTTGGAAAAAGATCCCAACAACGCAGAGGCAAAAAAACTTCTTGAAGAGGCACTTGCTAAAAAAAACGGTAATGACCTGAGCGAGATTAAAAAGAATATTGCCAACGGAGACTACGACAAGGCCATAGCAGCCCTTCAGGACATCCTCAAGAAGGACCCGAACAATGCAGAGGCAAAAAAGCTCCTTGAGCAGGCACTCGCCGCAAAGAACAAGGCAGACGCAGATAATGCAAACAAGCTTGCCCAGGCAAAGAAGGACCTTGCCAACGGAGACTATGACAAGGCCATAGCAGCCCTTCAGGATATCCTCAAGAAGGACCCGAACAACGCAGAGGCAAAGAAGCTCCTAGAGCAGGCACAAGCCGCAAAAGCAAAGGCAAAAGCTGATGCAGACTTAGCCGACAAACTTGCACAGGCCAAGAAGGACATCGAAAACGGCAACTACGACAAAGCCATCTCTGCACTTAACGATATCCTCAAGAAGGATCCGAACAACGCAGAGGCAAAGAAACTCCTAGAGCAGGCCCAGGCCGCAAAGGCAAAGGCAAAAGCTGAGGCAGACAAGGCAAACAAACTTGCACAGGCTCAAAAGGACATAAACAGCGGCAACTATGATAAAGCCATAGAAGCACTTAAGGAAATACTCAAGGACGACCCGAACAATGTGGTTGCAAAACAGCTCCTTGCACAGGCAACAGCCGGTAAGGATCGTGTGGAAAAAGAGAAAGCCGCAAAAGAGAAGGCAGCCGCAGAGTTAAAGGCAAAACTTGAGCAGGCAAAGAAAGACATTGCAGCCGGTAACTATGACAAGGCAATAGCCGCACTTAACGAGATCCTGAAGGAAGATCCGAACAATGCGGAGGCAAAGCAGCTGTTGAACCAGGCACTTAACGCAAGAAACAAAGCCGCCAATGAAAAAGCCGCAAATCTTACAAATGCACGTAATGCCCTTAACAATGGAAATTACGACGATGCCATAAACGCACTCAACAAGGTTCTTGCAAATGATCCGAACAACGCGGAGGCAAAGAAACTCCTTGAGCAGGCACAGAATAAGAAGAAGCAGGAAGAAGACCGCAACAATAAGCTTGCACAGGCAAAGAAAGATGCCGCCAACGGAAACTATGACGATGCCATAGCAGCACTCAATCAGATCTTAAAGAACAATCCGAATGATGCTGATGCACGTGCACTGTTGAGTCAGGTAACAGCCGCAAAGAACAAGCAGGATGCGGAGAACAAGGCAAAAGAAAATGAGCTTGCCAATCAAAAGGCTAAGCAGGCAGTTGAGAATTCCATAGCAAAGGGTAAGGAAGCACTAGCAAAGGGAAATGTCAGCGAGGCTCTCAAGCACTTTGACGATGCAAAGAATTCTCTTCCGGCAAATGACAATGATTATGCCGCAGAGAAACTCGGAGACATGGCAAAGACACTTTACGATGCATCTACAAACCAGGGTAACCCGCAGACAAAGGCAACCCTCGCATCAGAAGCCGTAAAGGATGCAAATGCCGCCTTGGCAAAGAACAACAAGAATGCTCCGTCACACTATGTTCTTGGAATGCAGGCAATGGATGCCAAGAACTATGCTACAGCAGAAAAGGAATTCAAGCTTGCAACAGAGAACGATCCAAAGAACAGTGTCTACTGGTATCAGCTTGGACGTGCTCAGGCAATGCAGTCAAAATTCGATGCCGCCGCAACTTCATTCAAGACATCAATCAGCTTGAATTCAAAATATGCCCCGGCTCACTATAATCTTGGTTACGTAAGCGAAAAGGCTGGAAACAAGACCCAGGCACTTGCTTCTTATCAGGATGCATACAAGATTGACCCGAACTATGAGCGTGCATATCTTGCAAGCGGTCGTTTGATGGCTGCTGACGGAAACTACAGCGGAGCAATCAAGGAATTTGACAAGGCAATAGCAATCAATACGTCAAATGCACAGACATACCAGGAGCAGGGTTCAGCCTATGCAAATATCGGTAACTACAAGTCAGCTGAAACTGCATACAAGAGGGCTCTTGCATACATGGATCCGTCAAAACCAGATCCGGCAACATACTACAATATCTCTACAGTTCTCTATGCACAGGGAAAAGATACTGAGGCATACACCTATGCAAAACAGGCCTATGACAACAAGTCAAGTGCCGCAAAAGCACTTCAGGTAAACTGTATATACAACTATGGTCTCCTCTGTGAAACCACTGGAAAGAAAGAGCAGGCTATGTCCCTTTACGAGGAGGCCCTGACCCTTGACAACAAGCATGTAAAGTCAAAGATCAACCTTGGTGCTCTGTATCTTGAAAAGGGTGATGTTGAGACCGCACTGGCATTCTTGAACTCAGCATATGCACAGGACAAGAACAGCTTTGAGGCAAACAACAACCTTGGAAACGCTTATGCACAAAAGGGTGATTATGTACAGGCTGTTACCTATTACCAGAATGCTTTGAAGATCAATTCAAAAGACAATACAGTCCGTGAAAATCTTGCAAAGGCATACGCATCATCCGGTCAATTCCAGAGTGCAAAGGTGACATACGAAGACGTAATCGCCTCTGATCCAGAGAAATGGTCTGCATATCTTGAGCTTGCTAAAGTTGACATTTCTTTGGGTGAAACTCAGGATGCAATCGAAAAGCTTACATACCTGCAGACCCACAACCCAAGCTATATGCGTACGGAAGTTTCAAGCTTGCTGTACACACTCAGGTAAACCGAATAAACTGTAAAATATTAAACCCCGTCGAAAATGGCGGGGTTTTTTGTTTTATTCAAGAAAAATGTTTTATATCCGTTTTACAAGCTGATACAGCTGCTTTCTTGTAATCGAAGTAAAGACAGGCCTTCCATGCGGACAATGCGGGTCAGGGAGTTCAAGGGCAATGCGTGCAATATTTGCTGCAGTATCCTGATCCAATATGTCACCTGCTTTTACGGCCATACGGCATGCTGTACTTGCTGCAACTGCATTTATGATGTCAAACGGCTGGATTCGTCTGTCAAGAAGATCATTCTTCAGGTCTTCTTCCGTGCCTTTCCATCTGGCGGGAACAGTCGTGAATTCCCATTTTCCGTTTCCGCAGTTTTTTCCCTCGTAGCCTGCCTCGTTCAACTGAGCCTGGATTTGTGTCAGATATGCATCATCTGCCTTGCTGTCGGTCTGAATCACATATGGCACAAGCAAAGCCTGTTTTTCCGTGGTGGTTTTCATGATTGTGTCGTAGATGGAACGTTCGTGTGCGGCATGCTGGTCAATGATGTAAAGTGTATCGTTTTTCTCTGCAATCAAGAATGTTCCAAGCGTGCTTCCGACAAAGTGAAAATCATCCTCATCATTCTTGTAGTCGCTGGGAAGATAGTTCTTGCTTTCTTTGTTGCGTTCAAGATACTGGTCCTGTTCCGATCCCATCTCTGCCGCCATTTTTGCAAGACGCTCTGAATATTCAAACGAAGTTTTGTTGTTCGCTATCCTGTATGTGTTGCTCTGGGGATATGAGCTTGTCTGGTAATTGCCATGTGAGTAAGAGGAGCTCCCTGAGCTTTTATAGCTAGATGAATTTGTATGGTTGAATGAAGGAAATGTCCTGCTTGCGACATTCAAAGGCTTGTCATCCAAAGATTCTGTAAAATCAAAGAGGCTTGAATTGTCATTTTGACTGGAATCCTCTGTCATGGTCTGCTTTGTGTACTGCTTGAAAAAATCCCTGGTACTTGTGCTTACCGCATGATGAAGTATGCTTGGGTCCTTGAATCTTGCCTCGCGTTTTGCAGGATGAATGTTAAAGTCAACAAGCGAAGAATCCATCTCTACAAATAGGCATGCAACAGGATGGAGGCCGTTTGGAAAGAATCCCTGTGCCCCGTATTCGATTGCCTGAACAAGTGAATATTCCGTGATGCGTCTTCCGTTGACGTAGATATAAATGTTTTTTCTGTTGCTTCTGCTTACAGATGGTTCTCCGATTACAAGTGTAAATGAAAAAGATTTGTCCGCTGCCTTCCCGGAGATTTCATAGAACAAGTCTGCGGATTCAAAAAGCTCAAGTGCCTGAACAAAACGTTCTTTTAAGGTAGGGCATTTGGCAAGATTGAGTTTTTCCTCTCCGTCTATCGAAAGTGAAAATTCAATGTCTTTCCAGGGAAGAACTTTTTCCTCAAAAGTAGAGCGGCATAATAGTGCCTCGCTTGCAGGTCGTTTTAAAAACTGTCGTCTGGCAGGAAAATTCTCAAACAGGCCTGATGTCTGTACTATTGTTCCGTTTATCGGTGTGCAAGGTTTTATTATGTGGTCCTCTGTTACCGAGGCGTTCATCACAAGACTTCCACTTTTTATCTCAAGACGGCTTACTGCTGCCATGGAGGAAAGGGCTTCTCCACGGAAACCAAGGGTGCTAAGGTTCAAAAGGTCTGTTTCTGTCTCTATCTTGCTTGTTGCATGGGGATGGGCGCACATCCTAAGGTCGTCCTCACTCATGCCGCATCCATTGTCTATTACACGGATTTTTTCTATTCCACCGGATGTGATTTCCACCGCTATGTGGTCTGCTCCTGAGTCTATTGCATTGTCCATAAGCTCACGGACTATTGCATTGGGTCTGTCAATTACTTCACCAGCCGCAATTTTTCGAGCTACTTCCGCATTAAGGATTTTTACTGTTCGTCTTGAATTGTTTGTCTCGCTCATAATAAAAATATCTAATTAAGAGTTTCGTGTTCCTGTCACTTCTTCTGATGGAGTAAAGAGGTCAAGGGCCGGCTCAACAGAATCTTTTTTTGACGCTTTTTTCTCTTTTTTATCACCAGAGGAATTTTCAACATCAAGGTCCTTTGCGTTCATCAATATCTGTATTTTGCCTTCCATTTCGTCGATGTCTTTTTCCATCTTTTTTGCAAGGGTAATTCCTTCCTCAAAAGTCTTAAGTGCATCCTCCAGGCTGATGTCGCTCTGTTTGATTGCTGATGTAAGTTCTTCAAGTCTTTGCAGATTATCTTCAAAAGTTTTCATGTTGCCTTCCTTGTTTTATTTTTGTGGAACTGTGACATTTACATCTGTGACAGTTGCCTGTATTGTTCCGTTTGCAGGTGTTATCAGGATTGAATGGCCAATCTCCGTGTCCTTGGGGGACCTGATGACTTTGCCTGTGACAGCATCCCTTACCATGGAATATCCGCGGTTAAAGATGGTCTGGGGGTTGCAGCTTTCAAGTACCGTAATGCAGTTCTGTATCCTCTGCCTCTTTTCCTGAATGAATTGCTTAATGTTTTCCTCCAGGCCTGACCTTGCGTTCTCATAGCGGTTCAATAGGGGCTGCTCAATATGCCTTAGCTGAAGCTCCATGTTCTCCGGGGTAAATGTTTTAAGAAGCATCCTTAGATTTTGGATTTTCTGCTGCATGCTGTTGAATAAATCAACCTTCATGTTTTGAATGTTTGTCTCTATTTCCTGCTGAACCGGAATTGCAAGCTCTGCCGCCGCTGATGGAGTCGGGGCACGTACATCCGCCGCAAAATCGCACAAAGCCCAGTCAATTTCATGACCCACTGCGGATATTGTCGGTATATGAGATTCTGCCATGGCACGGACTACATTCTCATCGCTAAAGGGAAGAAGATCCTCTAGGGAACCGCCGCCACGTCCTACAATCAGGACATCGCAAAGATCATATTCATTTGCAATACGGATCATATGTTCAATTGTGGAAGATGCACCTTCGCCCTGGACCATCGCTGGCAGAACTGTTACGGAGACTTTGGGATTACGTCTGCGGATTATCTGAAGTATGTCCCTTAACGCTGCACCCGTTGGACTTGTTATTACACCCACTGTTTTTGGGAAATATGGCAGGATTTTCTTTCTGCTGGAGTCAAACAAACCTTCTGCGGCAAGTTTTTTCTTTCGTTCCTCCAACATTTCCATTATGGCACCGATTCCGGCCTGAACCATGGATGTAACGATAATCTGATAGCGTCCCTGAGGCGGGTAAACGGATACGCTTCCCGTAACCAATACGAGCATACCGTCTTTCGGCTTGAAATTGAGGGTAGAGGCACGTCCCCTGAACATGACTCCTGAAATCTGGCTTTCTGAATCCTTTAATGCAAAGTATAAATGTCCGCTGGAATTCGACTTGAAATTGGATATCTCACCTTTGAGCTGAATGGAGGGAAAAGACCCCTCAAGCATATTCTTGATAAGAGCATTCAACTGCGAAACGGTAAAGAAATTGTCTTCATTTGCCATGCTGTGAGTATAAATCAGAGGTAAATAAAAGTCCATAGGCCTTAGCAAGCGTAGCTTTCGTCCCTCAGATTGACAAATGTGGCGTTTTTTCCTATTATAGTAGAATGAAACGGATAAAAATATGGCCATTTTTGTGTTTTCCCATTCTTTTGGCTTGTTCCGGGCTTTTTGGAGCTCTTTTGGGAAAAGGTCTGGCTGAAACAAAAAATACGATAAATACAGAGAATTTTACAGAATTCACTTTTGCTCTTCCTACTAAACTTCTTGACGTTAATGGTGAGCTTATAACTGAATATGCATCTGATGAAAAACGTGAGATGACTTCATTTAACGATTTGCCCCAGCAGGTTGTCGATGCACTTTTGACTCGTGAAGACCGCATTTTCTACGACCATCCGGGATTCAGTACAAAGGCCATCCTTCGTGCAGTTGTCGGTGTCTTGACCAGAACAAGTCTTGGTGGTGGCTCAACCTTGACCCAGCAGATTGCAGGTACCCTTTATTGTGACCGAAGCGATATGAGCGTAGGACGTAAACTCAAGGAGCTCTGGTGGGCAATTCAAATGGAAAGGCGCTTCTCAAAAAACGAGATTCTTGAGCTATACCTTAACAAGATTTATTTCGGTGGCGGTACAAACGGTGTCAATGCGGCATGTAAATACTATTTCAAGCACAGTGCAGATGAAATCACTCCCGCAGAGGCATCAATACTTGTAATACAGTTGTCCAATCCTTCATACTATAATCCTTTTGACCATCCGGACAGGGCCATGTCAATGCAGCAGGTCGTACTGGATGCAATGGTAGAGCTTGGCTATGTCACAAAGGATGAGGCAGAGGAAAGCTTTGACGATTACTGGGCAAATTTTGACTACAACAGGACCAGTACCTCATCATACGAGATGCGCGTGGACAATGCCCCATGGTTCAGTGAGTACGTGCGACGTGAATTGAACGACATGTTCTACGGTACGGAAGACATCTATACAAGCGGTTATACGGTTTATACAACACTCAACCTGTCACATCAGAGGGCGGCAGAGGAAATAATGCATGATTATATTGCCTATGCCAACAGCAAGTATCAGAAGAGCATGAGTGAGTCAAAGAAGGCAACGGCAAGGGAATTTGTTCCGATTGTAGAACTTATGTGTCTTACATTCAACCTGCCGTCCATGAAGATAAGCGAGCAGAGAACCGAATCCCTGTCCTATGATGAATATGCCACACAGGTTAACCCGGTACTTGATATTCTTTCGATGATTACCGGTATTGAAACCCTGAAAACACAGATTATCCCGGAAGGCCACAACCTCTTAAAGAAAAACACAGAACGCACCACAATCGAAGGAACTATGGTTGCCATAGAGAACGGTACAGGTTATATCGATGCCATTGTCGGTGGTTCAAAATATGATGCTTCCAACCAGTTTATCCGTGCGGTTCAGTCTAAGCTGCAGCCTGGTTCTACTATTAAGCCACTTTATTACTCTGCGGCAATTGATTCAAGACAGTTTAACATGTCTACTGTAATAAGTGATACACCGGTTGTATTCCACAAGGACGACGGTTCTCCATATATTCCTCAGGACTTCCTTGGTAAATATGAGGGCAATGTCGAGCTCTGGTATGCCCTTGCGCACTCAATGAACATTCCTTCTATAAAAGTTCTTGACGGCGTTGGTTTCGATGCGGCAATCAACCGAATTACAACACTTACAAATATTCCGGTGGATGAATGGGATTCACGCGGTATTCTGGCTGTTTATCCTCTGGGTCTCGGTGTCTGTTCTGTACGCCCGATAGAGATGGCACAGGCATTCGCTACCTTTGCAAACAA
>JAGCYQ010000081.1 GCA_017960765.1 Treponema sp.
CCGCAAGCTGAAGGTTTTTGTAGCCTACATTCCTGCTGAAAAGCGCATGTGTTCCGACAACAATGTCTATGTCGCCTCTTTTTAAGGCCTCAAGAAGATTCTGCCTGCCCGAAGCCTTTATATTTCCTGTCAAAAATGCAACCCTTATGCCAAGAGGTTCCAGCATTGCCGCCGCATTCTCCGCATGCTGACGTGAAAGTAATTCCGTTGGAGCAAGAAATGCACACTGCCCCTTGTAGTCGATTGTACGAAGGCACATAAAAAATGCAGTAAGAGTCTTACCTGAACCTACATCGCCCTGCAAAAGCCTCTGCATGGAAAACGGAGAGTTCTTAAGCTCATCGGGATGCTCCAGGAGTTTCTTGTACTCGTCCTGACTCCTGTCTATGTCTCGGTTCATCTGGCTTATGGCATTCATCTGGCCCTGTGTAAGGGAAAAGGGAAGCCTTTCGTATAATTTCTTCTGGGTCGGGGAAAGCTGCTTCTTAAAATCTTCCTCACTGATTTCCGGGGTTGAAAAATAGGGTGCCGCATCCGGAGTTGAATTCTTTCCTGAATACTCAAAAACCTGTGTCTCGGTTACCGTGGGCAAAACTCCCCTGTGCTCCAGTGTCCTTGAGGCAAGCTTATACTCAAACTGATAGAGTTCCTCGTAAATCAAGGTACGCCGTGCCCTAAGCACATCGTCAAGCGTCTTTGGCCTGTGGATCAGCTCCAGTGCCTGTGATTTTGACAGAAGGGACCTGCTTTGGATTACATGTGCGGGAACCTCATCCTCAATTCCTTTGCCATATTGATTCAGTGAAGATGCCACGGCCTTGCGTATGTTTTTTTGATTCAAGCCCTCGGTCAACGGATAGACAGGCAGAACAAGGCTTCCGGGAACAGGTGCATCCACCCAGTCCTTTAATTCTCCGTCTTCTGCAAGCTTCTGGACCTCAAACGACGTGGACTGAAGGCTGTTGTATTTTACCTCGAATTTTCCGTCTATCTGAATGATGCTGCCTTCCGGAATCGAACGCTCCAAAAATGCCCTGCCAAACGCCACAAGCCAGGCAGATGCAGTTCCATCGGTAACAGCAATCTTAAGGGTCCTGGTACGGCCATAACCGAACCAGTCATGCGCCATAACCTTGGCAACGGTGTGAACTTTTCCCATTGTGTAATCAGCAAGGGAAACACGCCTTGTCCTGTCCTCATAGTCACGGGGATAAAACGAAAGCAAATCCGCCACCGAAAAAATGTTCAGCCTTGCCAGACACTTTGCGGTGGAAGGACCTATACCGGAAATCTGTTCAACTGCGGTTCCAAGGTCTCGGAGCTTCATTTTTATTTAGAATGGCAGCATCTCAAACAATGAGCATATTCCGCTGAAAACCAGCCAGCCCACGATATTGACGACAACAAGGGCAATAATGGCGGTAATCAGCTGAGCCTTGTACGACACTGCCTTGCCACCGGTAAACGTGCGGGTAATGTTAGAAACCAGACTTGTAACTGTGCGGTCAATTGAATCGATTAAAGGATTTGATCCGGAGCTTTTATTTACAAGAAGGATGATGAGCCTGATTATCAGGATGAGGATGATGAAGCCAAGGACTGCCGAGATAATGTTCCAGACAACACCGATAATGACGGCAAGAAGATGGCCCACGGAAAAGCCGCCCCTTGAAAAAGAAGCCAGAATGGTTGCAATTCCACCCAGAATACAAAGGGCAACCGCGGCACCAAAATCAAAGCTTCCAAAAGTCAGCAGTTTCTTGCCACGGAAAATATTCAGGTAGGGGTCGCAGATTTGTGACAGGACAGTCGCAAATTTGGAATTACCGATATTTGGAATCCATGTCAATATAACCCGAATCAAGCATGCCAGGGCATAAATTGAAACCAGAGTACTCAAAATAGAAAAAACAATGCGCATATATAACTCCTTTTATTAACCTTATTCGCACCAGACGTCTTTGACCAAAGGCAGGTCCTTTATTGTCTGAACCGTTTCCTGATCTGAACCAATAGTCATCTGGGCATTTGCCTTTATGATATAGGAAGATCCATTAACATCTATATGAAAATATACTAAACAATTGCCCTCAGCGCCAAATAAAAAATCTCTCAGTCGGTTAATTTCTCCGACGGTACTGAAGTCTCCTCCCAGCTGAATGTGAATCGCAGAAATCGCCTTTTCCTCCAGAACATGAGGGTCTTCAATTGAATCCACGACAAATGAGACACTGTCTCTCTGCAAGTTATAATCGACGCGTCCCTTTAGGGCATATACATCTCCATCCTTTATCTTCTCCTTGTATTCCTGCCATTTATCAGAAAAGAATGTAACGTCAATCTCACCCTTGAAATCCTGAAGTTTTGCAAATGCCATGGACTTATTTGTTTTTGTAATGATCTCCCTGAGGCCCTGAATCATTCCAATGGCAACATAGCTTCGTCCCACGTCCCTTAACTTATATTCCTTTTGGCCTGAAGCGATAAGTGACTGTTTAAGTTCCTTGTTGTTGTTTCCTGCCTGCTCAAAATTAGATGAATCCAGGGTCACGCATTTATCTATTGCAGACCTCCAATCATCAAGAGGATGACCGCTTACAAAACAGCCGATAAGCTCCTTCTCCATGTTAAGGGCTTCCATCTTGGGCATTTCCTCGCAGTCCTCATACTTAAAGTCCACGAATTCCTGAATGCCCGCTTCCTCAAACAGGGAAACCTGACCGTTTTCCGAGCCGCTCCTCTTTTTTTCCTCGTATTCCATTGCCCTCTCGTAGTTCAGGAGAAGTGTGGCACGGTTTTTATCCAGATGATCAAAGCCACCGGTTTTAATAAGAGCTTCAATTGCCCTCTTGTTTACAACATGACTGTCCAGCCTGTCCAGGAAATCAATGAATGTCTTGTACGGGCCGTTCTCTGTCCTTTCCTTGACGATAGCTTCAGCGGCTGCCTGCCCCATTCCCTTGATGCCCATCAGTCCGAAAACTATGCGTCCGTCAACAACATCAAAAATTTCATCCGAACGGTTTACATCAGGAGGATCAACCGGGACTCCCATTTTTCTTGCTTCCTCGATATATACCGGGAGCTTGTCGGTTGATGTGATTTCGTTGGTAAGGTTTGCGGCCATGAACTCCGCGGGATAATTTGCCTTCAGGTAGCCTGTACGGTAGGCAACAACAGAATAAGCGGCGGCATGCGACTTGTTGAATCCGTATCCTGCAAAAGGAACCATGATGTCGAATATCTCATCTGCATGTTCAAGTGTAAATCCCTGCTTTACGGCACCTTCCTCGAATTCCTTTTTCTTTCCCATCAGGACATCTATTTTTTTCTTTCCCATGGCACGGCGAAGCATGTCAGCGCCACCAAGAGTAAATCCCGCAATTTTCTGGGCAACCTGCATGACCTGTTCCTGATAGACCATGACACCGTAGGTTTCCTTAAGGATATCCTCAAGGCATGGGTCGGGATACTGGATGGTCTCCGGCTTGAACTTACCGTCTACGTAATTTGGAATGTAAGCCATTGGTCCAGGACGATACAGGGCATTCAAGGCAACAAGCTCTTCTATGCACCCAGGTTTTGCCTGTCTGAGGATTTTCTGCATTCCCCCGGATTCAAACTGGAACACCGCAACCGTGTCACCCCGGCAGAACAGATCGAATGTTTTTTCATCGGTGTCGGAAATGTCCTCAATTGAAAACCTCTCCTTTTCCGGCGGAAGGTGCTTGTTGATTATGTTCTCCGCATAACGGATGAGCGAGAGTGTCTTTAATCCCAGGTAGTCGAATTTTACAAGGCCACACGGCTCGATTATGTCCATCGTATACTGAACGGCCTTGCTTCCTGTCTTGATATCCTTGAAGACCGGTGCCCAGTCAGGAAGTGCTGTAAGACCGATTACCATTCCCGATGCATGAAGTCCTGTATTCCTGTTGACGTTCTCAAGTCTCCTGCACAAGTCAAAAAGGTGCTGGTACAAGTCGAATTTAGCCTGGTCATTGTTGAATGTCTCAAGCTGTGTATATGGAATCAGCTGGCCGTTGTCAGGATGCTTTTCGTCCGGTGGTGTGAATGCGTCCTTGAACTTTGCCTTTGGATTTTCCGGAATGCATTTCTTAAGCTTATCTGCATCTGACAATGGAATGTCAAGTATGCGGCATACATCGGAGATACACTGCTTTGGCTTAAGGGTACCGAATGTAACGATATGACCTACCTGCGGCTCACCATAAAGATCAACGGTGTGCTCGATAATGCGCTGGCGGAATTCGAAGTCCATGTCCACGTCAAAATCCGGCATGGATACACGCTCAGGATTAAGGAAGCGCTCAAAAATCAATTTATATCTGAAAGGATCAATGTCCGTAATACCCATACAGTATGCAACAAGGGATCCTGCACCAGAACCACGGCCAGGTCCTATCGGTATTCCGTTTTTCTTTGACCAGTTGATGAATTCCCACACGATAAGGAAGTATCCCGAGAATCCCATGCTGAATATGATTCCAAGCTCATACTCACATCTGTCACGGATTTCCTTTGTTATCTCCTTGTAGCGCTTTTTAAGGCCTTCCTCAACAATATGGCGTACATAAGCGTCCTGATTTTTCTTGTAATCCTCGCTTATCTGGAATTCTTTTGGAAGTTCAAATCTTGGAAGACAATCCTTAAGTTCCTGCGTCTTGTACTGGTGAATCGTAAGGTTGCACATGGAGGCAATCTTGAGCGTATTCTCCATGGCCTCAGGATAATCAGGGAACAGCTCCGCCATCTCTATGTCAGATTTCAGGTACCATTCCTGCCCCTGTGAATACATGCTGATGCGGTTGGGGTCGTTGAGGGATTTCTTCAGGCCTATGCATACAAGGGCATCCTGAGCCTCAGCGTCATCCTTTCTTGTATAGTGAACGTCATTAGTCAGGACCAGCGGGATATCCAGATCCTTTGCAAGCTTAATCAGTTTTGGGGCAACCTTCCTCTGTTCCTCCAGTCCGTGATTTTGAATTTCTATGTAAAAGTGGTCGGGACCAAATAGTTCCTTGTATTTCCTTGCGGTTTCGTAGGCATGCTCGTCATCACCGTTGGACAGGGCCATGGGTATCTCACCCTGAATGCAGGCGGAAAGGCAGATCAGTCCCTCATGGTATTTCAGCAGGAGCTCAAAGTCGATTTTTGGTTTTGAATAGATACCGCCGTGAAGTCCCTCTGTGTATGCAATCGAGGAAAGCCAGCACAGGTTCTTATATCCAGTGTCGTTTTTGGCCAGTAAAATCAAATGATAATGATGGCGGGGGCGGCCTGTATTGCTCAGATACGGAAGGTTGTTGTTCTCCAGATGACTTCCGTGTGCTACATAAAACTCCTCGCCACAGATGGGGTTTATTCCGTTTGCATGGCAGATATGCTCAAAGTTCAGTATGCCGAACATGTTGCCGTGGTCGGTAAGGGCCAGATGCTTCATGTTCATCTCTTTTGCACGGGCAATCAGCGAATCAAGCTTTGATGCGCCATCCAAAAGTGAATAGTCAGAATGTACATGCAGATGAACAAATTTACTTTCCGGGGTTCCTTCCGGTGCATCCGGGAAAACATGTATATCTGCCATCAAATCCCCCTTATAAGATTAAAATACCCCGCCACAAAACATATCGCCTTGCAACGGGGTTTTTGTAAAAGTTAAATCAATCCTTCATTACAAAAATTGATTAGCGGTTTGCACTGTATGTCTCGTACTCAACATCCGGGCTGTAAACACCGTCACGATATTCACCGGTAATTGACGGAATCTCCATCTTCATGCCTGGCAAAATCAGGTTCGGGTTGTTGCGGTCAGGAATGTTGTCCTTGTTTGCCTCATAGAGGTTCTCCCACAGCCATGGGTTGTTGTATACATAAGAGCGTCCAGAGATGTTCCAGAAGCAGTCTTTTGTCTCTGCCCATGGACGTACGATGTAGAACTTTGGAAGTGGTGTAATCTCGTGGATTTCTGCAAGGGCATCGATTACCTTCTGTGCAAGAGCCTTTGCCTTCTCGTAATCCTCGTTGTTGAATGCCTCAACTGCCTGCTTGTAGTATTCGCTGGCGGCGTTGTATGCAATCGGGAAGTCACGTGGAGCATTGATTGACTCTGCATAGTCAAGGCGTTCCTTTGCGGCCTTAAGTGCATCCTCTGCCTGTGAGCGTGCAATCAGAGAATTCAGGTAGTCGTCAGAGAGGAGTTCCAGAACCTTGTCTGCCTCTTTCTTTGCATCCTTGTAGTTCTCTGCCTCAAACTCATCAAGTGCCTTGTTGTATGCCTCAAGTGCCTTGTTGTATGCATCGTTGCTTGTGTCAAGTCCTGCTGCCTCTGCCATCTCAAGACGTTCCTTTGCGGCGTTGAGTGCTGCCTCTGCGGCTGCCTTGTCACGTTCTGCCTGAGCTTCCTCAAGGAGGTCATCAATGTCTTCTTCTCCAAGCAGCTCAAGAACCTTCTTGGCATCATCGATAGCCTGCTGATAATCTTCGTCAGCGTAGTCTTTCTGTGCCTTGCGGTAATAGTCAAGTGCCTGGCTGTATGGCTCATAGCTTGAATCAAGACCTGCTTCCTGTGCCTTAGAGATTGCAGCGCGTGCGGCAACAATGGCATCCTCAGCCTTCTTCTTGAGTGCAAGCTTTTCTCTTGTGTCAGGATCAAGAGCGGAAAGAACCTTGTCTGCCTCTTCCTCTGACTTCTTGTATTTTCCATCCTCAAATGCATCAACTGCATTCTGGTAATCCTCTACAGCCTGCTTGTACAGGTCAGAATCAGGATCAATTCCATTTTCCTCTGCGTTGTCAAGAGCGGCCTTTGCCTTCTCAAGCTTGTCCTGTGCTGACTGACGTGCTTTTGCAATCATATCATCGACATCCTCAGGAGAAAGGAGATCCTTTACTTTTCCTGCATTCTCTACGGCATCATCCCAGTTCTCGTCGGCATAATCCCTCTGGGCCTGCTGGTAGAAGTCAAGTGCTTCCTTGAACGGCTCATAGGACTCGTCAAGACCTGCGGCACGTGCGGCATCGATCAAAGCCTTTGCCTCTGCAATTGCGGCCTCTGCCTTTGCCTTACCGATCAGATCATCGATATCTGCTTTTGCAAGCTCGTCAAGAACTTTCTGTGCATATTCCTTTGTCTCAGGATATTTTTCGTCATCGAATGCTTTTTCTGCAAGATCATAGTATGCCTTTGCCCTGCTGTATTCCGGAGAATCCTCATCAAGACCGGCTGCTTTTGCTGCATCCAATGCCTGCTTTGCCTTTGCAGCGGCTTCCTCGGCCTCCTGCTTTACCTTTGCGGCGGCTTCCTCTGCTTCCTGTCTTGCCTTCTCGTCTGCATCATCTGCGGCACGTTTTGCTTCCAGGTCACTCAGGTAGCTGTCATTGAACAGAAGGTTAACTTTGTCGGCGCTTGCCTTTGCGGCAGGATAATCTTCCTGCTCAAATGAATATTCTGCGTCATCCAGATATGCCTCTGCAAGGCGGTAATCTGTTGAGTTAGGATCAAGTCCGGCTGCTTTTGCACGAGCCATGCGTTCCTTTGCGGCATTGATTGCATCCTCAGCTTCTGAACGCTGCAGCATCTTTTTGATGAATTCCTCAGAAAGTGCGGCATTTTTCTTTGCTTCGGCGGCATATTCCTCTGCCAGGTCATAAAAACCTGCATCAAGAGCCTTCTGGGCCTTTACCGTATATTCCTCTGCAAGCTTCTGATATGTGTTGTTGGTGTAGCTGACAGAAAAAACAGTGGCACATACAACACAAAGGGCTGTCAAAATACCTATTACTTTTCTCATTCTTCGCCTCCTGCAGGTTCTTCGGTGGGCGCTTCAATTTCTGCCGGCTGTTCGGCATTAGAGAAGTCATCATCTTCCAGCAACTTGGTATTCTCGTCCTCGATTCCCTCTACCGGCTGGTTTCCAAGCGGGGCTTCTTTATCTGCCTGAACTGCCGTTGACTCGGATTCGGTTACGCGTTTTTTGGCTTCATCAATTTCTTTCTGGGCCTGTGCGCGAGCCTTGGAGATTTCGTCATAAAGAACAAGGAATTCTTCCTTTGCTGTCTTGTAGCTTTCGTTTGCGGCCTTTGGATCCACAGAGCGGCGAAGCTCACCGTTGCGGTACATTGATACAGCGTGTGTATATGCATCCTTACGTGAGATGTAAGCCTTTACAGAATCTGCCTGAAGCTTTGCGTTGTAAGCGGCTGTGCGCTCATCCTTTGCAAGACTTGAATATGCAGTCTTAAGAACAAGACGGAAATCTGCCTCTGCCTGTGCGGCATCCTTGTTGTAGTCTGCACCAGAGTTGATTACAGAAAGCGGATTTGTAAGTGTTGTATAGAGCCTGTTGCCTTCGTCGTATGTTGTCTGGCGGAATGAAGCAAAATTGTTCTCGTCAATCTCGTCCTTGAGTTCCTTTGCCTGTGCAATATTCTCAAGTCCCTGATAGCGTGCAAGAAGGTCATTGAGTACAGTAGAAAGGTCTTCTGTTGCACCAGCATCCACGACAGCCTTCTCTGCCTCGTAAATCTTTTCTGTTGCCTTGAACAGTGTAGGTGCAGTTGTCGGAGCACCAGCGTCAATTGCTTTCTCGCGGGCGGCTTCTATGCGCTGCATGAGAATCTTGTTTGTATTAAGATAGCTCTTTCCTGGAGTTGTTTCAGTCTGATCGTCGGTCTTACCGGTTTCTTCGTCAGTCTTACCTGTCTGTTCATCGGTTTTGCCGGTGCTTTCATCTGTCTTACCAGTCTGATCGTCAGTCTTGCCGGTCTCTTCGTCAGTCTTACCAGTCTGATCATCAGTCTTGCCGGTCTCTTCGTCTGTCTTACCAGTCTGATCATCAGTCTTGCCGGTCTCTTCGTCTGTTTTACCAGTCTGCTCGTCAGTCTTGCCAGTCTGATCGTCAGTCTTGCCGGTTTCTTCGTCAGTCTTTCCAGTCTGATCGTCGGTCTTGCCGGTCTCTTCGTCTGTTTTACCAGTCTGATCGTCAGTCTTTCCAGTCTTATCGTCGGTTTTTCCGGTTTCCTCGTCAGTTTTACCTGTCTTATCGTCGGTCTTTCCGGTTTCCTCGTCAGTCTTTCCAGTCTGCTCGTCGGTCTTGCCGGTTTCCTCGTCAGTCTTTCCAGTCTGATCATCGGTCTTGCCGGTTTCCTCGTCAGTCTTTCCAGTCTGATCATCGGTCTTGCCGGTTTCTTCGTCAGTCTTTCCAGTCTGATTATCGGTCTTGCCGGTCTCTTCGTCTGTCTTTCCTGTCTGTTCATCGGTTTTGCCGGTGTTTTCATCGGTCTTACCGGTTTCATCGTCTATTTTTCCGTCGTCCGTTTTAGTAGAAGAACTCGGAACTTTTACTGTTGATTTTTCACTGGATTTTGTCTTATCCACCTTTCCCAGCGGAACAACAGTGTTTTCTTCCTGTAAAGAAGATACTGCCGCACGAGCCGCCTGGTCTGTTGATTCACATCCAGCGAGCACCAAAGCCAAAGCAGCTAAGAGTGCTACAAAATGTCTGTGCTTAATCATTTTTCCTCCAATTTCGTTTGGTCGAAATTATTTCTTTTATAACTTGTCTACGTATGTCCGGCTGGTATGCAGAACATACAGTAATCTCATTTATATAGAATACTACACATTCTTGTTTACTGCAAGGATTTAATTCAAATTTTTGTTGAATTTCTACTGTTTTGTGTTTCGGATGGTTCAAGCCAAAGATTCAGAGAGTTCTTCCCATTTAGCGGTAAGTTTTTCTATCTCGGACTCAGTTTTCTCAAGCTCAAGCTGAACAGACTTTGCTTTTTCACCGTTTGAGTACACTTCTGGAAGAGACATTTTGGCTTGAAGTTCCTTCTGCTTTTCCTCAAGAGAGGCTATTTCCTTTTCCATACGCTCGATTTCCCGTTCAATCTTACGGCGGTCAGAGGCGGCTTTTTTCTGCTCTTCCCATGATTTTTTTGTCTCAGACTGCTCTTCCTGGGCTGGTGCGGCCTTTTTGTCATTCTCCATGGGCTGTCCGTAGCTTACGATACCGTCTGCCTCATCCTGAAGCCTCTGCATGTAATAGCGGTAATCCCCCGGGAAATTACGGTAAGACCCCGGATGAAGCTCCAGTATTCTTGTGGCTAGATCCTCTATGAATCCGCGGTCATGGCTTACAAAAATCACAGTTCCGCCAAAATCCTTGAGTGCATCCAGAAGAACATCCTTGGAATGCATGTCCAGATGGTTTGTAGGCTCATCAAGCACAAGAAGGTTGACAGGCCTCAGCAGAAGCTCCAGAAGCGCTATACGGCTCTTTTCACCACCGGAAAGCACGTCTATGCTCTTAAACACGTCATCGCCCCGGAACAGGAAAGCCCCAAGCATGTCACGTGCCTTTGGAATCAGCTCCAGAGGACATTTTGACTCAAGACGCTCAAGAATAGACTCACTGCCCGTAATCTTTTCCGCAGAATCCTGGGAGAAGTATCCTATGCTCACACCCGCACCAAGCTTTACGTTTCCTGTATAGTCCTTGTCCTGACCCGCAATAATCCTGAGCAAAGTGGATTTACCCGCACCGTTACGTCCGGCAACAACCAGACGCTCACCTTTTTCCAGCACAAAGTCCAGATTCTTTACGACAGGGGGATTCTGGTCATACTGCTTACAGATGTTTTCCAGTGTAAGGACCAGCTGCCCTGAATGGGGTGCCTCGGGGAATGTAAAATGTATTTTCTTGAGGCTTTCCGGAATCTCTATCCTTACTATCTTATCAAGCTGCTTTTGCCTGTCCTGAGCCTGGGCCGCCTTGGTAGCCTTGTATCCGAAACGACGGATGAATTCCTCAAGATGATGGATTTCCTGCTGCTGCAGCTCATACGCCGCAATAAGGGATTCAAGCTCAACCTTGCGGACTTCCTCGTAATGGGTAAAATTGCCGGGATAACGCTTAAGGTCGCCGTTAAAAAGCTCATAGACCTCGTTTATCGTGTGGTCAAGGAAATAACGGTCATGGCTGACAAGCAAAAAACCGCCCTTAAAATCACACAGGAACTGCTCAAGCCAATTCCTTGCCTCTATGTCAAGATAATTCGTGGGCTCGTCAAGAAGAAGGATGTCCGGACCGCACATAAGTGCCTTAGCAAGCGCAATACGCATCTGCCATCCGCCGGAGAACTCATCGGTCTGCTTTGTAAAATCATCCCTGGAAAAACCAAGACCCAGAAGAACCTGCTCACAAGTACCCTCACGCCTATACCAGCCTGAATTCTCCAGCTTGGAAAGCAACTCATCCTGCTCCTCTGCCAGCCTTTGGCTTTGTTCCGGGTGTTCCTGCATCTGGGTACCTATGGAATCAATCTGTTCCTGAAGCTCATAGCCCCATGCAAATGCCTTGTCAGCCTCTTCCTTCAGCGTGCATCCGTGGTGAACAAGGCCGCTCTGTGGAAGGTATGCAATCCTCGTTCCTTTCTGAACAATCCGCTCCCCTGAATCCACGTCCTGAATGCCTGCCATGATCTTGATGAGTGTTGACTTACCGGCACCGTTGGCACCAGTCAATGCAGACTTTGAACCGCTCTGGAGTTAAACTGAGACGTCCTTTAATATGTCACGTTCCCCGAATGCCAGGGAAATCTTGGAAAATTGAACGAATGCCATGTCAGTTGTGGAAGAACAGGACCACATCACCTGATGTCGTGATTATGTCCACATCATCCAGCTTTGTCATTGTATTTGGACGCAGGACTACACGGCATGTGCTGAGCCTTATTCCGTTTGATTCCTTCCTGTAGAAGAATGAAACTTCCTCTGATGAACCGTTGAATGCAAATGTCAAAAGACCGTCCCATTCCTCAGCCTGAGTCTTTGAAAGGAAGTATTTTACGCTTACAGTGCCGGAAGTTCCCGCCGCAGGACTGATAACCGTTGGAACAAGCTCGTCATAGCCAGTCCATGTAAAATGTCCGCTGCCAGTAAACGAAAGCGTTCCGTAGTTTGTACTTGAGAATGTCGGACCGAATTTTGAAAGGGAAGTATATACCGCATCACGGCGCTCATTCTCCTTGGTGATGATCTCGTCAACGTCGTCTTCTATAGTAACAAATGTATTGCTTATAGGCCGTCCGTCATCATCCACATAGCGGACTACAATGGTGTTCTCATTGCGCACGGTCATCGTAATCTGGGTATCATTGAATTTATAGACACGGTTCTGTGATTTAGTAATGCCTCCGAACGGGGCCTCAACTTCCAGAGTCGGAATCTTGATTGAGATAGTGCCAGTCTCTGCACCAGTGTCAAAGCCGTAGGTTGGATCCATGTATTCAAGGCGGATCTGCTCGTTCCTGATCATGTTTGCATAGTAATCCGGATACCATCTGGAAGAAAGCACAGTTTCAAGAATGTCGTCTGATTTTGATGCAACACCGATGACAGACTCAATGTTATAGGTTCCGTCGGGAGCCATGTTGAACAGATGAAGGTTAAGGCTGAAGCACCATCCGGTAACTCCGCTTGATGTAAGAACGCTCATCCAGTCGCCTTCAAGGGCTTTTCCACCGCTTGTAGGGGCCTCTCCCTCACCCTTGTACAGGACCTTGATTATCTCATTCTTGCGCAGACGGTAAATCTGTTTTGCACCGTTCTTTGGCTCAGCGCGTATAGGAAGACCGTCCATAAGGCAGCAGGCATACATTCCGCTGTATTCGCTGTACTGTGCAGCAAGTTTTCTGGCCTTTGATTTTGATGCGGGATCAGAAAGCTTCCACAGGGGTACCTCAATCTGCTCGCCTGTAACAGGATCCGCAATAACATATTCTTTGGCGATATTTGACTTTAAATATACATCAACGACAGTGCCGTCGGAAATCTCCCTCTCCGGGATTGTCCATAGAACAACACTACGCCCTATGACATTAGAACAGGCGCTCAATGAAAAAATAAATGCAGCCGCAGCAACGGCCTTTACAATTCTAATAAAACATTTCATGGTACCATTTTACAGAATTTACAGAAAAATATCTATATATATAAAACATTAAATAAAAAATGCTTCCCATCTGAATCTGTCCCTCACAAACATTGACTATTAAATGTTTTTTGATTATTTTCTATAAGTAGAAGATCAAACAAAATTCAGGAGGTGCCACATGGCTGCGGTTAGTGTTACTGATGAGACATTTGAACAGGAGGTTCTTAAGAGTGAGCTTCCGGTTGTGGTGGATTTCTGGGCTTCATGGTGCGGTCCATGCCAGATGATGGGTCCTGTTGTGGAAGAGCTTTCCGATGAACTGGAGGGCAAGGTTAAATTCTGCAAGGTGAATGTTGACGATAACCCAGAGCTTGCACAAAACTACGACGTGATGAGCATTCCCAACTTCAAGCTGTTTAAGAACGGGGAAATGGCTGGTGAACAGGTTGGTGCCGTTGGTAAAGACGGTCTCCTGAGCCTTATCGGGTAAATGGCGGACATCTGCTTTAAATGCCTCAGGCCGCTTGCATCATGTTTTTGCAGTGACCTGAAGCAAGTTGATACTTCAATAAAATTTGTTTTCCTCATGCACCCCAAGGAAGCCAAACGTCAGCGAACGGGAACGGGTCGTCTTGCATCGATAAGATTACCCGGCAGCATGATTCTTGTGGGAGTCGACTTTACGGACAATTCCCACTTGAACGCGCTCCTTAATGACGAGAAATATTATCCTGTCCTGCTCTACCCCGGAGAGGATGCCTGGACCTCAAAGAAAGAAGGATTCAAAGAGGCTGTTGCGGGGAAAACGCTTCTTGTGATAATAATCGACTCAACATGGTTCTGCTCAAAGAAAATGATAGCACTCAGCAAGAACCTTCACACTCTTCCAAAACTTTCGTTCAGCGGATCATACAGGTCAATCTTCACATTCAAGCGGGAGCCAAAGGAATACTGCGTTTCCACGATAGAGTCATGCTATTACCTCATAAAGGAACTGCAGGAAACAGGAATTGAGGATGCACACGTAGATCCAGAGCCACTTATGGATGTCTTTAAGAAAATGATTCAATATCAGCTGAACAAGGAAAACGAGAGGATAGAAAAAGGCCTTCCCGGAAACCACGCCCACGACTGGAAATACAACAAGATAAAAGAAGTGCCTGATTTCAAGAGTCAGGATCAGTAGACTTTTATAAACATGTCATCGGGGCATTTCTCAAAATACGAATTGATTTTTTCAACACATTCCTCAATTGAATGATAGTTCAAGAGCTGCATCTTAAAATAATGGCCGAAAGAAAAATTGTCACAGTAATACGAGAAGAACCTCTGGATCCTTGTGCGGTAGAATTCCTTGGGCTGCCGTTCCTGAATGTCCTGGATAAAATCAAGTGCAAGTTTCTTTGCATCAACAGTAAGCGAGTCCGGGCCTGAGCCATCAAGACCATGCCTCAGCTGGGCAAAAATCCACGGCTTTTGTGCGGCCATCCTTGCAACCATGAGGCCCTTTGCATGCGGTACTTTCTCAACTGCCCTTTTAGCTGACTGGACATCCTTTATCTCACCGTTAACATAAACATCGATTCCGGGATGTCTCTGGGCAAGACGCTCTGCATACTCATAACGGGGAAGACCGCGGAGTTTTTCCTTTATGGTTCTTGGATGAAGGGTAATGCACTCAACGCCGTTATCAACAAGCATGTCGCAAAACGAAAAAAAATCATCGTCCTTAAAATCATCCGCACCAAGCCTGCACTTCACACTGAGCCGCTTATGAATTCCGCTTTTATCCTGATACTCATCCAGCACTTTTTTAACAGCGCTTACCATCCGGGATGTCTCAGACACAGGCTTCAGCATCCACGAGATTCCCGCACCGGTTTTGTAGATCTGAGGTGCACTGCATCCCATGTTCAGGTCAATTCCGATTCCGTCTTTTTCCGCAACAATCCTGGCTGCATCGGCAAGGCTCTCTGCATTTGTTCCGGTCAGCTGCCATACGATTTTTTCAGGTACAGGTCCGTCCAGAAGATAATATTTTTCGTATGGTCCCATCGTGATAAGTGAGGGTGCATGAATCATCTCGGTAAAGTATTCATCCGCACCGCCAAATTCCTCAACTGCCATCCTGAACGCTTCGTGGCTTAGTGTTGCCATCGGAGCCAGAATCAACCTGCACATTCTTATCAGACTTTCTTGATGAATGACTCAACAACTTCAGCTGCCCTGTCAAGATAACCGTCGTTCAGTTTCTCCACCTCACCGTTATCTATGGAGACAGACATGTTCTGCTCAATCGGAATGCGTGCCAGAACCTCAAGACCGAAATCTTTTGCAATGCCGTCTATGTTGCTTTCACCAAACACGCGGATCTCTTTTCCACAGTCAGGGCATTTTACATAGCTCATGTTCTCAATCAAACCGAGGACAGGAACGTTCATGATGTTTGCCATGTTCACGGCTTTCTCAACAATCACACGAACAAGCTGCTGAGGAGAAGACACGACGATTATGCCGTCAACAGGAATAGACTGGAAAACAGTAAGAGGAACATCACCAGTTCCCGGCGGACAGTCAACAAACATAAAGTCAACATTGTCCCAGATTACATCAGACCAGAACTGACGCACCGCACCGGAAATGACAGGACCCCTCCAGATAACGGGATCAGTCTGCTCGGGCAAAAGGAAATTCATCGACATAATCTGAATGCCGTCCTTGCTCATGACAGGCTTAATAAAATCCTTCTGCTTGCCATCCGCACCAGTCATTGTACCGGCCTCTGCACGCTCTGCACCAAGACCAAATGCCGTCGGAATTGAAGGTCCTGTGATGTCCGCATCCATTATGGCAGTACGGTAGCCGTCCTTTGAGACCTTGCTTGCAAGAAGGCTGGTTACCAGTGATTTACCGACACCGCCCTTTCCGCTTACAACAGCAATGACTTTCTTAACGGAAGACGCCTCGTTCAATTTCTCATGGAAATCTCTTTTTGAGCAGTTTTCAACAGAGCAGCCTGAACAAACATGATTACAATTATCGCTTTCTGCCATATATACCTCGAAAAAAAAATACTGAATATAGACTATAACTATAATATAATCAAAAAAAACAATATAGGCAACATTTATTAATCCCTAATCCTGCCCTTCTCGATGTGGATTACTTCATCTGAAATCGATACTGCCTCATCAAGGTCGTGCGTCACCATGATGGCGGTAAACGGAATTGTCCTCTGCATGCTGCGGATTTCCTGTGCAAGTTTTTTCCTGAGCTCTGTATCAAGGGCACTAAGGGGCTCGTCAAACAGAACAAGTTTTGGCTGAACTATAAGGGTACGTGCAAGAGCAACACGCTGCGCCTCACCACCGCTCAGAGTCTCCGGGCTCCTTTTTGAGAAACCTGCCATGTTGAATTTCTCCAGGAACATCTCCGCCTTTGATCTTGCATCCTTCTTTTTCATTCCACGGCATACAAGACCGTACGCCACATTGTCAACAACGTTCATGTTCAGGAACAGGGACGGATTCTGAAACACCATTCCGCATTCCCTCTTTCCCGGCTCAAGATAAGTTATGTCCTTGTTGTCCAGGATGATTTTTGTGTCGCTTAATTTATCCGGATGAACAAGACCCGCAATCATCGAAAGCACAGTGGATTTTCCTGAGCCGCTTGGACCTACTAGAGATGCCATGTGGTTTTCCTCAACACCAAAAGAAACGTCAAGAGAAAAATCAGAAAGATTACGCCTTAAGTTTTTACATTCCAGAAACATCTGCATCTCCTTTTCCTGAAAATTTGGCAAGGGCAAAAACTCCCATGCATAAAAGCCCCAGCACAATGGCACAGACAGAGCCTTCCCTGAACCGATATGATCCTGCAAGCCTGTATGTAAAAAGAGCAAGCGTGTCAAATTTCGGAATCGAAAGAACCAGCGGCAAGGTCGCATCCCCTGCACTTATGGCAAAGCAAAAACAGAATGCACTTACAATTCCTTTTTTGGTATATGGAATGATCACAGAAAAGATTGAGTCAGTTTTCCTCCGTGAAAGCAAAAGGCTTGAATCCAAAACTTCCTGCGGGATATTCGACATCTGGCTTTGAATCTGCCTGAACGCAAAGGGCCAGAAAAGAGCTGACTGTGCAAGAACCAAAACCAGAGGACTTCCCTCGCGGACAAGAGATGTCATTCCTATTCCCATAGTAACCGAGGACACTGCCATGGGTAAAAGCGGAACTGTACGCAGGAATACATTTCTCTTAAGGCCATGGTTCATCCGCAGGAACAAGGCATAGATAAAACCGCTCATTGTACATATTGCGCCTGTAAAGAAAGCGGTGACCAAAGTATTTTTTATTGCATTAAAGAATCCCCTCATGCCCAGAACTTTTTTCCATGCCCCGGAGTAGAACGATGATATCAAAATCGAAAAAAGAGGCATAAGGAAAAACAGGAAGAGAACGATATAAAAAACAATCGTCATGACAGGACTCTTTCTGTTCTTTTCCCTGAATGAATGGCTGTAATTGTGCTCGCATTTTTTTTCAAGCCTTGAGTACAAAAACAAAATAAAAAGCACGGAAGCGGTTTCCAAAAGAGAAAGGACTGCCACGTTGGAAAAATTAAAGTCGCTTCTTCCCGCATGATACACCGCAAGCTCAAGAGTAGTTCCACCCGCAGAACCGAACAGGAGAACAATCATAAAAGAAAAAAAGCAGTAAAGAAAAACCGGAATGCAGGATGAGACAATCGAACCCACAAGCTGATGCAAAGTTACTGTCCTGAAAACCCTCCAGCGAGAGGCACCAAGAATCCTGGCTGAATCCTCCGTACTTGAATCCAACGATGCCCAGCGGTCAGAGACAGTCACCATCACCAGAGGAAAATTATAAAAACCCTGGACAAGAACCACACCAAAAAACGAATACAGAAACTGAAGGGGTGCTTCATTTAAGGCGAACACATTCATCAGGAAACGGTTGTATATGCCGTTCATTCCAAAACAGGAAATATAGGCAAGAGCGATTATCAGAGGTGGAATGCAGAGAGGAATTGAACCAAGCGATATCAGGAAATGCCTTCCGAATATCCTTGTGTTGGAGACAAGGTATGCACCAACCAATCCCATGACCAATGCAACAAGCGTGGAGAAAAAAGCCTGAAGAAAAGTATAGATGAAAATCCTTAAGATTCTGGACGCACTAAGAGTCAAGCTTGAAGAGCCAGAAAAGGCAGGCATCACGGCCCTGATGTACGGCATGACAAAACACAGCGTTACAACAAGAAGCGAAAAGATACCGATGCCTATGACTAAAATGCGTCCAGTCTGCTTAACCATAAAATCAACTTGCAGAAAGAATGTCCATTACTTTTTCCAAAGCCTTGTTCACTGTCTCCGCATCAACAGACAATGTTTTATCCGGAATAGGAGCAGCGGTTTTATAGCTCTGAGGCAACTCGACATTTTTATTAACAGGATACATCCACTGTGTCAACGGCAGAACATCCTGTGCTTCCTTTGAGACAAGGAAATCCATGAAAAGTTTTGCTCCCTCTGGATTAGGTGCATTTTTCAAAAGAGCATAGCCTTCTACCTGCTGAACATGTCCCTGATCAAAAACAAGAGTCTTGTATCGGTCGGTATCCTCGTACTCAACGCAGTATGCAGGACTTGTGGTATAGCTTATGCAAAGAGGAGCCTCACCATTCTGGAACATGCCCCAGCCCTCGCTCCAACCTGAAGTCATCGTAAGAATGTTCGGTGCAAGCGCTTTCCAGAACGACTCGTAATCATCACCGAATACAGCGACAGTCCATGCAACAAAACCAAGTCCCGGAGTAGAAGTCCTTCCGTCCATCAAGATGATTTTTTTCTTGTAGATGTCCTTCGTCAGATCCTGCAATGATTCTGGTGCCGGAACTGATGACTCGCTGTCATATATGATTGCAAAATGTCCATAGTCATAGGCGGTTAAAAGCCCGTCATTTCCAAGCTCATCCTGAACTATCTTCGGAACAATCGAAGAAGCATCCTTTGGCGTGTATGGCTCAAGAATTCCAGAGGCACGTGCCTTGTCCGCAAGAATATTGTCAATACCGACAATCACATCTGCATGCACATTGTCTTTTTCCATGAGTGCCTTGTTGTACGCCTGAACTGCATCTCCACAATCCACAAGCACAAGATCAAGGCCTGTCTTCTGCTCAAACAGTTTTTCAAGTTCAGGTCCCGGCCCCCATTCCCCTACAAAACTGTCATAGGAATAAACCACAACTTCTTTTTTTACAGAATCCTGAACAGCTGAAGTTTCCTGTTTTTTTGAACATGCTGCCATAGTCAATGACAGAAGCGCGATAGATGATAAAATGAATTTTGATTTGAAAGTAATGATGCTCATACTTCCTCCGCCGGCATTATCCGGATCAGGTTGCGGACTCCGTGCAGAATCCGTGCGGGTATAATCTCAGACCCAAAGGCCACCCCGGTATTGCGTATCAGTATAATGATTTAATGATTGATGTCAAGAGGATTTGTTAATTCAGAATTAAGAATGCGGAATTATGAATTGAGCTTGTCATGCTGAACTCGATTCAGCATCTTGCTAATTGGTAATTGGAAAAATGTTGTTGTCACGCGGATTCGAGATTTCTACGAAATCTCTTTAAATGTGATTGTGTCTTGCTTATTGGTGTTCTCATCTTGCTGATTGGTCATTCCGGGCTTTTTCTGGAATTAATCTATCCTGCAATGTCAATATCAGATCCAGAATCAAGTTCGAGATGACACTTCATTCTCCTGTCTAACTTCCACCAAAGTATCTCACAAAAGACAAAACAACAACACAACCTCACCTTTAAAGAAATGCCGTAGGCATTTCGAATCCGTGTGACAAAAAAAACTTTCAACTTCTACTAATCCGACCAGTACAATTTTTCTTCGATGTTGTCTCGTGAAATATAAAAGGTGGCTTCGGATTCAAACCATCTGCCTACTGACATATATGGTGAAACAGAATCCCATGGCTTTAGGAAGACAATAAGATGGTCGTCTGTTTCCTGCACAAATTTTTGCAGCACTTTTTTTTCCGCCAGATCCGTTTTGACGATAAAGTATCCTTCCGTTCCATTCTTGTCTTTGTAAAGGCCGGTAAAGATTTTATAATTGTCATAATCTATGCTTGTGAACATGTCATAAATTTCAAGCTCAAACTGCTGTGACTCTCCGACATAATCTTTTGAAAAAATGTAAAACGCTTCCCAGTTTTCATCCAAGTCTGATGGTCTTAAATCTCCATACGAAGTTTTGTAATCTGTATAACGGTATTCATTTACTCCCAGGGCATCTTCCGGAACTTTTTCCATTGGCTTAAGGTATCCGCCAAAAACCCAGCCATATGGATCCGTGTTATGATACACTTGCACCCAATGGCTTGAAATGCCCTCTATTTCCACGATGCTGTCGTCAATCGCATTAACACGCACAGGTAAATTATCAGGATATGTTTTTATGACTTTGGAATCCAAAGATGCGGAATCACGGAGACGCAAACCTTCCGGCGAATTAATCCTGTAGTATTCGTAAAGCTTTATCTCGCTACTTTCAGCTGGTTCTGTGCTTGTTTCCGTCTTATCAGATGCAACTTCTTCCAAAGCAGCCTCTTCAGGAAATTCAACAGACTCTGCAACAGGTTCCGTCACTTCATTCTTTTTGGCACATCCTGTTAGAATCACACCAATGGTTAGAAATAGAACAATCTTTCTCCCCAACATTTGACCTCCTCCTACCCCAGTACCTCACGAGAGCAAAGTAGACATCACAACATTTATTTAAAGAAAAACCGTAGGTTTTTCGAATCCGCGTGACAACAACCTTCCCGTAATGAATCACTTTTTCTTTTTTGCGGTTTCCTGGGCGTGTACGGCTTCTGCTATGGATTTACCCAGCTGATTGTATTGTTTGTCATCCGGCTTGTCGTTCGAGATTTCTGACATGACCTGTTCCTGCAGGATCTCATAGATGTATTCCTGAATTGCACTCTTGAAACCGCTGACAGTCTCGGGAACAAAGAGTGTAATCATCAACTGCTTGTCTCCACGCTGGTGAATGGCATAAACAACAAAATCAACGATGAACTGACGTGTACCAAGCTTTAATGTCGCGCTTCTTATAACTGAATTTATCTGCGGCAGATCATTGTTGGATTCAATCTTAACGGCGGCACCGACAATGCTTATATCCACAAGCTTGAGCTGATGAAGAAGATTGTTCTGTGTATAAAACAGGACGGAAGATTTGTCATTCAGACAGTTCGCACGGACATATTGACGTCTGCCCTTTGCATTGTTCATCTCCAGAATGTCGGCAATTTTCTCTGCAATTTTATTCATGACACCAGCAGGATTTATGATGCCCGCCTTTAGCTGGAGGTTCTGAAGGAAGTATTCTTTTTCTGAGGCAGTGATCCTTTCAGAAATGAAGCCAACCGTAACATCCTTGAGCTTTTCGTCATCCTTAAACTCATCCACAAAAACATACCAGCCGTATGTCGTAAGATGAGAGTCAAGGTTGATCAGGCAAACTGAATACGGATTCTTTCTGAGGATGTTTTTAAGGTCACGGTAATTGTCTATGGTGTAAACCTCATACTCCATGTTTCGCAAAAGCGGTATGACGTGATTGCGAATTGAATAAGGTGGACTTACAAAATAAATCTTCTTACCGTACAGGTCTCTGTTTTCTTCCGCCATAGTTCCTTCCTTGGTTGGTTAATCGTTAGAAATCCGCCAGCTTTGGTGCCCTTGGGTATGGAATTACATCGCGGATATTTGCCATACCTGTTATATAACGCAAAAGTCTTGCAAATCCCAATCCAAATCCTGAATGGGGAACTGAACCAAAACGGCGCAGGTCAAGATACCACTGATAGTTTGACATGTCCATTCCACGTTCCTTGCAGACCTCAAGCAGCTTATCGTAATTCTCTTCACGCTCAGAGCCACCGGTAATCTCACCAAGACCAGGAACCAGAACATCAACTGCACGCACAGTGACTCTTCCCTTCTCGTCCGGCTCATTCTGCTTCATGTAGAATGCCTTTGCTTCCTTTGGATAATTGTACACCATTACAGGTGCCTTGAAAATCTGCTCTGTGAGATAACGCTCATGCTCTGTCTGAAGCTCTTTTCCCCATGTGATCGGGAATTCAAATTTATCGTTCTGCTTTTCCAGAAGCTCAACTGCCTCTGTGTATGTGATCCTCTTGAACGGTGTATCAACAACATGCTGAATCTGTGCGATGACACCAGGCTGAATCCTCTTCTCAAAGAATTCCATGTCCTCGGAGCATTTTGTAAGTGCCCAGTTAAGAAGATATTTCAGGAACTCTTCCTCAAGATCCATGTCGTCAAACAGGTCAAAGAATGCCATCTCAGGCTCACACATCCAGAACTCACTCAAGTGGCGCGGGGTATTTGAATTCTCCGCACGGAATGTCGGTCCGAATGTATATACGCGGCTCAATGCAGTGGCAAGTGTCTCTGCCTCAAGCTGACCTGAAACTGTGAGTCCTGCTTTTTTTCCAAAGAAGTCCTTGCTGTAGTCAACAATCTTGTATGCATCCTCAGGCTTCATTCCCTTGTCACCGGCCTTTAAACCAAC
>JAGCYQ010000082.1 GCA_017960765.1 Treponema sp.
AACGGTGTCTTCCAGTGTAGTATTTTTAGAGCGGTACATCCTGAAGACTTTTTCTATGGACACAAGTGCAAGAATTGATTCTTCGGCAGTTCCCTGGCATGTGCTAAAGTCAAAGGTATAGGTTTCATCTTGATTGGGATTGTGCATTTTTTCAAGCTTATATATGCCCCTTGAATATACACATTCAATTATGTCAGAAACACGTTCAGGCGTCATTTCCTCATTGCTTTCTCCAACTTTATGGTTGACATGAAGGTCGTTTTCTTTAAGGCCCTTTTCTGAGCATGGAACAATCTCGTCGTTTGAATTCCTGAAATTGCGTTTTGCCTCTTCTATACCGTCAGTATAGAGGAAGAGGACGTCATCCTTTTTAAGAGTAAATTTCGCAACCTTATATCCGCCTTTAAGATCAACAAGATCAGTGTTGAACATTCCTGCGGCGGGAGTTTCCGGTAAAGTGACCGTTTTGTTTTTTCCTGTGGCTCCATCATATACATGGACAAGATTGTCACCTGCATTGCAGAACCAGCATTCTCCAGTTTGAGAATTTAGTATTGCAAGAGTAAAGGCTGCAAACCTTCCTTTGAAACTACGGCTTTCTATCAAATCGTTAATTTGACTTACCACAGGCCTTAAGTTGGTACCTTGTGCAGGGTTGTTCATGTTCCAGTTGCTGAAGGCGTTCAGGAAGAGGGTGGCGACTTCTACCATGATCAAGGCGGCTGGAACTCCATGTCCTGAGACATCGCATTTTATGATGGCGTAATGATTCTTATCAAGCTGCTTGTAGTCAAAATAATCCCCGGAAAGCTCATCGGCACCAGCATAATAGCTGAAAAGGTCAAGGCCCGTTTCATGGAGTTGACCGTAGGTGAGGGAGTTGCCAAGTTCATCAGTTTGGAGAGGAATGAATTTTGTCTGAACTTCTTTACCGAACGTTAGGTTTTTAGACTGAATGGCCGCTTCTACAAGACTGTGGGTCATTTCGTTTATTGTGTCACCGAGCATGCCTATTTCATCACGGCTCTTTATGATTATATCCTTTCCTGCAAGTTTTTCCTTGTCGTCAGTATCGCGGATCATTGCAACATGGCGTGCCAGCTTGTTTACAGGACCTACAATGATTGAAGAAAGGACAAGCGCGAATATAAGACCTAAAATCAAGGCTGCGACAACTACCGCACTCGCTATTTTGATAATTGCAAGTTTAGCCTCTTTCATGTCATTTACAAGAGATTCGGTGCTGATTTCTACAAAGACTATGCCGTTGACATAAGTCTTATCGTTGCCATGACGGTAAAGAACAGGCTTGTAGAAGAGGAATGTTGTATTGTCCTTGTCAATTTTAGTTGAATCGTACTTTGGATATGAACCAATTCCCTTGGTCGCAATATCGTCTAATATTTTGTTTGCCCGATTGTTAAGCTGGGTCGTTATATCTGAAATTTCAGTCCTGCGTTCAATGCTTTCCTCGTCGTCTTTTCCTGCCAGCATTATACCCTCTGCCGTGAGCTCTGATATTTCAGCAGCTATGGAATCAACTTCTTGTGCGGCCTCACTGTTAAGTGATAGGCATTCTCTTGTAATGTCATCTATGTTTTTATAAACAAATCGGCTTGAACCGTAAGATAGAGAATCAGTGTTAATCTTTGAAATGACATCCTCATCATTTGTAGCCCAAATATAATCAAGGTTTATGTCGCTGTCGTTTGATCCTCTACCTGTGATGACAGCATACTTTGCATCGGAGAGGGCTTCAGATTCTTCTGTAAGGTCACTCAATGCCAAAAGGTTTGATGCGGCGTTGGGAAGATTGATTTTGCACCGCTTGACATTGCCTCAAGAATTACATTTACACGTTCCTGAAGACCTTCTGACCTTGTCTGTTCCTCACGATTTATCATAATGTAACCCAAAGCAAGTATCAATGCCAATACAAGGATGAGGATGAGAGTCATGGTATATGCGGTCAGTTTTAGTCTGAGCCCGGAGCCTTTCCTCTTTAGGCTTTCAGTCTGTTTCTTCTTTTCTTCTGGCATAGTGTCTCCTTGAATGAGTGCTTTGATTTCCGCCTGTATTAAAACGGCTTCCCTTGCAGTACCTGCTAGACCTCTTGTTATCATGATTGCAGCAACCGCAATAAAAATAACCATCAGCAAAATTATTATAAAAGATAAATCAAAAGTAAAATTTCCGTGGAATAAATCGGTAAGCCATTTGGGAAGGAAGTCATAGCTTTTATTTCCCTTTACGGTACCAAAGTCCTTTATATCAAGAATTCTGTCCTTGGACATGTAAAGGCCACGATCAGTATGCATTAAACCAACTTAATATTCATTCGCCTATGGAGCCTTAATGTTTATTCCAGAAATTCTATTGTCCGATTCAACCGTAAAGTCTCCGTTTTCCTGAGTCAGAACGTAATCGAAAGGTGCCTTACCGTCATAATCAACGTAAACTTCGGAAATTGTTCCCTCATAGGTAAATCCTCCGCCGTATATTTCCAGGGAGACGTCACCAAAAACGTTGGTCTTGGGGTTTACCGTGCTTATGTAAGTCTGAGGAATATATTTGTTCAATATAAACTGAATGGAATCATATTCTCCGATGTTCCCCACTTCATCAATTGCTGCGACAGAAAAGACATAAAGTCCGTTTTTTGCATTCCTTACCGTCTGTTTTAATTCTATGCCGTCTCCGCAGATGTAACGGGGAGGTTCCTTAAGGCTTTCTATTTTCTCCTGATTTTTTTCATAAAGCCTGTCAGTTATTTCTTTTACCTGCTCTGAGTTCAATCTGAGGGGATGTCTGGAATTTACAGCAAGTCTTGAAGGTATCGAATCGACATACTGCAGGGACCATGTATAGCCTGCGATGTCATCGTCTTCTTCTGAAGGCAGCCATTCAATCGAGAATCTGTTGGATACAGCCAGAATGTTCTCATCAACTTCAATCGGCTTAATGCTGGTCTTACCAGGTGAAACCGTATCCTTTTTATATGACACAACCGCGGCTTTAGACCAGTTGTTTGAATAGTCGACTTGCTTTACCTTAAAATACCAATAACCATCCTCAGGTATGTTTCCTTCAATAAGCGTTTCTTCGGGAAGATTTGTAATCGTATTCTCCGGCTCAGCGTTTAAGTCTGTCGTCAACAGTACAGAGAATCCTTTGACACCAGAAGAGTCATCACCTTCTTGAATGACAGCGGAGATTTTATCCAGGTTGCCGCCTTTCCCGTCCTCAAATGTCTGTGGAATTATAACTGGAGGAGGGGAACTGGCGTCTTTGATTAAACGTTGAATCTGAAATGAGCCGGAACCAGTCTTGCGCTGCCATATAAATCCCAATTCCTTTTCCCTGTTGGCGGTTACGGGGTAGACGGATGAATCAACGCCGTTTATCATCACTGAGGGATCGTCCCAAAAGAGTTCAAGCCTTTTTGAAAGATATGCCCTGTTGTTTTTTGTCTCGGAATCCGCCCACAAAAGATATATGCTTCCATTGTAGCTGAAAAGAACTGGATTAAGGCAGGAATTCGTAATGCTTATGGAGCTGAAATCCAAGCCAAGACTTCCATCCTGATTCAGGCTGGAGACATAGATTACAGTTCCAACCGCAGAGTACATTGAGCGTTCCCATGCAAGGTAAATGTTTTTACCGTCAGATATCGCCACCGGTC
>JAGCYQ010000083.1 GCA_017960765.1 Treponema sp.
GGGGGTATTGCTTTCATATTTTGCCCGGATTGCATTCTGTGTCTCAACATCTCCTCTTCTGCCAGCCTCAGCCATCGCCTGTTGATCTTCTGGGGACATCGACCCTCCTCCCCCGTTCACCAGAAGCATCTCGTCTTCCGTAAGCTCGCGGGCGTCTCCCGGAATTTCAAAGGGAACAATTTTTCTGGAATAAAGTTTTTTCATTCTTAATTCCTTGAATAACATTTTTCCACCTCACTTTTTATAAAGACTGTACCAAAGTCCAAGATAACTCTTGCTTAAATGGTAAATCAGGATTTTCGTTTTGTCAAGCAAATCAAGACAAAAACCGCCAAAAAAGAATAATTTAAGACTATTTTTTTTTTTTTTCAGCTTTTATTAACTTTTTTCGAAATTTGTGATAGAATAGAGCAGGAGGGATGTTTAATGCACCGCCGGGGTAGGGGCGGGGCGTTAAACATGGGGTAAAAAATTTTAAAAAGTCGAAGGGTAAAAGTGCGCGGTAGTGAAAGATTTTGTTTTGTAAGGCAGTTAGACGAAACCGATTGTGGGGCTGCCTGCATAGCGATTGTTGCAAAATATTACGGTAAAAGAATTTCCATCGCAAAGATAAGGACCCTTGCCGGTACAGATTCTCAGGGTACTTCCGCAAAGGGTATTCTAAAGGCTGCTAATTTGCTTAACATGTCCTGCAAAACCATGGTTTCCGAGGAAAAGAAATTCAACGCAGAATTTAATTCCCCCATTATATGTCAGATAAAGAGAGACGGGTTAGAACACTATGTCGTAGTCCTAAGGGCAGAAAAGAACAAGCTTCTTGTGGCAGATCCGGCAGAAAGAATTCTGTGGATTAAAAAAAGGCAGTTCAACCAATGGTGGTCGGGCTTCTTTTTTGTTCTGGCACCAATCAAAGGTTTTGAGGACAACAAGGAGGACAAGTCTTTTTTATCCCGCTTTTTTTATCTTGTAAAGGAAAACAAGGCTATAGTGGCTCAAAGCATTGTTGCAAGTTTTTTGCTTACAGTCCTTGGAATACTTGGTGCATTTTATTTTCGCTTTCTTATCGATAATGTCATTTACTCATTCCTTAAAACCGCATTGGTAACATTGTCTCTGGGTTATCTTGCTGCAATAATATTTCAGAATATTCTGAGCTATGCAAGAAATCATCTGCTCATGTATCTTGGCAATAAATTGGAAACGTCCTTGCTTTTGAGCTATTTCCGGCACATATTAAAGCTCCCTCTGGATTTTTTTATGAAGCGGAAAAATGGAGAAATACTATCCAGACTTTCCGATATAAGCTCAATAAAAAACGCTTTGTCCGGCATGACCGTTGGAGTAATCCTTGACTGTGTGATGCTTCTTTTTGGTGGAACTGTATTATTTTTATTCAGTTCAAGGCTGGTTTTCATCGCGATGATACCAGTTATCATTTCTGGAATAATGGTTGTTATGTTTTCAAGAAAATATAAGAGCTTGATTTACAGCAAGGCTCAGATGGAAGCGGAAAAGTATTCACACTTTGTAGAAAGCATAAACGGAATTTCCACAATCAAGGCCCTTTCAACAGAAGAAGATTCCTATGACAAGGCCGAATTAAAAATAATAGACGCCGTCCAAAAGGGATTTGAGCTTGCCAATTTTTCAAACATCCAGTCCACGATACAGACCTTCCTTTCCCAGGTCGGAAGCCTTGCCGTATACTGGTACGGAAGCGTCCTCATCATGAACGGAAACATGTCCCTTGGTGAACTTATTTCATTTGTAACCCTGCTTGGTTATTTTCTTGGTCCCTTAAGCCGGCTCATAACACTGCAGCCCCAGCTTCAGGAACTTTCGGTATCCGCAAAGAGGCTTGGGGAGATACTTGATTTAAAAGAAGAGAACGAGGATCACAAAGGCTCTTTTCCTTTAATCGGCAATGAGAAATTCAACAAGATAAGCATCAAAAATCTTTCGTTTTCCTATGGTACACGAGGCAATACACTTGAAGACATAAATCTTGAAATAAAAATGGGAGAAAAAGTTGCTTTTGTTGGAAGCTCTGGCTCAGGTAAAACAACACTGATGAAGCTTCTTTTGAAATTCTATACTCCTGATAGTGGAGAAATACTGTTGGATTCAAAGAACATCATAGACTATGACACAAAGGATTACAGGGGGATATTCGGATATGTGCCTCAGGAAATACTTTTGTTCAGCGGTACGGTATATGAGAACATCTCATGGGGAAACTACGATGCATCACCAGAAGAAGTATTTGAAGCCGCACGAGAAGCCGATGCTCTTGGATTCATAGAAAAACTGCAAGACAGGTTTTCCACCATGGTGGGTGAGAAAGGAGCATCCTTGTCTGGTGGTGAACGTCAGAGAATTGCACTTGCAAGAGTTTTGCTCCGCAGGCCCAAAATACTCATTCTTGATGAAGCGACATCAAACCTGGACAGTTTGTCGGAAGATTCAATTATGAAAACAATTGATAATCTGCCGGAAGGAACGACTACAATAATAGTGGCCCATCGCCTTTCCTCCATAAAAAACTGCGACAGGATTTTTGTCCTTAATCAGGGAAAGCTAGTAGAAAGCGGAAACCATCAGGAATTGCTGGAAAAAAATGGTTTTTATGCCGGCATGTGGAAGCTCCAGAACGGTACGGTATGATTTATGAAAGTATATTCAGACAAACTGTTGACAAAAACACAGGAATATTTCTTTAAGCGAAAACCTTCCCTGCAAAGTAAATTTGTAATCATCATCGCTTCGCTAATAGGCCTTGCGTTCATCTGGTTTGTGCTGGCTCCGTTTGAGGAAGTAATAAAAGCCTCGGGATACATAAGGCCGCAAAGCAACATTTCATCCGTATCCAACGCCGTAACCGGCAAAATAACAAAAGTTGATTACAGTCCAGGAAAAGAGGTAAAGAAAGGCGACCTCCTGTTAAGCATTGATCCCACCCAGATTTTAAAGGAAAAGGAAAGCCTTGAAACTGAAATTCAAGAACAGGAAAAGCAGCTTACTGGATTGAAATACATAAGCGAGAGCGTGGAAAAAGAAATGAATGTAATACCCGATGAATATCCGGAAGCGGCCCTGCGGTATCAGAAGTGGCGGGAAAACGTCCAGCAGTTGGAAAGGACTAAAAATCAAAACCTCTACACACTGAACATTGAAAGAAATCTTCCATTAAATATGACCACGGAAACAAGGTTAAAGGAATACACCTACCGATACAATGTTTCCTTGAATGAATACAACGCCTTGATAGCCTCCTTTAAGCATGATGTCACTCACGAAATCGAAAACCTTGACATTTCCATTAAGGTCAACAGAACAAAACTTGAACAGATAGAGGATTCATTAAAATACACAAATGTTACGGCACCCATCGACGGTGTGATACAGGAAATAGCCGCCCTTAATCCCGATGACTGGATACAAAGTGGGCAAAAGCTGTTTAATATCGTTCCCAGTGGAAATGAAAACTGTATTGTAGAGCTGACTGTTCCAGCAAGTCAGGCAGGAAAGCTCAACAAGGACATGAAGGTTAAGATGCGCTTTCCAAGTCTGCCATATTATGAATTCGGTGGAGCGGAAGGAAACATACTGACAATCGACCCTGATGTTTCTACTGCAAACAATGGAACAGCAGTTTTCCTTATCAGAACAGACATGGATAGAAATATCCTGACAGGAAAATCTGGTGAGGTATTTCCCTTGCGTATCGGTCTCCAAGTTGATGCAAGGATAATAGTTGCCAAAAGAACATTGCTTGAATTTGTGCTGGAGAAATTGAACTTATGGTATTGATTCGAAGAATTGCAATCTGCTTGTTTTATCTTTTCTCTGCAGCCTGCATTTTTCCACAGGAATTAAATTACGCGGTCTCGGTAATCAAAAAAATTCTTGCTGAATCTCCGGAAGGCAAAATTCTTAACACCAACATTCAATCAATGGAAATATCAATTGAACATCAGAAGAAAACATGGCTTCCATCCGTTCAGTTTGATTTTACGGCTGACTCAAAAATGCTCCATGGTGATTACAATTATATAAGAAACGGAGGCATACTGTCTGGTTCTCAGTTAATTATTAATCCGTCTACAAGCATCGGTGTTTCCCAGAATTTACCAGGTAATGGCAGGCTTTCCATGAATGTCGGATATGGAATTTCTTACTTAACCGGACAAAATGCATTCATGCAGGAGCCATATCTTCAGATTTCCCTTTCTCAACAGCTTTCTTACGGGGCATTTGGACTTACAAAGGATCCGACAATTCAGCAGTTCAACAATCAAGTACTTTTATCCAGACTGGAAAACAAAAAGGCAATCTTTGATTTTGCAGTAAATTTTATAAGTACAGTACAGAATTATGATCTTGCGTTACATGAATATGAATATTATGAGATGATGGTAACAAAAACCAATGCGGAATATCTTGAACAAAGCAAAAGACATCAGAGCGGACAGTATTCAAATCTGGAATTGTTCAACGCACACATGCAGCTGACACAGGCAAAACAGAACCTTGAGCAAAGCAAACATAGACTTACAGAAGCAAAGACAAGACTTGTGGTTTACGACTGTTCCGATCTACTGGAAAACACAGAGCAATTCAGGAATGATATTTTATCCTTGTTTAACATAGAAAATGATACCATAAATCCACGGACTGTACAGGAATATGAGTTGATTTTTGAGATAGAAGATGAAAAGCTTTCGAAAAAAATAGACAAATCAAAACTGGCGCCATCTTTATATTTACAGGCATCAGTTATTCCAGATCAAAACCAATACAATTTATACAGCGACTTCAGCCGTTCACTAAGGGAACTGACAACAAACCCATATCCATGGACGCTGAATGCAAGCATAGGATTTCATATCGATCTGGATTTGACATCTCAGGATAAAACAATTAATGCACTCTATGATAATAAAATTCAAAACCTAAACACACAGCTTGGAATAATCATCGAGGAACAGAACAGGCTTCGTTATCTGTATAAGGATTGGAGCGAGAGTTTCAGTAAATACTGTACGGATTTGGAAACTGCCATGAGCGACGAAGAAGAATTCCGCAGGGATATGAAAACTCTTTTTGAGAGAAATCTTATTACAGAAGCCCAATACTGGGGAACAGAATTAAGCTATCACGAAATACGGCTGAATTATTACCGAAGTATCTGGAATATGATACAGGGTAAAATACAGATATTAAGTCTGACATCAGACTGGATGAATTTCTTAAATCATTTTCTGGAGGTTGAAAAATGAAAAAGATTTATTTGGGGTTATGCTTTTTATTATTTCTGACTGGCTGCTCACTGTTTGATGCACCGGAGGGAACTGTTGAAATTGAAATGGGTTCCGTGCACACAAGGGTAGAACAGCCCACAGCAACGGAAGAGATTGTTTACTGTAGTGCGGACCTAAAGATAACAAACATCGGGAACAAGACGATATACAATTGTACTGTAAGTGCCGTTGCGAAATCGGATAGGGATATAGAACATTATATTTCTTTTACCCGTGATGTGAACATACCGCCCTCACAGAGCATCTATCTTACTGCAGAATGGACTCTGGTAAGAAAACTGGGAGTAACGACAGAAACCGTAACAGGAACAAGTACCGAGACATATTCTGGCTCAGAAACAGCAATAACACAAGGAAAAGACACAGAAAAAACTACTGGACAAAACATAACCCATGAAGAAGGTTCAACAGATACAAATGGTTCTGTAACAGCGACTGATTCAAATACAACATCCCATTCAGCTACAGTAACAGATATAACCACAACAAATGATATTGATACAACTGTAGAATCTACAATAGATTCAACTACTCAAACTACATCAGATGGCGGAACAACAGTAACGAGCACCACCGTCACAACAATAACAACGGAACCTTCTGCTTTGAATGAAGAGACAAATTGGAAAAAGGATTCAATAAGGATAATAAGTTACTTTTTCAATTAAAGGAAAATATGGTATAATGGTTATGAAGGATATCATTCACTATCTGCTCGAAAAATCAAGTATGAACAAGTGAGGAAAAAGATGTTCAGATTTTTAAAAAACAAAAGGAAATACACCTACCCGGAAATCAAGATTCCAGAGGGATGCAGAGAATTAACCGAAGAAGAAATGCTGATGGTTAATGGGGGAGGTAAGGCAAAGGAAGAAACCACCGTCACTGTTGAACGTGGCGACACTTTGTCTGAACTTACTGCAAGACTAAACGAACAAAACGGTACAGATTACACCTATCAGGAAATTGCCCAGATGAACGGCATTACGGATCCAAACACCATTTATGTCGGCCAGACGATTGTTTTCCCCGGGGCATCACAAGCAACAACAGATAATTCAGGCACAAGCGGTTCAACCTCTAACGAAAGCAGTTCATCCTCTAATTCAGCATCGACATCAGCAAAGCCCTCGGGGGCTGCCACCGTAACAAATCCATCTGCGGCAAATAAATCATCATCAGGCTTTTACAGTTCAACATTTAATGAGAAGGTTGAAAAATATAAAAAAATATAGGGTACAGCTTTAAATGACAAAAAAATTCCCGGATGGCGCAATAATGGTGATACTGTGGGGAGTAAGACAACATCTGATATTTCTGAATTGGAGGACTTTTCAAAGGCGATGAGTAGTGTTTCAAATGACCTTGGCTGGTTATCACTTGGTTTTGTTTTATTTTATTATTGTTAACACAGAATAATCCGAAAGCGACTTATTCTGTGTTAATTTTACTGTCCCTAGAACTTGATTTCTCCAACAGTAAAGCTGCCCTTGATTGTATCAAGCTGAAGAGTCAAAACCTCTTTCTTCTGGTATGGTGTTCCAAAGTTTGTATAGACTTCGGCCTGAACCACAACTGGCTGCAGAATCTTCTGTGAATGTGTGCCGTAGTAATTTGCCTCTATCTTGTATTTTCCCTTTACCGCCTGCTTGATGCAGAATTCCTCCGGACCATAACCCTGGGTAAAGTCGCGAGAGATGCGTCCTCCATTCTGTGTGAGCTTGTTTCCGTAGTAGCATTTCTCACCGTCGGGGTCAGTTACCCACAGGTCAATGTCGCAGTCATCGGTGTTCCATGTCAGTACAACACGGATATCAACAGGGGAGTTCTGGAGCAAACGTCTGTCGATGCGTGATGTGTTGATGTATTTTTCTGTGGCGATGATGGCATTCATGTCGTTCAAGGCAATCTGCTGAATCTCTTCAAAGCGGTTGTCCCATTTCTTTGTTACCAGATCGTAGAGTGTGTCCACGGCCATCTGTGCATATCCCGCATGATAGTAGGCCAATGCAAGGTCACGGTAGAACTGAGGAATCTCGGCGCGGATTACGGTAAGCTTTTCGAATACTGTGATGGCCTGTTCAAAGCATCCCCATTCAACAAGCTTGTTTCCAAGAGCACGGAGAACATCGGAGTTTTCCAGATTCAATTCAGCAAGGTTTGAAAGAATGCGGATGGCCTCTGTCTTAAGGTTTTCCTGCATGAAGTAGTCTGCAACATCCATGTAGAAGCTTGGGGAAGTATCATAGTCTGTCTTAAGCTCAAGATATTGTGAGTACATGTATTCCCTTGGCGTGCGCTTTAATGTTGAAATGTAGCCTGCCTTTGGATTCCATGCCTGGATTGTGATTGTGGAACCGTCTTTTGAGCGGCTTGTCTCTGAGGTTCCCTTTGCCATGTCGGTTGCCTCACGAAGGGCAGAGTTGGCAGAAGTCATTGGTTCGGATGCCCTTGAAGATGCGGCTGCACGTGGAGCACTTACACTCTCCATTGCCATCATCGGGGCTTCCATTTCCATTGCGTCCATGTACATTGCTCCGCTTGTTGAACTTCTAAGAGATCCTGAGCTGGAGCCTTTTGCCTTTGACTTGCTGCCTGTCTTGAAGTCCTGTGGCTTTTTGTTCCACCAGTTTCTGAATTCCTCGAATTTGTTGAACACTGAGTTGGGGATTCCCTGTGGCTCAGCGGTTTTTGTGCGGTTGTTTGAGACAAGGCGGTTGTATTCAGCACGCAGATCTTCCGGCGGCTCAATTCCGTATTTCACGTAATCGCTGGCATTGTCCAGAACAAGAAGTGAAGTGTCTTTTGTTACGATTGTGAATTTTTTTGCAAGGTCGATGATCTGACTTCTGTTTGCATCATAGTTCTTGTTCAGGTCTTCGATTTTCTTTTGAGCCCAGAGTCGTGCGATGTTTTGTGGACCGCTTGAATTTACTGAGCCTATCAGTGAGACGTTGAATTTATTTACTTCCGTGATTGTGTTTCCATAGCCGAAAGAAAGTGTAACTGGAGATGATTTGCCACGAAGGATTCCGGACACAGAGAAATCTCCCTCAACAACGGCACCGATACCGGGAAGCAGATCCGAGACAGCTGAACTGTCGTAGTCCGCGCGAATCAAGTGAAGGTATTCTTTTGTAAGAAGCTCAAGTCCCTGTTCAGAGGTAATCTGACTCAAGTTGACATACATGCCGCCGTTTTCCTGTGCCAGTGACTTAAGGAATGAATGGTCAGCAGATGAAGATGAGTTAATGGTATAGACAAGGCTTTTTGTACCCAGATAGCGGAAGGGGTTGTTACCGGTGGAAAGATTCTTCCAGTTGGAGATGCCGTCGGTAAAAATCAATATTTCATCGGAGCTGGAACTCAGGTTTTGGATGAAGTCCAGGCTTGTTCCACCGTCGTATTTCTGCTGCTTGAGGAATGCTTCAATCTCGTCGATGGCACCGTAATACATCCAGTTGGAATTGAATGTCCTGGCCTCGTGCAATGTGTTGCTGAACGGAATGACTGTTACGGATGGGTTGTTCAGCTTGTAGAGGTACTGGCGCAAGAGTTCCATTTCGGACTTGAAGTTGCGGTTTTTCATTGAGGAAGAAATGTCGTAGTAGACCGTAAGGCTTCTTGGCAGTGTCTTCTGACGTGAGGCGGCCCTCATGCTTGTGTAGAAATAGAAGTATGTGTCGCGTCCTATGTCCTGCATGAAGACATTGTTTAATCCGTCGTCCTCCGGGAGCGTTATGCTGATCGGCTGGTCAAAGGTAAAATCTTTTCTTTCAAAGCTTGCATTGTAGCCTGTGTTCTGGCTGTCAAAATTGAATGAGCCGAATCCTGAATTTGACTGGATCTTTGGTTCGTTCCTGAGGTTGTAGACTGAGATCTCAAACTTGAATGAGGATAGCTTTTCGTCTGTGAGGGGCTGGAGTACATAAGTGCGGTTTGTTCCAGAAATCGGGAGCACTTCCTCATAGGTAATCTGAACGTGGCGGCTACCTCTTGCGGGGAGCGGATAAACGCGTGTCTTGAAATTGTTTCCTGATGTCAGCTCTACGAGACCCGGATCAACATTTTTCCTTACGACATCCTCAAAAACAGTACGTGCCTTTTCTTTTTCCACGGCAACACCCTGCCTCATTCTGCCGTTGATGTCCAATGCATAGCCGACAACTGTCTGTCCCTGTCCAAGCGGGAATTCAAATTCACCCTCAAGGATCTTGGAGGAGCTGTTTGTAAAAACCATGTCGTAAGTGGTTGTGGCAACATTGCCTGCAACTTCTACCTTTACGCTCAAATCTGAAAGCTTGATTGAATCCTTTGGGACATCCGGAACCGTCATTATGATGCGCGGTGGGCGTGGAACAACCGGAGTAATGACAACTGGCGGACTAATCTTATTCTGCGCAAAGGCACAAACCGCCGTCAAAATCAAAATAAAAGAAGAAAAAAGTCTTTTCATCGCCTTCTCCTATAAAAAAAGGTCACGATACTCAAAATTTATCGTTACATTAGTAAAACAGTTTATGGGAAAAAGGGTAACAGGAACTGTCATGCCGGACTTGATCCGGCATCCTGATATGAAACAGTGGGATTCCGGGTCTGGGCCCGGAATGACGTATTTAGCGCTCCATACCGTCCATGGTGATGATTCCGCCGTTTGCATCGAACTTGAGCTCGCGGAATTTTACGTTGCGCTTCTGGTTTACACCGTCTGAACGTTCACAGTCGTGGTAGAAGAGGTACCATTTGCCGTGATATTCAAGGATTGAGTGGTGGGTTGTCCATCCCAGAACTGGGGTCAGGATTTTGCCGCCGTAGGTGTAGGGCCCGTAGACGTTCTTTGAGGTTGAATAGCACAAGAAGTGTGTTGTTCCCGTTGAATATGTAAAGTAGTAGGTGTCTCCCTTCTTGAACAGCCATGGGTCTTCAAAATAGCGGCGCTCTTCATCTCCACCGGTAAGAGGATTGCCGTTTTCGTCCACAATCACCAGGTCACGGACTTCTTCTGCAAGTTCTGTCATATTGTCCTTCATCAGGGCGATTTTTGGCGTACAGGCAGGTTCAGATCCACGAGGTTCCTTGTTGTCCTTGCTCCACACGTTGCCGCGGTACTGGTCAAGCTGGCCACCCCAGATTCCACCGAAAGTCAGGTAATATTTGTTGTCGCTGTCCTGGAAAAGGCATGGGTCAATTGAATATGTTCCCTGGATATAGTTAGGCTCCGGTACAAATGGTCCCTCCGGCTTGTCTCCAATGGCAACACCCACTCTGAACATTCCGTTTTTGTCGCGGGCCGGGAAAACAAAGTAGTATTTGCCGTCTTTTTCAGCACAGTCAGGAGCCCAAAGCTGCTTGCTTGCCCATTTTACATCCTCAAGCTTAAGGACGCATCCACAGTCACGCGGAAGGGTGTTTTCGTCAGCCATTTCGTAAACATGATAGTCCTTCATGTCGTACTGGTCGCCGTTGTCGTTGCTTTCTACATCGATGTCTTCGTCATGTGA
>JAGCYQ010000084.1 GCA_017960765.1 Treponema sp.
GTTATTATGAAGAACAAAATTGTACTTGTAAAGCAGCAGGACGAAAGCGACTGCGGGGCCGCCTGTATTGCAACCATCGCAAAGCATTATGGGAAACGCATTGCCATTACAAAAATAAGGAACGTTGCTGGCACCGACAAAAAAGGTACGACTGCAAGGGGCATTGAAAAAGCTGCTGGAAAATTTGGATTCACATGCAAGATGATGTCATCACAGGACAAAAAAATTTCCGCCAACCTGCCATTTCCTTTGATTGCCCATGTCATTAAGAACGGACTTGAACATTATATTGTAGTTTACAAAATCAAAGGCAGTAAAATCCTAGTCGCCGATCCCGGTGATTCAATTCTATGGATGAACAAAGAAGAATTTGTAAAAATGTGGACTGGTTTCTTTTTTCTTATATCCCCCGACCAAAACTTTGAAAAGACAAGTGACGACAAGACATTCATCCAGCGTTTTTTCCATTTACTTGCACAGAACAAAAAGACTGCGGTAGAGGTCTTTACGGCAAGTTTCCTCATGACCATATTGGGCATACTTGGGGCATTCTATTTCCGCTTCCTAATTGACGAAGTCATCTATTCATACCTTCCATCTGCACTTGTGTCAATCTCACTGGCATATCTTTTGGTGATAATCTTTCAGAGTCTGCTCTGTTTTGCACGCAATCACCTGATAAACTTTCTGGGAAACAAGATGGAAGCCTCCCTTTCTCTTGAATACTTTAACCATATACTTCATTTGCCACTGGACTTCTTTACAAAACGCAAGAGCGGAGAAATTCTCTCGCGCTTTACGGACATAGGAACCATAAAGAACGCGCTTTCCGGTATGACAGTCGGTGTTGTTCTTGACTGCGTGATGCTCCTCTTCACAGGCATCGTCCTCTTTACGTTCAGTTCTTCACTCGTAGGAATTGCGGTGGTTCCGGTAATATTGTCTGCCGGTCTGGTCATGCTCTTCTCAAAAAAATTCCGCAGGCTCATTTATTCACGCTCCGTAATAGAGGCGGAAAAATACTCGCACTTTGTCGAAAGCATAAACGGCATTTCAACTGTAAAGGCTCTTTCTACGGAAGGCGACTCATACGACAGGGCAGAAACAAGGATTCTGCAATCTATAGAGGAAGGTTTCAAACTCCTTAACCTCAGCAACTTCCAGTCCACGTTCCAGGGATTCCTTTCTCAGACGGGAAGTCTTGCCGTCTACTGGTATGGCAGCTACCTCATAATGCAGGGAAAACTCTCTCTCGGCGAATTAATCTCTTTCGTCACTCTATTGGGATACTTTCTGGGACCGTTGAGCAGACTCATAACCCTACAGCCCCAACTCCAGGAACTTTCCGTAGCAGGCAAGAGGCTTGGAGAAATTCTGGATTTACCAGAGGAGGACTCACAGGGGGATGGCCTATTTTCACTTAAGGAAGCTTTGGGAGACATCAACGTCCACGACCTTTCGTTTTCATACGGAACAAGGGGCATAACCTTAAAGAACATTTCCTTTGACATAAAGGCAGGGGAAAAAGTTGCCTTTGTCGGACCATCCGGCTCTGGAAAGACTACGCTGCTCAAACTGCTCTTAAAATTCTACAAACCTGACGAAGGGGAAATTCTTTTGGACGGCAGGAATATCATGGACATCAACACGGAGTCTTACAGGGGTGTATTCGGTTACGTGCCGCAGGAAATACTTCTTTTCAGCGGTACAATTCAGGAAAACATTGCGTGGGGAAACTCTGATGCCACAGCAGAGGATGTCTTCAACGCAGCAAGGGATGCCCAGGCACTTGAATTCATCGCAAGGCTAAATGACAGATTCGCTACTAAGGTCGGGGAAAAAGGAGCCACACTTTCCGGCGGAGAACGACAGCGAATCGCTCTGGCAAGAACCATTCTGCGCAAACCAAAAATCCTTGTACTGGATGAGGCGACTTCAAGCCTAGACAGCATATCGGAAGCTTCCATAATGAAGACAATTGACCAAATAGGAAAAAGCATAACAACAATAATCGTGGCCCACAGACTTTCAACAATAAAAAATTGCGACAGAATTTTCGTACTCAAGGATGGCAGCCTTGTGGAAAGTGGAAATCATAGAGAACTCCTTGAGAAGGGAGGAGTTTATTCACAGATGTGGGAAAGCCAGAACTAGGGGAATGACAAATGAAAGTATACGCACAGGAAACAATCCCTTACACTCAGGAATACTTTTTAAGAAAGGAACCAGTTTTTCAACATGCTGTCGTCTGGATGCTTTCTGCCCTAATCGTGGTAATATTCATCTTCATTTCTTGCGCTCCCTTTGAGGAAGTTGTGAAGGTTACAGGAACAATACGTCCGGAAGAAAACATCTCGGCCGTAACCAATGCTGTTACCGGACGCATAAAATCTGTTTCTTATGAATCAGCACAGAGGGTAAAAAAAGGAAACCTTCTTCTAGAAATTGACCCCACCCAGCTTGAAGCCGAAAGACAGGGGCTCCTATCCCTGATTGACAGCGAAGACGAAAGGCTCCAGTCCTTACACCAGACAAGAGAAAGCATTACAGCCGGTATAAACAAGATTGACAGGACAGCCCACTATGAGGCCTGGCTGCGTTACGAGGCTTGGAGGACTAACCTGAGTAAATTGGCGAATATGAGGAACCTGTGCCATGAAAAATACTTGCAGGAAAAGAACATTCCTTCATCAATGACAACCCTATCTAAAATGCAAGAACTTGAATCTGAATACCTCGTGTCTTGCAGGAATTATGATGACTGCGACATCTCTTTCAGGCATCAGGTTGAGTCTGAGATAAACTCACTGGAAACGTCTTACAAAACCAACGTCGCAAAACTCAGTCAAATCGAAGACTCTCTTAGATTTACAAAGGTACTTGCACCAATTGACGGAATCATCCAGGAGATATCCGTTTTTAATGAGGGGGATTGGATTCAAGCGGGGCAGAAGCTTTTCAACCTCATACCAGATGACGAGACCTTAACCAAAGTGGAGCTTTCCATTCCGGCAAAACAAGCGGGAAAAATAGAAGCTGGCATGAAGGTGAAAATGCGTTTTCCAAGCCTACCCTACAACGAGTTCGGCGGAACAGAGGGAACCATCGTCACGATTGACCCCGACATCACAAAATCCCAGAATGGAGAGGCATACTTCCTCATTAAGGCAAACCTTGAAAGTCAGTCGCTTACGGACAAGAAGGGCAAGGAATATCCTTTAAAGGTAGGACTTCAGGTGGATGCAAGGATAATACTTTCGGACAGAACCATCCTTCAGTACATCCTAGAAAAAATGCATCTCTGGTGGTAGGAGGGAAGAAGCTTATCTCCTTCTTGCCAGGAAATAAAGCGACACGGCCATCAGGAGAACGACGTTCACTCCCAAGGCGACCCACAGCGCTGCACCACCGAATGCTCCGACAATCACATAATTTAGGAGGTCATAGAAATATTCGATTATCTTGAGTATCAGGTAAGTGATGGCACCGGCTATCGGAACCAGAAACAGCCATCGGAATTTAAAGCTTGTATCATCGTCTACCCTGTAATTCCATCCAAGTGTGGCAAAGGCGATAAAGAGCATCAGCATCAAAAGCGGGAACATGGCACGTCCCAAGAGGCTTCTGCTGAACACTTCCGTAGAAAAACCATAATCCTGTGCTTTCTTGAGGAAGAGGAACAGAGTTGCAAGATCCATCCTGTCCGGTCCGCCTGTAGCCTGGTTTGTTGCGGTAAAATCACGGTACGGCATTGGCAGGATGATTGAGCGTGTCTCAGGAAGCATTCTTGTAACTATGGTCTTTAACTCGCTGATCGTCTCTTCCATCTGCATCGTGTCCGTAAGAGGTGAGCGGTCAACAAGACCTTCTGTCTGAAGCACATAATCCGGCAGGCCTGACTCAACATAGCTGTAACTTGGAGCCACAACAACACCTTTTGTCTCGCGGTCAACAGCCTGCAGCATTACATACGGAATGCTCTTCCATGAATCCTGAATTCCCTGAAGCCTCTTTGTCTCATCATCAAGCACGGAAACCGGCTGTGAAATGACTTTTGCTATCGGGGCATACATTGATCTCATGAATTTTCCGCTCTTAGAGAATGTAACGATTGTAAGTCCATCAAGATAACGGACTGCATATCCGTCGCTTTTTGTATCCCAGGAACCCTTTATGTAGATAACATCCTTTGTTCCGTTGTTCTTGTTTTCAATTGAAAAATAAATGTTCCTGTTGTTTTCCAGCTTGGTAAGGTTTTCAGTTTCATCGATGAAGAAGTATTCGCTTTCAACCGCTTCCTGTGCAAGAGCGAGATAGCGGATTATGTCGGGATCGTCTGCATGTCCGTTCCTGCTCAGGGCCTTGAATGCGTAATAGGCAGAAAGATTGTCGCTTGTAGTGCCGGACTGGAGTGCCTGGTACGCTCCCATTTTCCTCATGTAATAATCATAGGCTTCCTGATTCTTGAAGTCCACTGGATTCTTGAGCTTGTCCCATGCCTCTGCGGCGGCGGCTTTTGCAATATTCAGGTTGGTGTCGGTCTCCGTGCATGCCTGTACCGCAAGTGATGCCCAGTAGTGTGCCTGGAAATAATCCTTTTCGTCCATTGCGGCCTGTGATTTCTGCAGAAGATCCTGAACTGAATATGACCTGTCGGCGGAAGATATCGGGCGCTCGGCCTCGTCAATCGTAAGCTTCTTCTTGTCATGCAGTGCCCTGTCACGAGCAAGGTCAACAGCATTCTTTACGTCAAGCAAAAGCTGTGCGGCCTCCTCATCATCCTCGGAAAGCTGTGTTGCCCTGAGTGCATACTGATATGCAATCTCCGGCTGTCCGGCATTCAAAAGATTTCTGGCGGTAGATTTGTTTGACTTAAGGTCCGTTACCGCAGTTTCAAGTCCAAGATACTTCTCATATACGGCGGGCTGAATCAATTCATAGTTGAGCGAAAGGATAAGAACCATGACAAGGGAAATGGGAATGACAAAGGCAAAGCGTTTCATCATTGCCTCGGAGAATCTTTTTGTAAGGAATTCACCCTGTCCCTTCCAGATTACAGAACATGCAATCGCAAAGCCACTCAGCAGGATTGACGGAAGAAGCATCAGAAACCAGTTGAGCGCCCTCATCACGCGGTAAGTGTTTTTTGTAGACGGAATAAGCTCAGGCAGCTGTCTGTAAGCATAAGTTCCTATCAGACAGGCGATAAATATTATTGCAGCGTATATTAAAATGATTGATATCGTTTTTTTCATTAGTTCACTCCGTATAATTCATCTTCCAGAGCCCTTTGACGACTGCGCTTGGCGGCAACGATGATACCGATGCAAAGGCAGATAATGCAGATGATTATATTCAACAGGACAAGAAGAGGATTCTTTACATTTGGAACAATTCCGTCAACCTTAGCCTTAAGCGGATCCATAAATGAATTCGTGTATCCAAGAATGTTAAGGGCAAGGATTCCAACGGTAACGCTTATCACGAGCACGAGATCTATCAGCCTCCACTTGGAAAGCTGCCTTAATCCCACTACAGAAAGGAGCGCGAGACCCACGGATGCAAAACACAGCCATGCCAGGGTTCCCTCCGTGTATGAGGTCTTTGCAATGACCATAAATGAATTGAACCATTTGCTCAGGACCTGAAGGACATCGGGCATCTGAACTGTCTTTTTAATTAGCGGATCGGAAAAGTCACTTGCGGCAGGAAGCTGAGTGTCTGTAAACGAATAGACCGACTGATTGTCTTTTGGAGCAATGCACACACCCTCTACGACATTTTTGTCTGACACATCAGTATAATAGTAAATGTAGCCATTGTCCGTTTCCCGGAAAAATCCGTCTGAAAGCTTTACGACAGAAGATCCCGGTTCCTGCTTCTGGGACAGCGAGAATGTATCTGCCAGCTTGAAATTCAGCGGCATAAGGATTATCCAGAACACCGCATAAATTATCATGTAGATAATCGTTGGGAAGGCTGACGTCGGAGGATGGCGGATAAGGTACGCGCATGTCAGCACACCGCTTAAAATCAGTATTGCCGGAGAAAAGATAAACACTCCGTCCAGAAAAAACTTCAGATTGAAAATATGAACCTGAGAACCCGCAACCATGTGGGTACACAGCGAATATAACGAATATGCAACGGCACAGATTATTGTTCCGATGACCACTGTAACGATATAAAGCGGAATTACTTTTAATCCTTGTTTAAATGACGACTCTCTTGCCATACTACCTCGTGAAAAAACGGGAATCTGTTTTCTTCCCCCTTATCTGTATAGGATAACATGATTAACGGGAAAAAACAACTGTTTTTTAACCAATAATATAGTAAACACTAAAGAAATGGAGAATACTTCCTGCCAGCGCAAGAACATGGAAGACACTGTGTGCCCAGCGGTGACTCCGCATGATGTAGAACACACCGCCTGCCGTATAGCAGATTCCACCCGCAAAAAGGAATATTTTGCTAATTTTGCTCAAAGGCTCATCAATCGTATACAGGCTGAACACCGTAATAATCAGCCAGCCCATTATACAATAGGTAATCATCGAGAATGCCCTGAGCCTTGCCCCGAAAATCGCATACAGAATGCTCAACACTGCCACGACACTCCATACGACGACAAAGACAGCCAATGCCTTGCTTCCGTTGATTCTGGTCAGTACGAACGGGGTATATGTTCCGCCAATCAGCAGGTAAATTGATATATGATCGATTATTGAGAAGACACGCCTTGCTCCATGAGGTGTAATCGCATGGTACAGGGTGGACATCATATAGCAGATGAAAAGCGATGCCCCGAAAATCGTAAACGCCGTGACATAAAGGGAAGTCTGTCCCTCAGGGGCATGGAAAACCGCGTGAAGAACCAGGAGGACTATGGCGGCAACACTAAGGCCGGATCCTATTCCATGGCTTATGGAATTGAACAAATCCTCTCCCAGAGTATAGCGGCGCGGCAACCTTGAGTTATATGCCAGACGTGCGTTTCTTTTCTGGATGCGAAGGTTCTTTTTCTGCTCCTTCTCCACCTCAAGGGCCTGAAGACGATCCGGGTTGGATGCATACTGAATCTTTACTTCCCGGATTTTTTCTTTATTTTGTGCTTTTAATGTCTTGATGGCGGCTTTTTTCTTTGCAGCCAGGGATTTTCGAGTAATACGAGCTGATATATCGGCCATTTATTATTCCTCCGTTTAATACATCACTCTATTATTGCACATTTTTGACTTTTGTAAAGTCCCCAACTGTTGAATTTTAGACGAAAAAAAATGCCGCACGAACATCATATTCATGTGGCATTCTCCGTATGACTTGCGGTTAAGGCTAGAATTTGCCACCACCGAGTTTACATGAAAGCTTCAATGCTACTTCCGGGGCCTCAGACAGTGCAAGCCATGTGATGTACGGACCGAAGCTGAAGTTAAAGTTGTCAAAAGGAGCCCATGTCATTGTTGCAGAGACGATTCCCTGATAAGGCATGTATTTCCTTCCTGACTGCATGACAGCGTATGCTTCCGGAAGATTATCCGGGACAGCCTTACCGATGTAGAACAGACCGAAAATCGATGCCGTCAGGTCAGTTTCCCCGATCTTGTTGAACTGTACTGTTCCCGCAAGACTGTTTCCCTTTGTTGAATACTCATCATCATCCTTGTTGCCGTCAAAATAGTACTGTGCCATAAAGGTGATGCCGGGGTCGCTCCACATGTACATGGCACCCACGGTTCCCTGGAAAATCAGGCTTTTATCCGACCATGAGTCAGATGCCTCCCACTCCATGTTGCTTCCGTAACGCAGGAGGGCTTCTCCAAACACACCGACCTTATTGTTGATTATGCTTCCGGATGCAGTTGCCATAATCTGAGGTGCATTGTGGAATTTATAAAGGGCACCCGCTCCAAGCTCCCATCCGCCTATAACAAAGTCTGCCTTTGCCGCAATAGCCGTCTTCCTGAACTCGTATGGGAACTGAGTGGTATTCAGGACATCAGCGATTGAGACCCCCGGATCAGTAAGAGAAGAAGTGTCCATGGTTGAATGTGGAATCACATAGAGCCACAGGCAGTTCTGTGAGTCCGGGAAAGTAATCTGAGTACGCAGGTTAAGGCTTCCGTTTACCTGTGCGTCAGTGTTCTCCGGGTCAATTGATGATGTGTTTATCATGTCGGACACAGGGCTGAAGAACATTCCCGTTCCCCATGAGACTGTATGAAGACCAAAGCGGAAAAATGCCCTGTCTGCAACAGAGAAATCCGAGAAAAGCTCCTTTACATAGAGCCAGTCTGCAACAGATGCATTGACATTTCCCAATGCTGCCTGAATCTGTGCCATATAATCAGGATCAGAAGGATCTATACCAGCCAGACCATTCGTACCAGATATTGTCACTGATGATTTATACGGATAGTTGATTCCGAATTTCGTGTACATGCGGAGGGTCTGTGTAGGACGTGCATCAACAGAAATCTGTGCATCAGCCTTTGGTGCAAACCTTGTATCCCTGATGTTCTCTCCAAGATTCTTGCCGTCATCCTTGCGGTAAAGCGTGGTATAGGTGTCCAGTCCCAGATTAAAGGAACCTCCGATCTTTACGCTGCCGTTCTCAAAAAGCTCACCGTGACTTGCGGTAAGTCCGTCTCCGTTCTCAGGAGTCTTAAGTTCTTCAATTCCGTCGTCAAAGAAGAAATCGTCATCGCTGCTTCCAAAAAGTGCTTCGTCAGAAAAATCAGAAGCCTGCCCCCACAGCAAAGTGCATGAGAGCAGGAGAGAAGCGGCTATTAATTTAACCGTTTTTTTCATGAATTAATCCTTAGTTCAATCCTTCAAGATATGCCTTTGTAAAGATTTTGTTAGGCAAATTATCAAATGTAAGATCCGTGATGTTCTGCTGGGTATTCTCACCCGGGTTCAGCTCATCCTTCATGATAATCTGAGTGGGAACATAACCTGCCGGAACCTTTGTGTATTTTGGCAGGAGAATAGTACGCATAAGCCTTCCGCTGCCTGAATAGTCCTCTTCCTTGAGTGTAAGGGCAACATCCTTGCGGATATAGAACACAGACTTGTTGTAGGTTGGCTTTGAGGTCTTGGCAGTAAGTGTCACGATATAGACCGGATACTGTCCCAGCTTGCCTTCCTTGAATTCTGTAACTGTGTAGTTGTCCCTCCAGTGGGTATCGCTCTGGTTTACGTCATCGATGTTAACGTCAGAGTCTCCCAACGCATCCTTCAAAGAAGAGTGGGTGAACTTGCGGCTGATGGGATCGTAGGCCCAGATGTTGTCTCCGTCCCTCAGATAGCCCGTTCCTTTGTCGGCTTCGGGGAAAAGCTGAACGATTGTCATAAGGTCCTTGTCGGTCCTCTCGTAAATCTTGTATTTAAGGCTCTTGTCAGGCTTTCCCGGCTTTTGAATCTGCAGTGTAATCGTGGCTGAATAGTCCCCGTGATATGCAAGCACATCGTCAGTTGATTCCATCAGTTTATATGCCTGTTCCGCA
>JAGCYQ010000085.1 GCA_017960765.1 Treponema sp.
ATCTTTTTGCCAGGTCTCACCCCATGCAGGTTCATCATGGTCTGTGCCGCACCCGCACCTATAACACCAGGAAGAGTCCAGCCTTCAAACGGAACCATATTCTCTGCGGCACCGGTTGCGATGATTACACTGTCACCCTTGTAATGGTGAATTGCTCCGTCGTGGTTTACTGTAAGTTCCTTGTTTTCAAAAATACCCGTTACAGTTGCGTTCAGCTTTACCTGTACTCCAACTTCCGACGCTTCCTTTAAAAGTTCCTCACCGATGTTGAATCCCCTGATCTTTGCCTTGTGTTCCTTTGACCCGAAGAACTTGTGTATCTGCTTAAAGAGCTGACCGCCCGGCTTGTGGTTCTCGTCAAACACCATCACGGACATTCCTCTCTTGGCCGCCTCAATTGCCGCACTAAGACCAGCAGGACCCGCTCCGACTACAATCAAGTTATACCTTTTCATATCCTAATCCTCCTGTTCCGGGCTACCATGTCTTTTGAGCCGAGCAGCCGTATTGTGTCTGCACTTTCATTCCTGCTTTAAGTGCTGTGATGCATGTCCTTGTATTTGGTACGCCATCAACTACCATGACGCAATCCGTACATCGTCCAATCGCACAGAAGATGCCCCTTGGTTTGTGATGCCTTGATGTTTCTCTATGTTTTAGAATTCCAGATGCACGCAAGGCAGCGGCGATGGGTTCTCCTTCGTAGCCCTGCATTTCTTTTCCGTCCAAAGTGAATGTCACGAGGGCACCTTTTTCTGGTACTCCCAGGATAGGATGTTCAGTAATTCTTTGAGTTTCCATATTACATCTCCTGTTTCTAGAACTGTTGCCTTAACTATATGAGTTTTTGCTTTTCAATTCTTGTAAAAAATGGAACTGAACAATCTGCGGCCTGATGCAATCAGAATAACGGCTCTCTATAGAATAAAAGCGACATGGTGATGTATACTGTGAACGGAGATTCTTATGACAAAAATTCAAAAAATTCTGTTTGAGTATCAGGATTCAAAATACGGTGATTTTTCTGCCAAGCTTGTTCCGACATTGCCAAGAGAATGCTTTATCGGGGTTCGTTCTCCCAGCTACAAAGAAATACTGCGTGAGCTTGCGTCGTTGCCCCAGGAAGAAATTGATCAGTTTAAGAAAAGCCTTCCTCATCAGTATCACGAGGAAAACAGCCTTCAGATAGCGCTGATAAACAAAATCAAGGACTATGATGAATGTGTGTCTCAGCTGGAACTTTTCCTGCCATACATCAACAGTTGGGCTGTCAGTGACGGACTTAATCCACCAGTGCTGAAGAAGAACAAGAATAAACTTCTTCCAAAACTCAAGAGCTGGATAAAGGATGAAAAGCCGTTTACAAAAAGAGTAGGAATGCTTCTTTTGATGAAATATTTCCTTGACGATGATTTTAAGCCTGAATATCTTGAGCTCCCTGCAAAGATCCGAAGCGATGAATATTACGTGAACATGATGACTGCATGGCTGTTTGCCGAGGCACTTGTAAAACAGTGGGATTATGCCCTGCCATTCATTCAGGATAAAAAGCTTGCCCCATGGACGCACAACAAGGCAATCCAAAAGGCATGCGAGAGTTTGAGGATATCACCGGAGCAAAAGGAATACCTGAAGTCGTTGAAGGTTGATTTACCTGTTTCAAAAAAGTGAGGGAGTGGAAATGAAATATCCAATCGATAAAGAGTTAAAAAGCATTTCAATTTACAGCGGTTCAATGGTAGGCCGTTTATATCCTCTGGTGAACAAGGCCTATGGTTTTGTCAAATGCAAGTCAGATGATAATGTCACTGTCAAAAAATATTCAACACCCGGTTACGATGGCGCGGAAATCTCAGCTTTGGTAATTGAGCCTAAACAGTATGAGGGGGATCTTCCATGCATAGTTCTGTTTCATGGCGGCGGATTTTTGATGAGGGCATCCGGTGCTCACTATCAGATTGCAAAATGGTATGCTCAAAAAGCAAAGTGTAAGGTTGTGATGCCGGATTACAGGCTGTTGCCTAAGTATCGTTATCCTGTTGCGATAGAGGATTGCTACAACGCATATACCTGGGTTCTGGAAAATGCAGAGACCTTGGATATCAATAGAGATAAAATCCTTGTTGCCGGAGACAGTGCGGGAGGAAATATTGCCGGTGCGGTAACCCTTATGCTCAACGACAGAGGCCAGAGTCTTCCAAAAGGTGCCTTGTTGATTTATCCTGTTCTTGACAAGCGGATGATCACGGATTCGATGAAACGGTTTACGGACACTCCGATATGGGATTCAAACTGCAACAAGCTTTTCTGGGGCATGTACTTAAAAGATCAGGATGCGAACCTTGCAAAATATGCATCAATTGCAGAGGCTGATTCACTTGGATTTTTCCCGCCCGCATACATTGAAGTTTCTGAATACGACTGCCTGCATGATGAGGGAATCGAGTTCGCACAAAGGCTAGAAACAGAAGGTATTTCTGTTGAGGTCCATGACATGAAAGGTACTTGCCACGGCTACGAAACCGCATTAAAAAGCTCAATATTGGAAAAATGCATGGCTGTCCGCCTTGAATGGATAAGAAAGATTTTTGAGTGCTAGGATTAAGAGTCAAAATATTTTAGCCTGAAAGTGACAGACAGATTTGACAGTTTATACTTATGGTATTATACTTTAATTATGCGTAATAAATTTTTTTGTATTTTAGTTTTTATGTTTGTTGGAATCTCAGGTCTGTTTGCTGCTGATGACGCGGCTCCTCCTCCTGTATTTACTGAAATCAGCGGTACTTACAAGAAGGACCACACAGTAACGACAGAGTTAAACACAGTCTCGAAAAAGAAAACCCTGCGCGTTAAGAAAGGTGTAACCTTTATAATAACGGATGCAGTTGTTGATGGGAAAATTGTTGTAGATAAGGGCGGTTCCCTTATTGCGGCAAAAGATGGTGCTGGTTATCTGGCATTCCAAAAGGGAGCCAGTGCCAAAGGTATAGATCTGTACTATAAGATACGTGTTTCTGATGACGAGGTATTTACAAGAAAAATTCCTATGACTCTTGATGAAGTGTGGAAGAGTAAGAATCAGGAGCTTATCGATATAGTCGGAAACATGGAGTTCTGTTACAGCTCTGAGTTGAACGGATGGGTCACTATAAATGAAGTCCGCTTTTTGAATCCATTTAATGAGGAATTCATCGAACAGAGAAGGGGGAAAGCTCCACAGCCTGTTGCTTCACAGGAAACAGAGTCTGCTCCTGATGCTCCTGCTGCCCCGGGTAGCTCAGAATTAAGCGGCACCTACAGTAAAGACTATACCGTTAAGACAGAATTCAACACAGTTGCAAAAGGAAAAACTCTGCATGTTACAA
>JAGCYQ010000086.1 GCA_017960765.1 Treponema sp.
GCGGAGTACGACCGATGGGGCTCTGGTCTATGTTGATTACTTTGTCTATGTTTTCAAGTCCCGTAATCTTCTTGTAGCCGCCAGAAGGATATTCCGTGCGCATGACCGCATTGCTTGCCGCCGGGAAGAACACGTCGTTGAGCAAGGTTGACTTTCCGCTACCTGAAACACCCGTGATGCATGTAAAGGTTCCAAGGGGAATCGTTACATCTATGTCCTTTAGGTTGTGCTCCTTTGCACCAAGAATCTGAATGAACTGACCGTTGCCCTTTCTGCGTGACTCTGGAACTGGCATGGTGATTTTTCCAGCAAGATACTGGCCTGTAACGCTCTGTTTTACTGTCATGACCTGCTCCGGAGTTCCGCATGCCATCACCTGTCCGCCATGAACGCCAGCACCAGGTCCTATGTCTATGAGATAATCTGCAGTGCGCAAAGTCTGCTCGTCATGTTCAACTACGATTACGGTATTTCCCAGGTCACGGAGGTATGTAAGGCTGTTTATGAGCCTCTGGTTGTCCCTCTGATGGAGACCGATTGAAGGCTCGTCAAGAACATACATGACACCTGTAAGACCGCTTCCAATCTGAGTTGAAAGCCTGATTCTCTGAGCCTCTCCACCACTTAGGGTTGCAGCAGAACGCTCAAGAGTAAGATATTCAAGTCCGACGTTCTTCAAGAAACTAAGACGTGCTTTTATTTCCTTTAAGATCTGGGCCGCTATTTTTGCCTCGGTCTCTGTAAGCTCAAGTTTTTCAAAAAATTCAATTGTCTCAAGGACTGAGAAACCCGTAAGATCCCAGATGTTTTTTCCACCGACGGTTACGCACAATGCCTCGGGACGCAGCCTCTTTCCATGACATGAAGAGCATTCGCTGTGGGACATGTATTTTTCAAGCGACTCCCTTCCGGAATCACCCCATGCCTCGTTGTAGCGCCGCCTCATATCTGCCATGACACCGATCCATGGACGGTTGTACGTGCTCTGGCCTTCTCCGCTCTGCTTGTGATAAACCCAACGAAGGATTTTTGTCTCATCACCGTTCCATATATAGTCACGCTGCTTTTTGTTCAATTCTTTTATCGGAGTATCAAGGGAAAAACCTGCCGCATCCGCTATTGCAGAAAACTGGGCGTGATTCCATGCACTTTCCGGGTTATAAGGGACAAGGGCGCCTTCGTTAAAGGACAGGCTTGAATCCGGCATGATCAGGTCCATGTCAAAGTCCATCTTCTCGCCGAGGCCTGTACAGTCAGGACATGCACCAAAGGGATTGTTGAAGCTGAAAAGTCTAGGTTGCAATTCTGGAATTGAGATACCGCAGTCAGGACATGCATTCTTCTGGCTGAAGAAAACCTCCTCCTCGATATAGGGTGCATCACGGTCGTAGCTTCTTCCCTTTGCATCAAGTTCAGCAGTTACTGCCGCATAAGATTCATCCTCTTTGTTTACACGGCGCAAAACGGTGATGAGTCCGTTCGATGCCTTTAGAGCGGTCTCTACTGAATCTGCAAGCCTTTTTCTTATGTCATCCTTTATGACAATGCGGTCAACAACAATTTCTATCGTGTGCTTTTTCTGCTTGTCCAGCTTGATTGAATCCTCCAGCTCCACCATGAGGCCGTCGATTCTTGCACGTACAAAACCTGCTTTTTTTGCGTCATCGATTATCTTCTGGTGCTCACCTTTTTTTCCGCGGATTACAGGAGAGATAACCGTAAGCTTGGTTCCTGGTGTCCAGCTGAGTATAGTGTCGATTATCTGGTCGATTGACTGTTCCTTGATTTCCCTTCCGCAGTTAGGACAATGAGCGTGGCCTATCCTTGCAAAAAGGAGACGGTAATAATCATATATTTCGGTTACGGTTCCAACAGTTGAGCGTGGATTTTTATGAGTTGTTTTCTGTTCAATTGAAATTGCCGGAGAAAGACCTGAGATCATATCAACGTCAGGCTTATCCATTCGTCCAAGAAACTGCCTTGCATATGAGGAAAGGCTTTCCATGTAGCGTCTCTGGCCCTCTGCAAACAAAGTATCAAATGCAAGAGAAGATTTTCCGGAGCCGGAAATTCCACTTATTACCACAAGTTTATTTCGGGGAAGCTCAACATTTATATTTTTAAGGTTATGCTCACGGGCACCCTGTATAACTATCTTTTCCCCTTCTTCCAGTGGAAAAATGGATTTTTCTTTCTTTGAACTCATAGAAACCCATTTTAGTCCAAAAAGGCGTTTTATACAAGGAGTTGGTGCATTTCCGTGGGTTGAACAGAAATTGAGGCATTTACTTGCCTGAGATATGGTCTTTTATTATCTTAGTAATATGGACATAATGATAAAAGAACATTGCAGGGCATATTTCTCACTATCGTTTGAAGGTGGGTTTAATTCTACGATTTTGAATGCCGTCAGGAAGGTTCCAGGAAGGAGATACAGGATAGACCTGAAGTCATGGCTCATCCCCGACAAGCAGGAATGCATAGCGGTTCTTCTGGAAAACCTGTATAAAACCGGTCTTTTCAATTTTGAATCGGGAAAGAATACTGAAGTTGCAGCCAAAACGGATAATTCAGGCTTAATAAAAGATTCTGTGTGTAACACCGATGATACCGTCACTAAGATGAAGGTAATTCTTGAGGCAAAGCATTACAGTACAAGGACAATTGAGTCTTATGTGCGCTGGATAAAAGACTTTTTGTCCACTCATTCAGGTTGTGGCAGAAATCTCGGGCAAAGGGAAATAAACGAATACCTTACAGATCTTGCGGTGAAGCAGAAAATAAGCGCGTCGACACAAAACCAGGCCATGTCCGCCCTCCTCTTCTACTTTCGTTTCGTAAAGAATGAAAACCCCAATCAGCTTGAGGATGTGATTCATGCAAAAAAGCCACAGAGGATCCCAGTTGTCATGAGCAGGAATGAAGTTCAGAAGGTTGTTGAACGCCTGTCCGGAAGCTACCGGCTGATGGGGAAACTCCTCTATGGAACTGGCATGAGGTTGAACGAGCTGGTAAGCCTGAGGATCCTTGACGTTGATTTTGAAAACAGCCAGATAATCATACGAAATGCGAAGGGCGGTAAGGCCAGACATGTCATGTTACCGGACTGTCTTAGGGAAGAATTGAAGGAACATGTCAGGTCAGTAAAAGCCATTCATGACAAAGACCTTTCAGAAGGTTTTGGCTCCACCCCTCTTCCAGGCAGGCTTGAAATGAAATACCCTGACGGAAAGATGGAATTCAAGTGGCAGTGGCTGTTTCCACAGAAAAACAGATGGAGGAATGCTGAGACCGGCAAAGAGGGAAGATGGCATGTAGACGGTTCTCTAGTTCAAAGGGCCGTAAAGAATGCCATGAGGGAGGCTGGAATCAACAAAAATGCCAGCTGCCATACATTCCGCCACAGTTTCGCCACACATCTTCTAGAAAACGGTTACGACATACGCACAATTCAGGAACTTCTTGGCCACAGCGACATAAAAACCACTCAAATCTACACCCACGTCCTGAACAAGGGCCCCAACGGAGTAGTAAGTCCGCTTGACAGATTGTAGTGGAATGGAAAACATGGAAAAAACGGCAGGTCAGAGTTTACGTATTATGTTGATCGGGATCTTATACGGATACGTCCAAGACACTTGAATTATTTACAAATTATGGTAATATAGAGATATAGGTTATTCAGCGGATTTCTTATTGTGGATAAAAATACAAGATAAGAATATTATGCTGGATATGGAGAAGAATTGTTAGGCGGAC
>JAGCYQ010000087.1 GCA_017960765.1 Treponema sp.
AGCAGAAAGTATTGTTACTTTTAATAAAAAGGATTTTCTTGAAGCGGAAACTTTAGGAATAAAGATTCAGACTCCAAAAGAATTTTTGGAAGAAATGGAGGGATAAAATGACCACATTAAGTTTAAGACTTCCCGATTCGTATCACACAATGGTAAAGGAAATTTCTGCAAAGGATAAAATCTCAATAAACCAATTTATTATATCTGCTGTCGCAGAAAAGATTTCAGCTTTGGAAACTCAGGATTATTTGGAAGAAAGAGCCGCCCGAGGTTCAAGAAATAAATTTACGACAGTTTTAGCAAAAGTTCCAGATAAAGAACCAGCAGACTACGATAGATAATCACAACACGCCCCTTGTCATCTCAGTGCAAACTTTTGCCGTTTTTCCACAATTATATTAATGCAAAGTTTTTACGTTTTTTTGCTTGCAAAAAATGCGAGCCTTCGCGAGCAAGTAAAAACTTTAAGAGCAAGCGTCAGCTTGCGGCGCGAGCAAGTAAAAACTCTAAGAGCAAGCGATAGCTTGCGACTTGAACACCTTCATTCAATTCGCTAAAATACAAGGCAAGTGAGGTCCCTTTATGATAGAAAGAAACAGCGGTTTTGAGAATTTGGCGGCGGGATATCTGTTCCCGGAGGTTGCAAAGAGAAGGAAGATGTATCAGGCATCTCATCCGGATGCAAAGATCATCAGTTTGGGTATAGGCAACACAACCGAACCCCTTACACCCCATATTGCAAAAGCTATGGCGGATTATGCTAGGGCTTTGGGTACGACATCAGGCTATTCAGGCTATGGTGACGAGCAGGGCAATTCAAATCTTCGCGAGAAAATTGCCGAGGTTCTTTACAAGGGAATGGCAAAGGCTGACGAGATATTCATCTCCGACGGTGCAAAATGTGATATTGCCAGGGTTCAAACTTTGTTTGGAAGAAAGACTCCTATTGCAGTGCAGGATCCGGCTTATCCAGTCTATGTTGACGGAAGCGTAATTGTCGGTGCCGCAGGTAAGGCTGGCAAAAAGGGCTATCGTGGCGTTACATATCTTCCATGCACGGCAGAGAATAAGTTCTTTCCGGATTTAAGCTTGATTCAGCCTAACTCCCTCATCTATTTCTGCAGTCCTAACAATCCTACCGGTTCAACTGCGACAAAAGAGCAGCTCAAGAAGCTTGTTGCCTTTGCAAACAAAAACGGATGCATCATTATTTTTGATGCCGCATATTACGCATTCATAAGGAATCCGGCGTTACCAAAGACTATCTACGAGATTCCGGGTGCAAGAAAATGTGCCATAGAAATCAACTCTTTCTCCAAGCTTGCGGGCTTTACAGGCGTTCGTCTGGGATGGAGCGTTGTTCCTTCTACATTGAAGTTTGCTGACGGAAGCAGTGTTCGTGATGACTGGAACCGCGTAATGACAACTTTGTTCAACGGAGCAAGCAATATCGCACAGGCTGGTGGACTTGCCGCACTTGATGAAACTGGAAGGGCAGAGACAAAGCAGCTTGTTGACTTCTATCTTGAGAATGCAAAGCTGATGCAGGATGCGTTGACCGGAAAGAATTTTGCGGATGCTGGAGTAAAGGTCTATTACACCGGCGACTCACCGTATCTCTGGGTATATTTCCCAAAGTACAAGAGCTGGGATATTTTTGACAGGATCTTGAATGAATGCAATGTGGTAACTACTCCGGGAAGCGGCTTTGGTCCCGCAGGAGAAGGTTACCTGCGATTCTCTGCTTTCGGTCACAGGAAAGACGTAAAGGAAGCCTGTGCCAGACTTGCAAAGTTTAAGATCTAACGGTCTTTTAACCCATTCAATTTGCTAGGAGAAAAACTCTTTATGAAAAAGCAGGTGTTCAATCCATATCTTCCGTCCTGGGAGTATGTACCGGATGGTGAACCTCATGTGTTCGGTGATCGTGTCTATGTCTACGGCTCTCACGATTTGGCCCACGGTTCCGTCTTCTGCCTTGGAGACTATGTATGCTGGTCCGCTCCCATTGATGACCTTTCTGACTGGAGGTATGAGGGGGTAAGCTTCCACAGGCTGGATGACCCTGCCAACAAGGACGGACGCATGGTCCTCTATGCTCCGGATGTGACCCAGGGACCTGACGGACGCTTTTATCTATATTATGCCTACGATAAGGTGAGTTTTGTTTCTGTTGCCGTTTCTGATTCACCAGCAGGTCCCTTCAAGTTTTACGGCTATGTTCACTACAAGGACGGAAGCCGGTTGGGAGAAAGAAAGGGCGATCAGGTTCAGTTTGACCCCGCCGTTTTGACGGAAGGAGAAAGGACCTACCTCTACACAGCCTTCTGCGGACACAAGATGAAAGACAGGATAGCCGCCATGGCCACAGTACTGGGACCCGACATGATGACGATAGAGGAGGAACCCCGCTTTATAGTTCCGGGCGACAACTATGTCCTGGATGCAGAAAAGGCCAGGGAAGCCGCCGGGGAATTTGAATGCCCCTATGATTTCGGAAGCACAGACAACTGGAAGGGGTTCAAGGACCACGAATTCTTTGAGGCCTCCTCAATAAGGAAAATCGGCGACAAGTATTATTTCATCTATTCTTCCGCACCCATGCATGAGCTCTGTTATGCCGTAAGTTCTTCACCAACGGGAGGATTCGTCTACGGCGGTGTAATCGTGAGCAACTGTGACCTGCACATCGGAACATACAAGGCTCCTGATATGCCTGCCGCCTATGGTGCGAACAATCACGGTGGAATTGAATGCATAAATGGCCGCTGGTACATCTTCTACCACCGCCACACCAACGGAACATGGTTTTCAAGACAGGGCTGCGCGGAGGAAATCAAGGTCGCCGATGACGGAAAAATCGCCCAGGTTGAAATCACTTCATGCGGTTTGAACGGCGGACCTCTAAAGGGGGAGGGTGAGTATCCGGCATACATAGCCTGCAACCTCTTTACCGAAAAGCCTTCGATATATGTTGCGGACGGATTCCCAAGGGTGACTCAGGACGGATGTGACCGTGAGGACGGAACCCCGTTTGAGGAAAAGGATACAAGCTACATCACCGGCATAGTCTCGGGAACCACAATCGGCTTCAAGTACTTCGACTTCAAGGGTGTAAAGAAAATCGGAATAAAGACGAGAGCCTACATCCACGGAGACTTTGAGGTAAGCACATCCATCGACGGTCCGGTACTGGGAAAAATCACGGTGGACAATTCCAACTTCTGGGAGGAAGCTTCCGCGGACATCAGCATCCCTGACGGAGTGAGCGCCCTTTACCTTAAGTTTACGGGAACGGGAAACGGCCAGTTAAAATCGATAATACTTGGGTAGTTGAAAAGGGATTACGTTAGTAATCCCGAATACGTCTCTTCGAGCCGTTTGCATGAGTGGAAGTTATTGAAACCGTCGCTATTGCGACTTGCGCATCCGCGTGACAATAAACTCAATATTAAACTGAAAATTCAATTTACGTTTGCGTAGGTTGAAGGGACTTCTACTTTAAATGAGTTTTTCTTGTACTGCCTTGGGGAGCAGTTCATTATCTGCTTGAATACGCGGGAAAAATACTGCACGTTGTTGAAGCCGTTCTCCATCGCGATCTCAGTTATGTTCTTGTCGGTATAGATCATGTCCAGGCATGCTTTCTCCACACGGTAGCTGTTTATGTACTCGGTGATGCTCTTGCCGGATGTCTCCTTGAAAAGTCTGCTGAAATGGCTCTTGGAGTAGTTTGTCTCGTTAAAGATGTCCTCTATGTCTATGTTCTCGCGGTAATGTTCCTTTATGTAGGCGATGGCGCTGTCCACTGCAGAGACTGAATGCCTTGAGTTCTCGTACAGGGTGGATACCATCTGGTACTGGTTTGTCTGAACGATGTGTGAAAGGAATTCAAAAAGCACGGTCTTTAGCACAAGCAGGCTTCCGAATGCCTTGTTTTTTTCCAGGACGACTATATTCCTCAGGTTTGCAAGAAGGTTCTCGGGGATGTTGAGAAGAGTGTTTATCTTGATGTTCTCGATGATGCCGGTGACAGGTCCTTTCTTTGGCTCAACTATTGTTGTGTCATAGACCAGGGCATAGTAGTGGAAAGGCTCGTCCTCGTTCTTGTTGCGGATAAAGTGCTCTGCTCCTGCCTCGATGTAAATTACTGTTCCGGCCTTGATCTCTATCTCGCTGTTCCTTAGTCCAAGTATGGCAGTTCCCTTGTCAAGATAGAAGAATTCGTTCTCTATGTGATGGTGAATTTCCTGCAGATAGACATTGCTTGAGAAAACTCCGATGGGAAAATCTTGTGATGTAAGGCCCTGATTTTTTTCTGTTTCTGCCATTATCTGCTTTCCTTTTAAAACCAGTATAGTGCGAAAAAGGATAAAAAGCAAGGTTTTTTAGTATAAAATAAGATATTTGTGTAAATTTTATGAGTGAATAGGTGTTTTTTTTTACCAAAAGCGGAATTACCATAAATACATTAAATGACAGTCTAGGGGACTTGTACCCTGATGGCTCAGAAGAAAAAATGTAAGATCTTAGGAGGATATGCATGAAAAGGATAATGTTATTCGCTGTAGCAGCAGTAATGGCATTCGGCATGATGGGATGTGACAACGGCAAGAAGGAAGCTGCAAAAGCTGACGATGGCAAAATGAACATCTCCATCTTCACAATTCAGCAGAGGCAGCAGCCTTCAGCTGACAACCCAACTTACAAATGGATTGAAGAGAAGTTCGGAGTAACATTCTCTTGGGACATTCTTGTAGGTGACAAGGACCAGAAGATTGGTGTTCTTATCGCTTCTGACGACCTTCCAGACATGGTAGAAGTTGACTCAGAGAAGTTCCAGGGCGCAGGAAAGCTCCGCGACCTCAAGCCACTCGTAGAACAGTACGCACCTAACCTGAAGAAGCACTACGCCAACGACTGGATGAAGATGATCGACCAGGATTCAGAAAAGGATGCAAACGGAAAGATCGTAAACGAGCACATCTACTCACTTCCAAACTATGGTGTTTATGATGGCGCACCTTCTGACACATACTACAACCAGAACGGTTGGTGGATTCAGAAGGCTGTTCTCAAGGAATTCGGATATCCGAAGATTAAGACAATCGACGAATACTTCGA
>JAGCYQ010000088.1 GCA_017960765.1 Treponema sp.
CTGGGCATCTGCCCGCTTATGACCTTCCACAAATCAACAGAACTTTTGCCGCCCCTGCCTTTCGTTTTGTGCAACATGGAATAAGCCCTGTCAAACTCTTCGTAAGTCTTCGCGCATATAACGGCTAAAAGAATTATCCAGTTTTCTGGCATGACATACCTCTACAAAGTGATGCAGTTTCTCCCCCAGACCTGTCCAATGGAAGGAAAGGGGAAGGCCGCCCTGCATCATGGCGGTTTTGGGTACTGTCAGCGGGTGGGAGGGGAATATACTGACAGTTTGGAGCATACAGGAATCGAACCTGCGACCTTGAAGATTTAACTTCCGCTCTAACCACTGAGCTACTATCCAGATTGTGACCGCCGAAAAACTTCCGTCAGCCACTGCTTAAAGCCTATTTTGTCGGCAAAGTTACCACTCCGCCCGCCGCCGTCAACGGTATATACTGCGGAACAAGAATTCCGTTCCACTTTTTGTAGTATTCCATCTGCTCCTCGTGCTTCCACTGTTGTTGCTGGATTGTTATATTCTGCGCGACTTTCGCGTTATAGTATGCGATACCGTCCGCCTCTGCCTGTTTTGATTTCGCTTCGTTCTGCGCCTTAATCAGCGCGGCTTCGGCTTCAAGTTGCATTGCCTGTTTCTTCGCTTCCGCTTCTTTTACGAGTTTTTGTGCGTTCGCAGCGGCGATGTTGGCTTCTTGCTCGGCTTGTTTTACCTGTTGTGTCCGGTTCGCCGTCTCCTTAATCTGGCGGTCAAAATCGTCCGACCAGTCCCAGTTTGTTATTGTCGTCTGTGAAATCGTGATAGGGTAATCGGTCATTCTCGCAAGTATTGATTCGGCTACTCGGCTAGTAACTTCGGGCTGCTTCTCCACGAGTTCATAAATCGAATAACCGCCGACAACTTCCTTGACGCTTGCGATTATGTTTGACTTCATAGCCGATTCAATAACACTGTCGCCGTACCGCGTGGCAATATCCATTATCCGCATCTCATCGTAAGCGTACTTGACATTGACCGTGGTTCCGACAGTCTGCATATCGCGGGTAATCGCTCCGTCCTTTCCTACACTGAATGTCGCCTCAAAAGTCTTTGGCGCGATGCTGTACTTCTGAATCTTAGAGACAAACGGCGCGTGAATTTTCAGTCCTGGCTGAATCACTCCGCCGCTGACTTTTCCAAGCACATATTCAACGCCTCGCTCGCGCTGTCTGATTGTCGAGCAAGAATTAACTGCGGTGACAATCACAAAGAATGCCACGATAACAGAAATCAAATGCTTTTTCTTGATTTCAATTCCAAAGATTTCCATAAAAAACTCCTTTCCTGTTCCCAAACTGTTTTTGTGAAGTCTTCGTGTTTACAGGCAACTTTTAGACTTCTAGGAAGCGACAGGATTCGAACCTGCAAAATACACGTCTGTACCGCCTTTCCAACTGCATACGTCTAATACAGCCATTGGCTACACTTCCAAAGTGCCGGACTTTCGCCCGACACGGCTTAAAGTCTTTTTTTTATAAATCCGCGATAAGGGCTTCCAGTTCCTCGGCAGATTTGTTCTCAAGTTCCGCATCCTGTTTTCGAGCAAGGATAGCGAGAATTTTCTGCTTTTTAGCTTTGTTCTCAGCTCGCTGTTCAGCAGCCTTTTCTTCCTCAACTTTCACGCCAAAAATATGTTTGACGATTTCTATTTTGGTTTCCAGGATTGGATTGGCTCTCTTTTCAGACAAAAGGCTTTCTGTTTCAGAGTCCTTTTTTTCTGCCATTAAGTTTTTGTAGATACCGTCAAGTTCCTCTACACCCAAATCCCAGAGGTCTTCCGTAGAAATCATACCTCTGTAACCGAAACGGATTTTGTTTCGTATTGCGCTTTCAAAAAGTTTTTCCATATTTTTCTCCTTAAAATTTAATTTTCAACATTCTTTCAGTTGAGCCGATTACCTTTACAACGACATCATCACGCTTTGTTGATGAGAAACCGAGTCCAGAAAGCTGATTGTCCGTATCAGCGACCTTCATCTTTGAGCCAAGGGCCTCGAATACCCTTTTGTGAGTTTCAAGTTCCGGCTTGAGATATTCATTAAAGAATCCGTTCGGACTCTCATCGTTTACACAACCTTTGAGCATGAACATATAGTGCTTGTTGCCTATACCGTCCTGCTCATCCCAGTAGTTCGGAGAGTACATGACAACTGATACAGGAACGAATGTGTTGGTCTTAATTCCCCAAACATCTTTTGATGTTGTAGTTGAAGGAAGCAGTTCTTTAATACTGAACTGACCGTCTTTGAGGGTAACTTCTGCTACCTTTACATTCTCATCTTGTTTAAGTTCATGCGGATAATCGAAATGATAGATATTTCCGTCAAATTCAATCTCAGCAGAGAATCCAGAGCGACCTCCACGATGATTGTAATTGTGTACAAAGAACAGATATGTTCCGTCTTTCATCGTTGAGCGTGATTGCCAGTAGATATTTTCTACAGCAACCCTACCGAAAGGATTGATAATATCAACATCAAGTTGACCACGAGTAAATGAACTTACTTTGCGTGTAAAGTAAATTTCATTACTGTTTGGCTCTTTACAATGTGCGTCAAAATCGTTGTTATTGTCGTCGTTCTCGTTCCACTGAATTGAGAAACGAAGGTCGCCCGTAACATTGCCACCCATTTTCTCGACATTTTGCTTGATTGAATCAGCGATATTTCCTTTGTAAGCCCAGGAATAACCGTTATTCCATTTGAACATTGTCTTTGAACCTTTGTTCACAGGAGCAATGAGGGACACAAGGTTCTTCTGATTCTTTCCGTCAAAGTAAACTTCAAGTTCCCTTGCTGTAGGAAGAACATCCTTTACAAATTTCTCCGCATTGACCTCCTCCACTTTGTTGAACTTCATTGGTTTTGAGGCTGCACTTGCTTTCAGTTCGCCGAATACATCAAGGTTCTTTTCTTTTGCGACATCGCGGTTGGAGAAAAGAATGTTATTCACAGTCAGGTCATCAAGAGTTGCGAATCTTCTTGAAAGGGAATCAGAGTAGCCAAGCTCTGTGATTTTTTTCTGAGCATCCTCGACCATCTTCTGAGTGAAGATTGCCTTTGGTCTCTTATAGTTTGTAGGAGCAACGACTTTCTCATACTTTGAGACCGCTGTATCAAGGTCTACGCCCTCATTGATGTCGATAAGCAGAGTTCCAACTGAGTGGTTGCGGATTTTACCAACAGAAATTCCTGCTTCACCGGCCTTTTCCCAAGCGAAGAGAGCTTTTGCATTCTCATCAAGGGAATCGAATGCTTTTTTATAAGCTTTCAGCTTCTTGAGATTTGCTTCCCATTCGTTACCACGGTAGAGAGAATTCTGCGCGATAAGCTCAAGAACCGTGTCGATGCTTTCAAGGGAGAACTCTGATAAAGAGCGGAAGAAAACATTTCTGATGTCACGCAGACCACCTTTCTTTGAGTCAACATCTTGAGTTACATACTTTGACGGAAGTTTGAGATAGAAATGATCCCATTTTCTGACAGCAAAACCTTCTTTCTTTTCGTAGTTCTCAAGAACACCAACAGAATTTTCTTTTGAAAAATAGAAGTCGGTGATTTCATGCTGTTTTACAAATGCGGACATTGAATTTGCTACCGTCTGATAAGTCTTGTCTCCACAGTCAAAATCCCAGATAGAAATAATCTGTCCGTCTTTAATTCCGACTACATTACCGATAGATTTGATGAAGTGACGACAGCATGAGCAGTCATGCTCGGTTCTTTTTCGGAACATATAGTTTGTTCCGGCAGGATAACTTGAAAGATAATGCTCATACAGTTTGTCCTTATCCAACTCGACAGTGAACAAACTGCCGAGTTCCTTTTCCATTGAGCTAAAATGCTCAATAAGATTGTCTCTGAATTTTACAAAATTCATATAATTATTCCTCCTCAATCCTAAAAAATTTAAGCCAGAGTGAGTGTTTTCTGCTTTGCTTCTCTCGAAACACTCAAAGAACATCACCCGCCGGATAACTACTTGATGAGTGGTCGCCATAACGGATTCTTTAATGGTCTTGTCCGGGGTAACATACTTCCTGTAGCCTTTGTGCAACTCTACAGCCCCTTTGTTACTCTTGTCGCATACTCTCCGCTTACTCTGCACACACCCTCAGCGTACCCTTTGCGCCCTGTTATCCGAAGAAACTCTTGGAAGCAAGGGGAATCGAACCCCTCACAGGGATGGTGCTCATTTTTCCATATTGGATTTCCCTGAGTTCCAAATGCTTCCAGAAAAAGCCTGTGGAGGGACTCGGACCCCCCGCGGTTCAGCAGTGCACCTTCTTTACTGCACCGCACTCCTATGAACCTCCGCCCGGCAGACTTCCGTGCTTGCTGTTTCGCTAACGCCATCTATAACCCGTGGCGATGGTGTTAGTCAGCTCCTGCTGCACGGCGGTTAACCGAATATTGCACCTTCCGGTTAATTACTTCTTTGAAGACTTGCCGCGCTTGATTCCGGCCTGGTAGATTGCGAACAGCTTGAGGCGTCCGCACCTCTTTGTGATTGACGGGTCGAAGCCGTCGATGAACTTGTTGAATGCAGCTTCGTCCTCACTGATGGTCTTTTTTACTGGCTTTGCAGCCTTTGCAGTTGGCTTCTTCTGTACGGCAGAGCGTCTTGTCTCGCTCTTAGACACCTTCTTCTCGGCCTTTACAGCCTTCTTTTCATTTACCTTTTTCATATATCTCCTCCTGAAAAAAGATAATCTTTATACTCCCGTACTGCCGAGGCCACCTTTCCCGCGTTCAGTCTGGGAAAGGGACTCTGCCTGTACGAACGCTGCCTGTAATACAGGAGCAAGTACAACCTGAGCAATGCGGTCTCCATTCTTTACGGTAAACGCTTCCATGCCGAAGTTTGCAAGGATTACCATGAGTTCCCCGCGGTAGTCGCTGTCTATTGTTCCGGGTGTGTTCAGTACGGTGATTCCGTTCTTGAACGCAAGGCCGCTCCTTGGGCGTACCTGTATTTCGTAGCCTTCAGGAACCTCAACGAAAAGTCCTGTCGGTACGGCTGCACGTTCCCCCTGTCGGAGTACAAGGTCTTTATCCAGCAAGGCGCAGACGTCGGCCCCGGCAGCTCCCTTTGTCTTGTAGACGGGAGGGATTGCTCCGTCAGAAGCAATAAACTTTACTTCTACTTCTTTCATTTTTTTTCAAACCTCCATTGAAGTTGCCTGCTCGTGCATTTCGCTCTTAGTCGCGTTTATCCGTTCTAGGGCATAGGAGAGACGCGGAGTGCACCCCCTGCAGGCCGGTAAGTAACTGGAGTTACTCCTTGCGTGTCTGTCCACGCCGTAATATCAATGCACGGCATTGCTGCCGTATTCAAACCCCGCGCGACGCACGGAGGCTGGAACCTCAGCCAGCAGGCCTCAAGGGGACTGCGTAATGCTTCTCTCCCTTCTGTTCCTTCAGCTTTGAATTTGCCCGCCTCTCCATTGAGCAGCAGGCATTACACTTGCAGTTCCTGTAATCACGGCAGTCCCAGTTAGGGTTGCCGAAGTTTGAGCAGTAGCTGAACTCCCTGCCTTCGCAGTTGTAGCAGGACATTTCCCGCTGGCCGTTCTCGTTCGTGTATTTCAAAAATGTCTTGTTGTAGCGTATTACGTTCATTGGAGGCGGGAAGTCAGAGACCTTCACCTCTTTGTCCGTACATTTCAACCCCTTCTCATAACATTTTGGACACATCTCAAGGCGGTAGTCATATCCTGTCCCGCACTCAAGGCAAACGCTCCAGAAGTAAACCCTCGGAGCTTTTCCGGTTACGGCTTGCAAGGCTTTTGACATGGAGGAAATATCAGGGCATCCCTTTCCTTTTTTACAGATGTTGCCAATCGTGTCCATGAACTTGTCTTGGCAGTCTCCTGTCAGTCCGCCAAGATTCTGCTCAGCCCATCTTTTTTCCTCGCTCCCGAGTTCCTTGCCGTAGTACGCTTCAATTCTTTCAATCAAGATTTTTTCTCCTCTGGTTCAGCAAAGAACTTGAAGTTTTGTCCTGCCCTCTTGTCAGGACCTTTCATCAAAACGATTGTTGTATCTTCCCTGAGACGGCTTAAGATGTCGTCGTCAAAGTAGTTCTCAAAGCATTTTGGGCATCCGTTGTCTGGACAGTTCTTTCTGAAGTGCAGGTTGCCCGTAAGCATGGTCGGCAGCTTATTTGTATGCCTTTGGTCAAGGATGAATGAAAACCAGTTCTGAACGGCTTCCGTATTTGAAATTCTTCCCACTTCATCAATGGCAAGGAACGGAAGGTTTGCCAGTTCCTTTACGATTTCCATCTCAGACTTTGTTGCCTTTTGTGTGTAAGCCTGGCGTATTATAGTCGAGATTTCGTACATCGTATAAATCCTTCCTCCCAGTGATTTTGTGGCAATACTCGCCAGTAAACTTTTTCCCACACCGTTGGCCCCTAACAGTATAAGTTTGCCCGTTCTGTTGTTTATCAGCTCCTGCACAGCTTCCTTTGCCTTCTCCTGTGAAAAAGTTTTAGGTTCGTAATCCCAAATCATCTTGTCATAATATTCAGGTTGTATGTTAAGAGAGCGGCAGTATTTGTCATTCTCTATCTTTCTGGCCTTTTCCCTCTCAGCCCTTTCCCTCTCTTCCTCTTCCTCAATGCACTTTGGGCATCTGGTTTTTAATTCATCACCGTCTGAATAAACAGTTACGTGTGCATTGTACATTCCGTGTTTCGGACATTCCACTTGGGTGTCATACTCTTTGACAACCTCAACGCTTAAGGCCGAAAAAGCCGGAAAGCTAAGTGTCTTTATCTCGTCATTCATAAATTGCCTCCACCCCGTCAAGCAGGGATATTTTTCTGTTCAGAGCTTCTTTATCAAAGCCCCTGTAAAAAGGCTTGCCAGTATACCCAGACTTCTGCTGTGTACTGAAAGTCCTGTTAATCAGCATGGGCAATTCCTTGCTTCCGAAGATGAAGGACAACGGATATCCATTGTCCAGTAAGAACTGGTGGTTTACCGAAATCTTGACTGCCTCAAGAACCTTTTCAAAGCCGTATGTCTTTAGGGCATTTTTTATGCTCTTGTTCAGATACCCATACATTATGTCAGGATCTCCCTTGTCTGGATAAAGCTTCCTGTAGTTCTCAAGGTATGCCTGGTATATCTGGTCGTAGTATTCTTGTGGAAAAGAATCCGCCTTTTTAGGCTTTGGTTTTTCACAAGGCTTGACCTTGTTTTCCCCCTCCGGCGAACCGCCGGGAGAATTTATATCTGTATTGCCATCTGTATTACTATCTGTGTTTATATCTGTTATATTGGTTTGCGACTTTTGTGTATTCGATTTGCTATTTTCGTAAATCGGATTACTATTTTCGCAATCCGATTTATTTTTATCAAAATCCGAATCTTCAAAAAAGGAACGAGCTTTGTCTGTTATGCAATACCATTTCGTATGGTCATAAGCGTTTGCATTGAATTCCCCTACCTCTATCAATTCATATTTAGCAAGGTTTTTTAATGCCCTGGTAATTATGGCAGGAGACAAATATTTGAACTGCAAGTTGAAGGCTTTGACTGTGTTGTATGTCCACGGTTTTCCTTGTGTTAGTTTGTTGTTGGTTTCGTTCTTTTTGCACCAGAAATAAATATTTTCAAGAAGAATCGCTTCTTCAAGGCCATACAGTTCTGCTACTTTTGTATTAAAAGAATGGTTCATGTATTTTTATATCTCCTCAGATAAAAAAAATGGGCTTTATTGCCGCCACCTCCACGCAGTTTCCTGCGCCCATACTACGGAGATAACGACAATAAAACCCACTTGTGACAATACGGCTCGGTATGGACAAACCTGAATGTCAGTTGATTATGTTTTTAATATAAGCAATCTGTTCTAATTAGTCAATAGCTGAAATGGAACATCTGCGCCATTTCAGCATTTTTTTTTAATTTTCTTTCAAAAACATGCCGATAAGCGCACTTTCAGGCTAAAAAAATCCTCCTGCCGTAAACTTCAGGCAATCTGAACAATAAAAAAGGTGAGAGAGTTTTATGTCAGAATCAGTAAAAATCATCAACGATTACTTCAGGACGGCAACACGTTCCGAGGTGGACGGGCTGCTGGGTAAGATTGTCCTCAGCGAAAGGCAGCAGACAGTCTTCGACATGTACTACATGAAGAGGAAGGACGTGGGGTTCATAGCGGACACACTCGGATTCTGCAAGAGCGTGATTACGAATGAGCTCAGCGCAATCAGGGCAAAGATTTCCCTAATCCGGCGCATGGAATGAAATACTTTTTTCCTGCGTTTTTTATCAGCTTAAAATAGACAAATCTTACGTCACTCAAAGTTCATGCGGTGGTATTGTATTCCCGTAAGGAGGAAGCAATGCAACCATATCAGATGAACCCGGTAAATGACTTCTATTTCCGCAATGCGCAGCAGGCGTACACGCAGCCATACGTGCAGTTCCCGCCTCCGCATCAGCCGCAGGCTCCCCAGATTAACTGCCGCTTCGTAACAAGCATTGACGAGGCTAAGGCAGCCATGATTGAGCCGCTTTCATACAACATTTTTGCAGACACGAACACGGGCAAGCTTTACCTGAAGAAACTAGGCAACAACGGCCTGTCGGAGTTCCTGTGCTACTCCATAGAGGAATCTGTCCAGGAACCGAAGGATGACCTTTTTGCGGAGGTCAACAAAAAGCTTTCAAACATAGAGAGAATATTAGGAGGGTTAAATGAATCCGTTTCAAATGCTAAGCAACCCGATGGGGGCACTCCAGCAGCAGTTGCAGAACAGAATGAGCCAGATGATGAAGCAGAACCCGCAGGCATATCAGAAAATGCAGGAAATGGTTTCTGGCAAAAGCGAAGGTGACTTGAGGCAGACCGCAATGAACCTTGCTAAAGAGCGCGGGATTGACATCAAGCAGTTCGCGTCTAATTTCGGAATCCAGTTGTAAAGTATTTCTTAACAACTGAAATCAGGCTGTCAGCCTGTTAAAAACTTAA